>ONVK01000010.1 GCA_900321255.1 uncultured Lentisphaerota bacterium | reverse complement strand
GCGGCTACGACGGAAGCCCCGGAGCCGGCGGCGACGGCATCGGCGGCCATGGCTGGCGCTCCGGCACGACCGCGACCGGCGACGAGCCCGGCCGCACCGGCTACGGCGGCGGCGGCGGCGGCGGCAACAACAATTACTTCGCGGGCGCGGCCGGCGGCTCCGGCACCGTCATTCTCCGTCTCACGGCCGCGACGGCCACCACGCCCGAACCGGTGTTCACCTGGGACGCCACGACAGCCCGCCCCGACCACCTCGTCTTCACCTTCACCGTGATGTCGGCCGGCACCGCCTCGACCGACGGAACCGTGGACGTCTTCGCCGAAATCGCGGACGCCGAATCGGCGTGGGACGCCGCGACGGGCGCGTTCTCCGGGACCCGCACGGCGCTTTTCGACGACACCGAGATCGGCCTCCTCTCCGCCAAGGCCTACGGTCTGCGCCCCTCCCACGGCTACTATGTCCGGCTCGTCGTCGCGAACGGCGGCGGCGAGGAGGCCGTCTCCGACATCCGCTCCCTCGCCACGACCGCCCTCATCGAAGAGCGGTGGACGCTCGACGGACGGACGGGTTCGCCGGGCCTGTGGCAGCTGCAGAGCGGAAACGGAAACGACCTCAACCTCGAGATCGAAATCGACTCCCCCGCCGTCACGGTCCAGCGCGGCGCCGTCGCCGCCGGCGTGACGACCTACGGCAATTCGGACGCCATCTACAACGGCGGCTACGTGGACGAGGAGGGCCGCCCCTGGAACATCGGCGCCGGCATCACCTTCCGCTACGCGGGCTGGGTCTTCCTCGAGGCCGACGTCACCTACAACTTCTTCGGCACCTACTGGGACGCCATCCGCTTCGACCTCGACGGGACGAAACGTCTCAACAGTGGCCAGACGTACTCCTACGCCTGCGCGAAGACGGGGTGGCACAAGGTCGACCTCTGGTTCGGCGGCGGCGGCGGCCGCCTCGGCGTGTGCCCCGGCTGGTCGTTCGGCTTCGGCTGGAACACCAACGGCGTCACGTCCACGTCCGGTTCTCCCGCCCCCGGCGCCGACTGGATCCGCTTCGAGAACGGCTTCGGCGGCGACGAATACCTGCGCACCGTCCCGCTCGGGCGCATGGTGGACATTTCCTCCTGGAGCGTCGATTCGAACGCCGGGACGGCGACCTTCGCGGCGGCGCTCGGCGAAAGCTGGGACGACACCGCGCTCTACGCCGTCTGGGGTCCCGGCCACGGCGGCGAGGACACGAACGAATGGGCTCACGTCGCCTACGTCGGCGCCGTCGGCACCGCCGCGGCGACCGCCTCGTTCACCGTCCCCGACATCTCGGACCTGACCTACTTCCGCTTCGTCGCCGTCGACGACAAGCCGCTCTTCGCGTGGAGCCCGGGCCAGCTCGTCGACCTCTCCAACCCCGCGATCGGCATCGTCGGCATCGCGGACGGCGGCGACCGCGCCACGGTCACGATCCAGGTCGATTCGGTCGGCACCGGAACCTTCTCGCTCTCGCTTCTCTACGGCCAAAATTCCGACCTTTCCGGCGCCTCCGTCACGAATGTTCCCGTTGACGGCCCCGGCACCTACACGGTCACGGTTCCCGTCACGCCCGGCGTCGCGAACTACTTCCGCGCCGAGGCGACGACCTCCGACGGCGGAGCGGACGCCACGGCGATCGACATCCTCACGCCCGCCTCCGCCTCCGCCTTCGACGAGACGGCCTTCGGCACGTCCGTGGACAGGCACAAGGTCACGTTCACCGGCAAGCTCGACACGCTCGGCGTCGGCGACTCGGTCGTGTCGCTCTGGGTCGGCGAAAGCCCCGACGCGCTGGTGGAGGATCCGGACGCGATCGTCGTCTCGCACCTCAACCGGTTCACCATCCAACGCGTCTATGCCGGATGGCCGAAGACGTTCTATTGGAAGCTCGTCGTCTCCAACACCGGTGCCGGCGGCACGTCTTGGGAGGTCGATTCGGAAGTTCGTTCGTTCGCCACGAGCGAATGGGGCGTCTCCTACACGTGGGCGGCCGGATCGACCGACGGCTGCTGGACCAACGCCGCCAACTGGACGACCACGACGCCCGGCGCACTGGGCTTCCCCGCCACGAACACCTGCACCGCGGCCTTCCCCAGCGGGACGGACGCGACGATCGACGTGCCGGAGGGCGTCTACTACGTTCACTTCGATCTCAACACGACCGGGTCGCACATCGTCCTGCGCGGCGAAAACGCCGCGACGACCGGGTTCGCCAACGGCGACGGCGGCGGGGCGGCGATGGCCGGCACGACCCTCGTCCTCGACAACCTGTTCCTCGAGGAGAACGACGTCTTCGACTACAACCTCGGGTCGACAACCGCGTCGCAAGGACCCGTGCTGGCGCTCGAAAACGGCGGCGTGCTGAGCCTCGCTGGCTACACGCAGGGCTTCTGCGGCACGAACGCGTGCCTCTCGGTCTCGGAGGGTTCCATCCTCTCCATGGGCTACTCGCCCTACGTCCGCCGGTCCCGGCAGTCCTTCAACTACCGCTACGAAAGCCGGCTCCTGCTCCGCGCGGCCGGCGAGGCGTTCCATGTGGCGGGCCGCGCCTGGATCGAGAACCTCTACCTCGCGCCGCTCGACGGCGAAAACGGCCTCACGGTCCGGATTGCCGGCCCCGACGCGCAGCTCACGGTCCGCAACGGCGTCCTCGGCGACTACGAGGGCTACAGCGGCTATGACGACAGCGGGGCCCGCCCGTTTCTCTACGACGCGGACGTCGTGTTCGAGCCATTCTCCGGCGGCTACACCAACACCGTGGCCTACGCGGCCGGCGACGAGACCGTCACGGAAGCCGTTCCGCTCGTCTCCACGTCGGACTCCGGCCGCCCGCTGGGGCGCATGAAGCTCGACGAGAGCGTCGGCAAGATCCGCCTCTCGGTGGACACCGCATCCATGCGTGGTTCGTTTAAAGGTGCCAAGCAGCACTTCGTCCTATGGAAAGGCGGCATCGACACGAATTCGGTCGAACTCGTGCAGGGTGACAAGTATGCGCTTTCCTACACCTACGGATGGCCGTCGGTTAATGATGAACCTGAGAACGTCGATGACCTCCCGACTGGTGTTTGGGCCGAGGTTTCTGGCACCGGTGGCTTCATACTCATCATTCGGTAAAGGGCACAGAAAGGCATGAAACACATAGCTGCCGCGATTGCGGCGTTTTCGGTCGCGGCGGCTGCGGTCGCCGCAGATGAAGGTTCGGTAAAGGCGCTTTTAGACGAGTATGTCGAGAAGGGCCTTGTCGCCGGCGTCGTTTCGGGAATCTCCGACGCGTCGGGCGAAGTGCGCTTCGATTGCGCAGGTTGGGCAGACGTGGAGAACAAGGTCCCGATGCGCACCAACACGCTCTTCGCAGTCTTCTCGATGACAAAGACCTTCAACGGCGCGGCGCTCATGGCGGCGATCGACGACGGCAGAATGTCTCTCGACGACGAAGTCGCGAAGTTCCTGCCCGAGTTCGCCGACATCAAGGTGTCCGTGACCGACGCCGAGGGGAAGAAGTCCCTCGTTCCGCCGAAGCGCCCGCTGACGATCCGCGACCTCGTCACGCACACAAGCGGCTCGCGCTTTTCGCCGCCGATCATAAAACGCGCCGTCCCGCTTCGCGAGATCGCACGCCAGATGGCTGCCGTCCCGCTTGTGGCGCAGCCGGGCGAGACATTCTGCTATGGAAACGCCTGGGTCGACGCATCCGCCGCGGCGCTTGAGGTCGCCGTTGGAATGCCTTACGAAAAATGGCTGAAGGAGCGCGTCCTGGATCCGCTCGGAATGGGCGACACCACCTTCTCGCCGACGGCGGAACAGGCATCGCGCATTGTCAAGGCGTATACGACGGACGATGGGCCGCTGCGCCTCGGTTCGGACTGGTGCACCCCGCAACTCGTCTTCCCATGGGAGACGAAGGTCTTTCCGTGTGCGGCGGGAGGGCTTTTTTCGACTCCGGCGGACATGATGCGCTTCTCTCAGATGCTCGCGCACCACGGAACATGGAAGGGTCGCAAGATCATCTCGCGCGAGACTTTCGACAAAGTCTTTGCCGTCAAGCAGACGCCGCCCTGCATTGCCGAGCCGTACTGTGTAGGCAGCTGGCTTTACGACGACTGGCTTGGACACGAGGGCGCGATGCGGACCGACCAGCGCGCGAACCTCAAGACTGGCCACAGCCGTCTGTTCTTCATCCAGACCGAGAACAGGGGCGGCCCGGCGTTCTTCTCGTTGAAGAAGAAGTGGAACGCCGCCTGCGATGCCGTGCAGGGAACGCCGCCGTTTAATCCGAAGAACTGACGCCGTCCTCCACGCGCTGGCCGCGCGCAGCAGCCCCATAATGCGCGGGAGGACTGCGGTCCGCCACTGTCCTTCCGCCGATTACCGCTGCATGGTGGAATACGGTTGACTTTGCAGCGCATGAAAGCGTATAATAGTCAATACGTTATATCAATGAGGGTGTGTCGTATGACTACAAAAGGCCAAGTAATGAATAGTCGCATGATTCTAGTTCGCTCGATATGTTTTTCTGCCGCTTTTGCGCTCCTTGCACTCCCCGCCTCCGCCGCATGGACGGTCACGAATGAAGGCGTACCTACCGGCTGCAGCCACGTCATCTCCGACGGCAACTGGCAGATCGGCGTCTTCCGGTATTCGGACGACAACTGGAGCCTCGGCAAACAGGTCGGAAACAATGGCTCCCCGTATCTCGCCGGTTCCGGCGACCTCGACCTGACGGGCCTGGCGGCGGACTGCGGCGTCGTCCTGAAGCGCTCGAACAACGGCGCGCTGGAGAAGAACAACAACATTACCTCCGTCCGATTCCCCGATTCGCTCGAATCCACCGACGGGAACACGTTCAAGCAGTGCTACAATCTCACCAACGTGGTGTTCGGAACCGGCTTCAAGACCGTCGGCGGGGAGATGTTCCGCAGCTGCAGCGCCCTCAAGACCGTGACGTTCCCTCCCGGGCTTGAGACCATCGGTTCCTACGGCTTCAACGGCTGCTCGGCACTTGAACTGGACAACTTCACGTTCCCGGCGACCGTGACGACGATGGGCGACCACGTCTTCACGGGCTGCACGAAGATCACCGGCACGCTGACCTTTCCCGGACTGACGACGATGTCCGGCACCTACCAGTTCGAGGACTGCAATGGCATGACGGGCTTCTCCGCGCCATCGCTCTGCACGATTCCGCAGGGCATGTTCAACCGCTGCACGGCGCTCGCCTCGGCGTCGTTTTCGCCCGACCTGTCTTCCATCGGCACAGACGCTTTCAACAACAGCGGCGCCCTCGTTTCCTTTTATCCGACCACGATGCCGAAGTTGACGTCGTTCGGAAACAACGGCCTTCGTGGACACAAGCAGCTGGTCGCCGACTTCGACCTGTCGCAGTCGCCACTCGCGTCGCTCGGATCCATGGCATTCGTCGATGGCGAGAAAATCGGGACAATCAAGCTTCCCGAAACACTGGCGACGCTTGGCAACTACAGCCTCGCCTTCAACAACGCCTCGCGCGTCGTGTGGTTCTGCGGCCCGCCGCCGACATCCATTGGGAGCAACGCGCTGGAGCCCAAGAACGGGAAGAAATGGGTTTTGGTTGCTGGCGCGAAGCATGCGGAGGAATGGAAGTCGGACGAACACCTGATCGCACTGGCGGACGGCGAGGAGGCGACGGCCAAGGCGGCCGCCGTGTCGCTTGGTCTTACAGGCGTGAAACCTATCGGCAAGTGGTCCTACCAGGCCAATGCATCCACGCACTGGGTCGTAGAGGAACTTCGTCCTGGCCTCGTTTTGGTGTTGCGATAACTTGGTTGCCGAGCATTGTCGTCGCTATTCGACCGGTTGAATGATGTTAGGTATTAACGAGATTAGCGCAAACACGCGGCACCTCCGTCGCGCCATCTTGGTAGGGGCGCATCTCCGAATGAAAAATGTGATCTGCCCGATCGTGGCGCTCAGCCTCGCGGCAGCGGCGTGTATGCTGCCTGCGGACGCGAAGCCGATTGTCGTTGGAGTGAGTGACAACTGCCGCCGCCCGCCCAACGTCGCGTCGACGTACTACCTTGATGCACTTGCGGAGGCCGGACACGTTCCGGTGCTGATTGCGCATTGCACGGACGAAGCGCGGCTTGACGAGGCTCTTTCGCGCGTAGACCTCCTGCTTATGACGGGAGGCGAGGATGTTGACCCTGCGAGATACGCGGAGACTAACTCCGCGAGCCACGTGAACGCCGAGAGGGACAGGTTCGACTTTGCGCTTATGTCGTGCGCGGTGCGGCGCAGGCTCCCCATATTTGGGATCTGCCGCGGACACCAGCTCGTAAATGTCTTCTTCGGAGGATCTCTCGTCCAGGACATCCCGGCGCAGTACGTGCCGCCGCAGGGCGTCGCCGTATGCCGCCATAGCGTCGGGTCGTGGTCGGAGGACGCGGTGAATCCCCCTGCACATGCCGTGGCGATAGAAGGCGGTTCCCGCCTCGCGGCCGCGGTCGGCGGCGCGCCGCTGGCCGTGAACAGCCACCATCACCAGTGCGTCAAGCGACTCGCCCCGGGTTTCCGCGTCGCCGCCCGTGCGCCAGATGGAGTCGTCGAGGCCATCGAATGCGACACATATCCTGCGGCGGGCGTCCAGTTCCATCCCGAGTCGCTTGTCGCCTGCAAGCCCAAGGACCCGAGTTTCGAGATTGCCCGGCTTAGACGCGTCCTTTCCGAAATCGGCCGTCTCTGCGAGAGCCCCGCGACGAACTACGTGCCGTTCGCCGCCGCGGAGCGTCGGAATTTCTGGGGACAGGCCCCGCGATAGCCTTGTTTTTCAGGGGTTTTATGGGGGCTGTCCCCAAAAGTTCGGGCGCTCGGCCCTGCGGGCCGCCCCTTCGGGGACGCGCCAGCCCCTTCCCCTCCGGCTATGCCGGTAGCACCCAGACACATCAATGACACCTAAAGAAAGAGTCCTGTTTTGATAACTGCAACAAGTCCTGTTTTGATTTCACCCCGACACTCCTCTCTTGACACTTTTCCACGTAAAGTGGTATTATACATAACAGAATTGCTAAGGGTTTTGGTAGCTAATCGGCTACCTGGCCAGTTATATTGATGTTGGGCTTGAACGAGATCAGCTCAAACGCGCGGCAAATCCGCCGCGCGTTTAATGGCTTTCAACATGATCAGGAGTAAAATGCATATGATGAAACACAAATACGCCTTCGCCGCGCTTGCGGCGTTGGCCACTACGTTCGCCTCCGCCGCGACGCTGACTGTCACCTCGCTTGCCGACGACGGCTCCGCCGGCACGCTGCGCGCGCTCTGCGCATCGGCCTCCGCGGGCGACGAGATCGTGTTCGCCGACGCCCTCGCCGGCGGCACGATCGCAATCACCACGGCTTCCGGTCCCATCGAAATCGCCAGGACGCTCTCCATCGTCGGCCCGGCGGACGCGCCCGTCACGATCGACGGGCTCGGCGGCGCTGGTGGAATCGCCTACGACGGCGGCAGCCGCACCACGAGCCTCCTCTATGCGACAGATTCCGCTTCCACGCTGACCCTCAAGAACCTCGTGTTCACCGGCTCGAAGGCCAACCAGGCGTCCGCGACGCCCGAGGTCGGTCCGGCGGTGTCGATTCTCGGCAATGCAGTGATAGACAGCTGCTGCTGGACGAACAACGGCATGGCGCAGACCGGCTCCTACAACGACACGACCTCCGACGGTGGCACTTGTCTGCGCATCGTTGGAAACCTGTCCCTTTCGAACTCCCGCTTCATCAACAACGGTGCCAACGGCTGCAACTACAGCGCCGGCGGCACGCTGTGTGCCCGCGGCGGAACCGTCGCAATCAGCAATTGCGTTTTCTCCGGCGCCTACGGCTGGGGCGGCGACACGCAGGGAGGCAACGTCCGAGGCGGCGGCACGATCGGACTCGGCCCGGACGTCGCCGACTTCACAATGACGGACTGTCTTGTCGAGAAGGCGGTGGCCAGCGCCGCCACGGGCGGCATCCTCCTCCATAACGGCTGCTCGGGCGTCTACCGCTTCCGCAACTGTGCGTTCCGCGACATCTGGAGCATCAACGCCAACTGGTGGCACGGCGGCGCCGTCTGCTATAACGGAAGCAACCCCATCACGATGCTCTTCGAGAACGTCGAGTTCAGCCGCATCCGCTATCCCGGTTGGGCCGGCGCCGTCCGGGTCACGGGCGGCGATTCCCGCGTCGTCTTCGCCAACACGACGTTCGTGAACTGCTACGGCAACGAATGGGGCGCCTGCACCGACACGCGCTGTCTCACGAGCTTCGTCAACTGCACGGCCGTCGGAAACGTCAACGGCTCCTCGCAGTCGAACGGCGGGACGTTCTTCGTCATCGACAGACCCCACTACCTGCTCAACACGGTGTGCGCCTGGAACTGGGACACGAAGGGATCCCGCCTCCACGACACGTCGCGCTACAGCAGCACGCTGGGCGTCTACAACTCCTACAACCACTCCGTCGGCAACGGCCCGAGCTCGTCGTCCGACAACGCGATGGACTACGATTCGGATACGGCCTTCTTCTCCGAGCCGTTCGAGACGATCTCCGCGCTCCCCGCGTGGACGGGGAGCGAGGCCCTTTCGGCGTCGATTTCCGTGCCCATCCTGACAATCGACGAGAAGGCGGAGGCGAAGGATCCGGCGGCGCGTCGCGTGGTCGGTATCAAGTCAAGGAAAGATGGCGGCGTGCTAGATGGCGCGGGTTGGCCGGTGAAGCACAGTGCGGATTGGTCGAGCATTGCCTACACGAAGGACAATGGCGTGACGTGGACGGCGCTCGTCGGCCAGGTTGCCGATGCGACGATTACGCTTGCCGCCGACTCGCGCGGCGTTGCATACGCGATGCGGAATGGACTCCCCGTCCCGCCGATTGGTTCTGCGGCGGTTCCGCAGGTGGCCGGATTCATGGTCGTCATTCGCTGACAGACGAGTAGAGGAGACAACATATGAAAAAAGTGTTAATCTTTGCGGCGGCATTTGCAGGTAGTTCCTCGGCCTTTCTTGCGCTCCCGTTGTCTGCGGCGACGGTGAACTACTTCTGGAACAACTCCAGTACCAACATGAATACCGCATCGAGCTATTCGCGCGTTGACACTGGCGAGGTTTCGGCCGTCATGCCTGATAGCGACGACTTCGTGTGGTTCGATGGTCTGCCGGAAAAGCAGCCGCATCTTTCTGCAAGCCTAACTCTCAACGGCATCCGCTTCGCAAGCACGAACGACGTCAGCAAGGGCAAGTTCTACGCCTCGACGGATGACGGCCTGAACGGCTACAACCACTGCGGCTGGATCTTGACGGGTGCGGAGGGTGCAGTCCTCACGTTGAATAAGGGCGCCACCCTGGGGCAGAGCGAGAACAACCAGTGCGTGATTGCCTCCTGCTCATACGGCACGAACCGCGTCGAATGCCCGGTCCAGTTTCCCACTGCCGCGAAGATCATGGGCAACGCCGGGCGTCTCGTCCTTGCCGGTCCGATTTCCCAGTCCGCGAACGGAACGACGCGCCTGATGGATTCCGGCGGATCGGGCGGTGTCGTCCTCGCTGCCGCCAATCCGAACTTCCTGGGCTTTCTCGACACCTCGAACGGCAACATCGAACTCGCGCATACCAATGCCATCTGCGCCGTCAAGCGCGTGGGTCTGGTCTCCTCCAGCGGCGGCGGCACTTACCGCTACTTCCGCAATCTGACTGGCGGCGAACTGGTGGACAGTCATCCGTTCGAATTCTGGATGGAAAAATGCGAGGCCACAGTCTTCGCTGGTCCGCCGATGCGCTTCCCCGCCGCGACGCTCTGCCCGGACTCCGGACAGAACCGCACCATCTTGGTCGATACATCCCTCACGGTCGGTGCTGTCTCCAACAGGAACGTTAGTGCCGGGACGACCGCCGGACGGTACGCCGCGCTCGACTACTACGGCGCAGGATCGCTTCATGTGCTCGGCGACTTCGGCCCTAGCGATCTTCCGGGCGTGACGAACGTTCTTCGGCTCCTTGGCGGGACGGTCGTTTTCCACGATCCGCAGACCTTGGCGGCGACACCGGTTGCGGTCGGTCAGAAGGGGACGAATTCACGCCGTCCGCGTCTTGGCATCCCGCAGGACCTCTCCGTCAAGGCAGGACTCGTCCCCGGAGGCGAAGTCTTCTACTACGAAAACTGCAACTACGGCGGCTGGGCCGCCTACGGCGGCGACCATACGGTCACGATGGAAGCCACAACCGACGGAGTGCTGAAGCTACGTGGCTGGAAGGGCGACACGACGGGCCTTTCCGCTAATGTGAGCAATTGGAACGGCAGCGACTGGTGGATTTTGCCGGGAGATTTCTATTTTGGTGCAGAAGACGCGGACGGCACGGTCACGCTTGCCCATGACATCGATGTGAACCTGGGCGACAACAACGCCACTTTCGGGCTCGGCGCATTCCAGGGCGATGCCTTTGTCGCGGGCCGCATTGCCGGGTCGATCACCAACTCGGTTTCCGGCTTCCTCCCCCGCTGGATCCGCAAGGATGTGGGGGACGGTGCGGTGGCAATCGATGGCCAGGTGTTTATCACGGGCGGACACTATGTCTCTTCGGGCGGACTCCTCTTCAATGGCCCCACGGCCGGTTCCGTGACGGCTCGGACGGGAGGCTGGCTCGGCGGCACGGGAACAGTCGGCGCGGTAACGGTCCAGACCGGCGGCGCGATCCGCGGCGGCGAACAGGGAGGAGAGCTGGAGGTGACCGGCAACGTCACGATGGCGGATGGCGGAAAGTTCATCGTGGACATCGGCGAGAATACCAGCGGATGCGTGAAATTCAAGGGAAACAGGCTCGCGCTGAAGGCGTCAGGCAAAGTGATCGTCGTTCCGTCGGTTCCGCCCGAGTTCAAGCTCAGGCGCAAGGTGAAGATACTCGACTGGTCGGAGGCGACGGATCCCACTGACACATCTCTCTTCACCATAGAGAACTACGAGGTTGCGGAGAATGCGGAGGCGTTTGCCGGTGCAACGCTGTCGAAAGAGGGTTCTGCCATCTATCTTACTGTCAAGCCGCTCTCTGAAGCTGCAACGATGATCTCAATCTTCTAATTTCCCATGGAGGTAGTCAAGATGTTCCGTTCGTACGCCGCGCTTGCGGCGCTGCTCCTGTCCGTTGCCTCCGCCTCCGCCGCGCCGTTCGCGCAGTGGTTCGATGTCACGCTGCCGGACGGCTCCGCTGCCCGGATCTGGGGCGAAGGCGACGAGTTCGACGCCCACTTCCGCACCGAGGACGGCCGGACGCTCGTCTACAACGGAACGGCCGGACGCTACGAATACGTTGAGAAGGACGCGGATTCCGGAGCCCTGCGCGGCGTGGGCGTCTTTCTCGGCGACGAGGCGGCGAAGGCGGACGTCCTGGCCGCGCTGCCGGCCGGCGATTTCTACGACACGTCCGACGCCCATGTCGCGGCGGTGGCCGCGAAGGCCGAGGCGTGGGACGAGGCGATGGGGATCTCCAAGTCCTGGGAGGAACTGAAGGAGAAGAACGAGCGGGCCCGCACCGCCGGCGCCGAAGGGCCTCTGCGGACGCAGACGACGGTCGGCACGATGGTCGGCTTCACGATGCTCGTCGACTTCCCGCTCCTCGACGCCAACGGCAACGTCACCAACACGCTCGCGACGGTCAGGGGCGAGCGCGACCAGTACGGCCCGAACTATATCCGGGCGATGATGAACGAAGAGGGGTGGCACGCCGACGGCAACGTGGCGTCGGTCCGCGACTACTTCTACGAGATGTCCTGCGGCAACCTCGTCTACACGAACGTGGTGACGGAGTGGATCACGCTCCCGCACGAGCGTTCCTACTACGACGTGTCCACCGAGGACTGCGGCGCGTGCGGCCGCCGCATGGTCGGCGACGCGCTCGCGGTGATTAAGGCCTCGTCCGACTTCGAGAAGAAGTACGTCCCGATGCTGCAGGCGCTGTCGCTCTCCAACGGCAGCTCCGGATACGCGCTCGCCTTCAACGTCCTGTTCGCCGGCGGCCCGGCGTCCAGCTGGGACTACGGACTCTGGGCCCACTCGTGGAGCCTCGCGTATTCGCAGTACAGCCAGTGCTACTGGAAGAATCCGCGCGGGACGGACTCGTATTTCTACAACTACCAGATCACGGCGCTCCGGTCGGGCGGAAGCGCGCCCGTCATCGGCACGCTGTGCCATGAGGACGGCCACATGATCTGCCGTTTTCCGGACTACTACCAGTATTCCAAGATGTCCTTCCAGAGCGTGAAGGGCGAGGGCGTTGGCGAATGGTCGCTCATGTGTTCGGCGAATCACCTCGGCGGCGGCGCAAAACCCGGCGCGGCGGACTGCTATTCGCGCTACCACGCGGGCTGGGTCGAGCCGATCGACATCACGCTGGACCAGGGGTGGGTCTACGTCACCAACTCCTACGACAGCGTCTACCGCTACGTGAACCCGGCCAACTCCCGCGAGGCGTTCTTCTTCGAGAACCGGCAGAAGGACGGCATCGACGCGGGTCTCACACACGGCGGACTCCTCATCTGGCGCACCAAGTGGGCCGGCAACACGGACACCGACAGCGCAAACAAGAGCCCGTCCAGCTTGAAGAGCTATTTCCAGAATCTGACGACCGACGCCCTCGCCGCCACGAACCGCCTCTCCAACGAGCTCTCGCTCGAGCAGGCCAACGGCTCCTACCACCTCGAGCGGGGTCAGAGCCGCAGCTACGAGACCGACCCGTGGTACGCCGGCAACGGCGCGGGGTCGGTGTCCAACATCCGCAACTCCGGCTACAAGGGCGTGTGGAACGACGACACCGTCACCTGCTCCCGCTGGTCGGACGGCACGCCCTCCGGCCTCAGGATCAGCCACATCTCCGAATGCGGCCAGGTGATGCGCTTCTTCGTCGGAGATCCCGCCACATGGCCCGAGCCGTTCGTCGAGATCCGGCTCAAGTCCGCGCTCGGCGAGGTGGCGACGTTTACTGCTACGGTCGAGTCGTGGGGCTCGGGCAACTCCTCGATCGACGTCTACGCCGAAATCGGCTCCGACGCGAACTTCTCCTCGGTCCTCTCCTCCACGAAGATCGGGACGATGACGCAGCTCAACACGGACAAAGACTGGCAGATCGGCGAACTGGCGATCGGCACGCCGCACTACGTCCGCCTCAAGCTGAAGAACTCCGCAGGCGAGTTCACGTCGCCCGTTGCGGCGCTTGATTTTACGCTCGACGAGAACATCCCGACCGCCGTCGACGCGCCGCATGTCCTTTTCTGGCAGTCGCCCGGCAATCCGAAGAACTGGTTCGTGGCGACGGACAAGACGCACAAGGGCTCCACGTCCGCCAAGTCCGGCAAGATCACGCACAACCAGACGACGACGCTCAACGCGACGGTCACGGGTCCCGGCACGTTCTCGTTCTGGTGGAACGCGAGCTCCGAGAACGTCAGCTACGATTGGCACGCCTACACGACGTCCTGGAACCCCGCCACGACGAACAAGATCGGCGGCACGTCCGCGAACTGGGCGCAGGTCACGCTCCAGGTGCCCGCCGGCAGCCAGACGATCACCTGGAGCTACCGCAAGGACGGCAGCGTGGACGGCGGCTCCGACTGCGCCTGGCTCGACGACGTCGTCTGGCGCCCGGACGCGGCCGCGCCGGTCCTGACCGCCGCGGCCGCCGGCGACCCCGGCGTCTCGGCGGTAGACGTGGCGTGGACTCTCGAGAACCTCTCCACCGGCGCGACAAGCTGCAACCTCTTCCTTGAGTATTCGACGTCATCCACGTTCTCCGGAGCGACGACCGTCCCGATCGGCTCCGCGACGGACGCGGCGTCCGGCACCTGGACGCTCACGGGACTTTCCGCCGGCACGACCTACTACGTGCGCGCCAAGGCGGTCAGCAACACGAACAAGACCGGCTACTCCGAGCCGTTCACGGTCGCGACCGCCAACCCGGCGTTTCCGGACTTCACGTTCTCCGTCGCGCCGTCCGAAACGGTGACGCGCGGCGTCGTGACGATCAATGTCTCGTCGTTCGGCACCAGTTCTTCGTCCGCCACCGCGACGATCGAATACGCGACCTCGTCCGATTTCGCCGGCGCGAAGACGGAAACCGCCTCCCTGACGCATACCGGCGCCACGAATGTAGAACTCACGCGCCTCTCGGCCGGCACGACCTACTACGTCCGCGTGACGGTACGCAACGGACAGGGCAAGTCCTTCACGCGCGGCCCGAAGACGTTCAAGACCGGCGATGCCGGCTTCTACCAGCCCGGCCTCGCGCAGGTGCGCTACAAGTATTCGCCGAACGCGAAGACCTACCCGGACTTCACGGTGACCGTCGCGAACAACACGTCGACATACGCGATCGAGCGCGCGCCAGGTCCGTTCATGGCGGACATCTACGGAAGCTCCGCCGGCGTGAAAACCGTGAATCCCTACACCGGAACGGAATGGGATTGGCAGAACTACACGGTCTACTACTACGAAGGCGAAATGTTCTTCAAGGGCGGCGTCACGTACAACTTCTTCCACTGCGTGGACGACGGCGTGGCGATCGAACTCGACGGCGAGTGGCTCACTCGCCAGAGTGCGTCCAACAAATCCGGATACGACGAAGGCGTCACACGGGCGTCCAAGGCCTTCGAGACGGACGGCTGGCACGCGATCCGCATCTGGGTCTACGAATGGGAAGGCGGCAAGGGATATGTCCAGAAGAACATCGGTTTCGCCGGCATCGGCCTCGGCTGGAACACCAACGGCTGCACGACCGTGAACGCCGCCAACCAGTCCAACTGGTCGACGCTTCGCGATCCGGGCGACGCCTCGCTCCTGCGCACGCTCTCCGGCGCCGAGCTGCCGTCGTTCGTCACGCTCGCTGACGACCTGCGGATTTCCGGCACCACGCTTACCGGCACGATCCACACCGACGGCGTGGAGGACGGCTGCACCGTGACGCTTTACGCCGGCCAGACAAACGCCGGCTCGAACACCGTCGGCTGGGCGCAGTCCCATGTCGCAGGGACGGTCCCGAGTGAGAGCTACGACCTGCCGTTCCAGTGGGACGACTTCTGCGACGCGGGCGACGTCTCGGGCTGGTACGTGATCGCGCGCATGACGAACGCATCCGGCACCTACGAGGGCTGGTCGGCCGTCCGCGAGCCCCTCGCTGGCAATGTGTTCGTCGTCGGCATTCAGGAGGGCGAATCGGGCCTGAACACCATCACCGCGACGCCGCGCGTCGTCGGATTCGGCGCGGGCGCGGAGTCCGCGACGCTTTGCCTTGAATACGCGACGGACGCGAACTTCGCCAATGCACAGACGACGGCGGGCGCAACTGCAACGACCACGAACTGGCTCGCGGCGGTGACTATCACGGGTCTTTCGCCCAACACGCTGTACTACGTCCGCACGAAGGGCGTGAAGGGGAGCGAGACGGTCTACTCGCGCGCCGCGCAGATCTCGACGCGCGACTACGGAACGCCTGCGGGGACGATTGCGGTAGGCACCACGACGCTGTCGACGATTCCGCTTTCGTGGAGCGTGACAGGGCTGGGCCTTGGCAACACGTCCGCCGACGTCTTCCTCGACTACGGCACATCTGCATCCTACGGTCAGAGCATCAAGCTCGACACGGTGACTGGCGAAAAGAGCGGAACCTACACGCTCGAAGGACTTCCGGGCGAGACGACGTACCATGTCCGTCTGCGCATCGTCGCCTCGCCCTCGGGCAAGGTCGGAACGACGGACGACGCTGCGGGGACCACGAAGCCCGTCGGCAACCCTGTCGTCTCCGCGACGCTCGGCACCGTGGCGCAGTATTCTGCCACGCTCTCCTACAACCTCACGAACCTTGGCGAAGGCGCCGCGTCCGCTTCGCTCTATTACGACGTTTCGACTTCGTCGACGTTCCCGTCCGGCTCCACGACTTCGACGGCAATCCAGAACGGCATAACGCCCGCCGTGCTGCCAAAGACCGGCACCGCGACAGTGACGGGGCTCTCGCCCGAAACGACCTACTACGTGCGCGTGCGCGCCGTGAACCACGCGGGCAAGGTCGGCATGTCTGCAACTATGACGGTGAACACGACGGCGGTCGGGAATCCCGTCGTCGCCGTTGACATGGCCAGCGTCCTGCAGCGCACGGCGACCGCGGCGATTTCGATCGCGACGCTCGGCGACGCAGCGGCGAGCGGCACGATCACGGTCGAATACGGAACCTCGACGGCCTACGGCAAGACCGTCGCGGTGTCCGGCGCGGTCGAGGCCGGCGCGGTGCTGACGGCAGTGTTCGCGGATCTGCAGCCTGAAACGACCTACTACGTGCGCGTCACGGTGAAGAACGACGCGAACAAGACGGGCGTCGCGACGACGAGCTTCCGCACGCTCGAGCCGGCCGATCCCGCCTTCACATACACCGTTACGCCGTCCTACACCGCGGCGTCGTTCGCGCTGAACGTCACCAAGATCGGCAACGGCGCGACCTCCGCCGCGGGCTATGTCCGCTGGAGCGCGACTTCCGCGCTCTCGCCCGAACTCGGGCGCGCGCCGATCGCCCGCGTGGTGTCCGTACCTGCATCCGTCTCCGTGGCGGCGACGGGCCTTTCCTCTTCGACGACCTACCACTACGAGGTGGTCGTCACGAACAACCTCGCGGGCGAGACGCGCGAGACAGGATCGTTCACGACGCTGTCGCCGGGCAACCTCGCCTGGGGCGAGGGCTACTGGCAGGGCGGACTGCTTCAGGGCTACAACAAGGGCAACGGACAGCAGTGGGGGCTTGCGGTCGGCAAGGCGTCCGCGCAGGCCGCGCGCTGGAACTCCTCGGGATACGAGGCCTCCTTCGCATACGGCGCGGTGGCGTCCTACCAGGCAAAGTCCACAAGCAACTGGACCAACCCCTACGACGGTGCGACGTACCCGATGGACAGCTACAACCGCATGTGGGCCTACGGCGGGCAGATGTGGATGGAGAAGGGCGTTACGTACTACTTCGCGGTGAACTTCTTCTTCGCCGCGTCCATCAGCATCGACGGCGAGGTCGTCTGCTCCGAGGAAAACGGCGGCAACGGCACGCCGCAGGTCGGCTCCGTCACCCCGACGACGACGGGGTGGCACGACATCGCGATCGCCGTCGGCAGCAACGGCAACGGAGCAGGTGCGTGCGGCAATCCGTGGAACACGGGTTCTCCGTTCACGAGCCTGCGCTACGGCACGGCGTGGAACACGAACGGACTCGCGTCCGTGACGAGTTCCAATGCCTCGCAGTGGAAGCAGCTGCTCGATGCCGGAGACCGCCATCTCTTCCGCGCACGCGGCAAACAGGGCGAGATGGCGTTTCTCGACCAGGAACCGACCTGGACGTCAACGTCGCTCAAGGTTCCCGTGCGCGTAGACTCGATGATGGACGGACTCACGCTCAAGCTCTATGCCTCGCGCTCGCCTGATGCGTGGTACTTCGAGGACAGGTGGGAGAAGACGCTCGACCTCGGCACTGTCGGAGAGGGTGCGGCCGTGAAGGACGGAACCTTCACCGGAATCGACACGACGGCCGACTGGTATGTCTCGGCGCGTCTCTACAACGCCGCCGGAACATACGACCAGTGGACCGACCCCGTGAAGTTCACGCCGCAGGTCGTTCAGCAGCCTCCGGCCGGCGCCGTGACGGTCGGCACGCCGACGTTTACCTCGAACACCGCCACGGTGAACGTGACGAGTCTCGGCGACGGCGCGACGTCGGTTGCGATCTCCCTCGTCTACGCCTCCTCCGATGGTTCGCAGACGGTCAATCTGGGCAGTCTTTCCGCGGTCGGCGAGAAGACGGCGACGCTCTCGCAGCTTGCTCCTGGCACGACGTATTCCGTCACCGCGACGCTGACGGGCTCGCCTTCGGGACTTGTGACGGAACTCGGCCCCGTCACGTTCACCACGCCCGCCTACACCGCGCCCGTCATTGCGTCCGTCACCGCGAGTGCGGCCGAGGCGGATGCCGCGACGATTTCGGTGAACGTCTCGTCGCTTGGACAGGGCAGCGGTTCGGCGACAGTAAAGGTGTTTGTCTCGACCTCCGACCAGTTCGGCGACACGCCCGCCGCGTCCGGCACGATTTCGGCGGCCGGTACGGCGACCTATTCCGTCACGGGACTGCAGGCCGCGACGGCCTACTTCGTGAAGGTCGTCGTCACGGGTTCCAACGGACTTTCCGCCCAGAACACGTCTGCGTCTTTCGTGACAGGCACGGTCGAGCCTCCGGCCGGAACGCTCTCCGTCTCCGATGTCGGACGCAACTATGCGGTCGCGACCGTGGCGCTCACGTCGCTTGGCGACAAGGCGACGTCCGTCGCCGTCGCAGTCGAGGTTTCGACAGACTCCGCGTTCTCCGCTGCCGGCACGCGGACCTATGCCGGCGAGTCTGTTTCCGGAGCAGGTGCCTCGCAGACGGTGGCGCTCGACATGCTCAGTTCGGAGACTCGCTACTATGTCCGCGCGAAGTTCACCGGCGAGCCCGGCGGACTCGTCGGCTACTCCGAGACGGTGGAGTTCACGACGCTCGGTGTGCAAGGGCCGGAAGCGGCGCTCTTGTTCAATCAGATATCGTTTGAAGGCGCGACGGCCGTTGTCCGCGTGAACTCGATCGGCGACGACGCGACGTCGGCTTCGATTGCGCTTGAGATCGCCGACAACGCGGCGATGGAGAACGCGACAGGGGTCGGTTCGCAGTCCGGCGCGCAGGTTGGCGACGCGTCCTTCACGCTTGCCGAACTTCAGCCCGGGCGGACGTACTGGGTCCGCGCGACGGTGACAGGCGAGCCCTCCGGACTTGCAACCGTCGTCGAAGACAGCTTCTCCACGCTCGCCTACGGCACGCCCGTTCTCGGGACTGTCTCTGATGCGACGACGTTCACGACCGTCTCGCTCTCGGTTCCTGTGACGGACTTCGGCGCGGGCAGCGATTCGGTGGAGCTCGTCGTCACCCTCACCGAAGATTCCCACTACCTCGGCGGAACCGCGAAGACGGCGACGCTGTCCAAGCCTGGCACGGCCGAGCTCTCATGGGACGGGCTCGAGGCCGGCACGACCTACTACTGGACCGCCGTCGCGACAGGGGCCAACGGACTCTCCTCCACGCAGCAGGGCCAGGTGCAGACGCCGTTCCACGCGCTGGCGCTCGGCACTGCGTCCGCGACGCCCGCAGACGACGGACGCACGGCGACGCTTTCCGTCGAGCTGCTCAACCTGCAGTCCCCGCCTGCGGTCGTGACACTCTACGTCGACGGTGTCGAGGTCCGTTCCGAAGGCGGAATCACGTCCGCGCGCACATTTGACTGGCAGATCGGCATTGACGGCGGCAAGACCTACCAGTTCGAGTTCCGCGCCACTGCGGGCGGAGAGACCGTCGTCGCGGGGGGCTCGTTCACCGCGCCATCCGTCCGCGACTGGTTCAACGTCCAGTGGTCTCAGGACGGCTACGCCGAGGGGACGGCGTGGAACACGGCTGCCGCGGTCGGCGCTTCTGGCGGATCGTGGACGCGTCCCGCGGACGACGAATCTTCGTTCGATGGCACGCGGCTTGTCCTCGTGCCGCCCGAGGAGAACGCCTCGGTTCTGCGCTTCACGCCGACCAACGCCGTCTCTAACGCCTCGAGCTTCACCATCCGCGGCGAGACGGTGATTTCCACCGGTGCATCTGCGTCGTCGGTGCCTCCGGCCGGTGCGATCGGTTCGCTGGTCTTCCTCGAGGAAGGTCCCGCCGTCTGGACGGGCGAGGGCTGGACGCGGCTCTTGGGCGACGTGCCCGAGTCGGGTTCCACCGTCTCGTGGAAGCTGGACGTCAAGGTTTCGGGCGATGGCGCGCCGTCAGTCCGCTACACGATCAACGGAACAGTCCGCTCCACCGCCGAGGAAATGTCGCGGACGTGGATTCCGCTTCCTGCCGTGACGAAGACCGTCGCCGGCATCGGCTTCTCCGGCGGCGGCAAGGTCGGCGACTTCCGCGGCTATTACGTCGCGATCGTCGGGCGCTACGAGCGGCCGCACATCGGCACCGGAGAGTCCGGCACCGGAGGCTCGCCGATATCCGTCGTCACGGATCCTGCCACAAGCGCGACTACATTCTCAATTTCGATCGACAACGCGACCGACGACGCGGACTACGCCGTCTACGCCGCGGACGAGGTGACGGGTCCCTACCGTCTTGTCGAGAATCCCGGGATCGAGGGCAACGGAGACCTTCGGACATTCTCGATTGCCGTCAAGTCCGACGTCAAGTCGCAGTTCTTCATAGTCGTCGCGGCCACGCCCGGCTATGCCTTCCCTGATGACTTTGCCGACATCCAGGATCTTCAGGAATAGAGCCGCGTCGAAGGCCGTGCCTTGTGTCGCGGCGTGTGCGCCGAGATATTCGCGCAGAGTGGCAAATTCCCAGAATTCGCTACTTGCCGAATAGCCCGGTGATGTAATGCTGTCTGCGAAGTTATGGTATAATATCCCGCCTATGAAGAAGAAGACAGCGAAGACGCCGAACGAGGCGAAGATCGCGCGGCTTGTGAAAGAGCTGCTCGTCGAGCTCGGCGAGGACCCGGAGCGCGACGGCCTCAGGAAGACGCCGGCGCGCGTCGCGAAGTCGCTTTCGTTCCTGACGCGCGGCTACAGGCAGGACATCCGCAAGGTCGTCAACGGTGCGCATTTCGCGTCCGGCACGAACCATATGGTGATTCTGAAGGACATCGAGCTCTATTCGCTCTGCGAGCACCATATGCTGCCTTTCTATGGCAAGTGCGCGATCGGATACATATCACGGGGGAAGGTACTCGGCGTCTCCAAGCTCGCGCGCATCGTCGACATGTTCGCGCGGCGGCTTCAGATCCAGGAGCGCATGACCGAGGAGATCGCCGCCGCCGTGATGGCCGAGACCGGCGCGGAGGGAGTCGGCGTCGTCATCAAGGCGAAGCACCTCTGCATGATGATGCGCGGCGTCGAAAAGCAGAA
The DNA here is from genome assembly GCA_900321255.1 of uncultured Lentisphaerota bacterium. GTDB lineage: Bacteria > Verrucomicrobiota > Kiritimatiellia > RFP12 > UBA1067 > UBA1067. The sequence continues at coordinate 21,301 of ONVK01000010.1, read as the reverse complement.
CAGCGAAATGACGACGTCGGCCGTCCTCGGGTCTTTCAGGGCCGACGAGAAGGTTCGCCAGGAGTTTCTCTCCCTCATAAAGTGAAAGGGCAGCGCAGTGAAAAGACTTCTCACCATCCAGGACATATCGTGCGTCGGGCAGTGCTCCACGACCGTCGCGCTTCCGCTCGTCTCGGCGTGCGGCGTCGAGTGCGCCGTCCTTCCGCCGGCGATCCTCTCGAACCACACGGGCGGCTTCAAGACGTGGAGCTTCGCCGACCTGACGGGCGAGCTCCCCAAGGTCGAGGCGAAGTGGGTCGAGCAGGGCATCCGCTTCGACGCGTTCTACACGGGCTACGTCTGCGAGAGCCACATCGACCCAATCCTCTCCATCTTCGGGTCCTGCGCCGAGAAGGGCGCGATCCGCGTCGTTGACCCGGCGATGGCCGACAACGGCGTTCTCTACACTGGCTTCGCGCCCGACTTCCCCTCCAAGATGGCGCGGCTCGTCAAGGGCGCGGACTATGTCCTCCCCAACCTCACCGAGGCGGCGCTTCTCGTCGGCGAAAAGCCGAAGCTCTCGGGCTACACGAAGGGCGAGCTCGAAGCTCTCGTGGCGAAGCTCCATGCCATCGGCGCGAAGAACGTCGTCCTCACGGGCGTCAGCTTCTCGCCAGACGAGCTCGGAAGCGCAGTCTCCGACGGCTCGACCGTGCAGTATGACTTCAATCCGAAGCTCGAACGGATGAGCCATGGCACTGGCGATGTCTACGCGTCGGTGTTCGCGGGCGCGATATTGCGCGGGCGCACGGCGCTCGAGGCCGCCGCGCTCGCCGCCGATGTCGTCTGCGAGGCGATAAAGGCGACCGACGACGACCACTGGTACGGCGTAAGCTTCGAGAGGGCGATTCCCTTCCTCGCGCGTCAGCTCGCCTGACGAAAATGGACTTCGCTTCACCCACGCGCGGAAAAATTTGGTATAATACGCGCATCACCACGTTTTGACGCGGGCGTAATTCAATGGCAGAATAGGAGCTTCCCAAGCTTCTTACGTGGGTTCGATTCCCATCGCCCGCTCCACCTTTCCACGGTTGGACATTTTTCTGGGGTTGTCGTCTTTTGTCGAGATGCTGAACAGGCTTGCAGTTTCAAATCTTGCTGTCGTCGAGAAGGTCGAAGTCGAATTCGGACCCGGGCTCAATGTCGTCACGGGCGAGACTGGCGCGGGTAAATCCGTCCTGATCGGTGCGCTTGAGCTCGTTCTCGGAGGGCGTGCCGACAGCTCGGTAGTGCGCGACGGGGCGAAGGAGGCCGAGGTCGAAGCCGACTTCGGCGGTACCGTCGTCCGCCGCACCGTCACCGCCGAAGGCCGTTCGCGCGCGTGGGTCAACGACGAGAGCGTTGCCGTCTCCGAGCTGAAGGAGCTCGGCCGCCGCCTCGTCGACATACATGGTCCCCGCGCCAACCAGAACATTCTCGCGGAGGACTTCCAGCGTTCGACCCTCGACCGCTTCGGCGGCGTCGGGCTCTCGAAGTACTCCGCTGCCTGGGGCGAGTGGCGCAAGGTCGCCGACGAGATCGCGGCTCTCGAAGGAGGCGCGTCAGTCGAGGACGAAATAGACCTCCTCAAGTTCCAGGTAGGCGAGCTCGAGGAGGCGAACGTCACTTCCGACGACGACGACATCGCGGAGCGGCATGCCGCGGCCGCGCACGCAGCGGAAATCGTCGAAGGCGCGAACGCGATCACCGAGGCGCTCGGCGGCGACGAGGGCGCGGAAGCCGTCATCGCCAAGCTCGGCCCAGTGTTCGCGTCGGTCGCGAAGCATTTTCCCGCCGCGTCGGAATGGGCGGCGGAGGCGGAGGAGATTTCGGTCCGCATAAACGAGCTTTCCCGCAGCGTCGCCGACGCGGTGAGCCGCATAGACGCCGATCCGGAGGCGTTCGACGAGCTCGACCGCCGGCTCTCAGTGGTGAACCGCATGCGCCGCAAGTACGGAGACCCCGCGGCGGCTCTCGCCGAGAAGCGCGCGAAGCTCGACGCGCTCGAACACCGCGACGACAGGCTCCGCGAGCTCAGGTCGCGCCTCGCCGCGGCGGAAAAGACGCTGCGCGCCGAGGGCGCCGAGGTGACGCGCCGCCGCCGCGCCGCCGCCGCGAAACTCTCGAAGGCGGTGACGAAGGAGCTGCGCGACCTCGGCTTCCTGCAGGCGAAGTTCGGCGTGGACCTTGCCGCCGCGGAGCCGTCGGCGCACGGCTGCGACGCTGTCGTATACATGTTCGAGCCGAACCCCGGCGAGCCGGCGAGGCCTCTCGCCGCGATCGCGAGCTCGGGCGAGGCCGCGCGCATAATGCTCGCCTTGAAGACGGTTCTCGCGTCGCACGACGAGACGGCGACCCTCGTCTTCGACGAGATCGACGCGAACATCGGCGGAGAAGTCGGCCGCGCGGTAGGGGAGAAGATGCGCCGCGTCGCGGAGTCGCACCAGGTGGTGGCGATAACCCATCTGCCGCAGAGCGCGGTCTGCGCGGACAGGCACTTCGTCGTCTCGAAGGCCGTGTCCGGCGGGCGGACGCGAACCGCGATCGCCGAGGTCGCCGGAGACGACAGGGTTTCGGAAATCGCAAGAATGCTCGGTGGCGAGAAGCTCACGAGCGTGACAAGAAAACATGCCGAGGAAATGCTCGAAAATGCCAAGAAGAAAAAAGACTGAAGGAAAGTATCCGATCGAAATCGCGGAAGACATCTTCGACGAGGGGAACGCGACGCTCGCCGACACGCTCAGGGCCGTCGCCGGCACATCGCCGGCCAGGGTCGCGCTTGTGGCCGACGCGAACGTCGTGCAGCGCACCGAGGGGCTCGGGCTCAGGATCGGAAAGTATTTCAAGACGCACGGCATAACGCTCGCCGCCAGTCCGGTGGTGGTGTCGGGCGGCGAGAAGATCAAGGCCGACGGCCTGCAGAGCGCGTCGCTCGTCGCGACCTCGCTCGTCGACGCCAGGATCGGCGCGAACGACGCGGTGATCGCCCTCGGCGGCGGAACCGTCCTCGACCTTGCGGGGTATGCGGCTGCGCAGACGCGCGGGGGCATCAAGGTCATAAGAATGCCGACCACCCCGGCGGCGATGATCGACGCGGCGTTCGCCGATGCCGCCGCAGTGAACAGCGCCGCCGTCAAGGACGCGTTTTCGGTCCGCTGCGAGCCGGCCGCCGTCCTGATCGACCCGACTTTCGCCCGGACAGTCCTCGACGGGGTCTGGTGCGCCGGGTTCGGCGAGGCGGTGCGGTATGCCGCGGTGTGCGACGCCGCGCTCATGAAGCGCCTCGCGAAGTGCGCGGAGCGCATCAAGGCGCGCGACTTCGACGCAATGCGCGACACGGTTGCGGACTGCGTGAAGTCGAGGGGCGGCGAGGCCTTTCCTCCGTTCGCGCAGTGGTGCGCGGCGCGGCTCGAGTCGATGAGCGGCTACAAGCTGCCCCACGGCTACGCGGTCGCGATCGCGATCTGCATAGACTGCGCCTACGCCGTGAAGAAGGGGCTGATGAAGGAGGACGACCAGGAGCTCGTGTGCCGGGCCCTCGCCGACTGCGGCGCCCTGGATGGCCTTCCCCACAGCCACTACCTGATAGCGAACCACGAAAGTCTGATGAGGGGGCTCGACGCATGGGCGCTCGCACACGGGTCTGGTGCGATACCGCTTCCCGGCGCCCTCGGCAAGTCTGTCGAGGAGAAGTCGCCCGACCGCGCCGCCTACGCAGAAGTTCTCGAAGGTCTTCTCTCCGTCTCCCGCGGCGAGTGAATTTTTGGTACAATATCAGCCATGAAAGCAAGTATTGCGCTTTTCGCGCTCCTCAGTTCCGCGGCCGCGTGGTCCGCGCAGATTGTTGACGTAAAGTTCAAGGCGCTCGACGGGTTCGGCGGCGACACCGGCTCGATTGCGAGCCGCTGCCAGACCAAGAAGGGCCAGGAATACGACCCGGCCGCGCTGACGAGAGACGTCGGTGCGCTAAAGGACTCCTCGGAGTTCGAGGACATCTCGGCCGACGCGCAGCGCGTCGGAGACGGCGTGGAGATCACCTTCTACGTGAAGCGCAAGATGCGCTACCGCGCTCCCGCGACCGTGCAGGGCGCGTCGTTCTTCAGCGAGTCCAAGATTTTAAAGGAGGCCGAGCTCAAGGACGGCTACCTCTACGGCGAGGCCGATCTCGCCGAGGCCGCCGACAAGATCAGGCTCGCCTACCAGAAGAAGCACTTCTACGACGTGAAGGTCGCCCCGATCGCCGAGATGCTTCCCGACGGCGACGGCGCGACGGTCACGTTCATGATAGACGAGGGGTCCCGCCAGAAGATCGGTTCCTATGTGTTCGCGGGCGCCACGGGGGTCTCCTCCGACGAGCTCCTCGAGGCGATCAACGTACTGCCGTGGTGGAATCCCCTCGGGTGGTTCTCCGACTCTCCCGTCACGCCCGAGCAGCAGGCGCAGTGCCTGCCCAAGATCGAGGAGGTCTTCCGCAACCGCGGCTACCTCGACGCAAAGGTCTCGGGCCCCGTTCGCGAGATGCGCGACGACGGGCGCGTGGATGTCCGCTTCGACATCGACGAGGGCGTGAAGTACACGGTCGGCGAGACGAAGATCACCGGCCTCACCAGCTATCCCGAGCTCTCGGTCCGCGAGAAGGGCGACCTTCCCAAGGCCGGAGAGATCGCCGGGGCGAAGGCCCTTGCCGACGCCGCGCGCCGCATCGAGGTCGCCGTTGGCTCTGGCGACTCCGGTCTCGCCGACACTCACGTGACCGTGAGGACGATCCCCTCCGCCTCCGACCCGACCGTCGCCGACATAGTGTTCGACGTCGCCGAGGGCGTGCCGGTGGTGATCAACGACGTCAAGATCCGCGGCAACGACTACACGAAGGACAAGGTCATCCGCCGCGAGATCACCCTCGGCCCTGGCGACCGCATGCTCGAGGACCGCGCCGAGCAGAGCAAGCGCAGGCTCGAGAACCTCGACTACTTCTCGCGCGTCCGCTACGAGCTTCTGCCGACAGACAGGGGCAAGGACGCGAACGGCGCGGAGTGGCGCGACCTCGTCTACGAGGTTGAGGAGAAGAACACGGGCAACTTCATGGTCGGCGTCGGCGCTGGTTCGGTCGACTCCGTCTACGTCTACGCCGAGGTGCAGCAGTCCAACTTCGACCTCTTCGCGCCGAAGAAGTTCTTCCGCGGCGGCGGGCAGAAGGGCAGGCTGTTCGTGCAGGCGGGCCCGCGCATCCAGAGCTACGAGGCGAGCGTGACCGAGCCTCACTTCCTCGACCGGTTTCTCGAGCTCACCGTCGAGGCATACCGCCGCAACAGGTGGTACGACGACTACGACGTAATCCGCTCGGGCGGCGGCGCGACGCTTTCCTACCCGATCAAGGTGTGGAACCCGAGCCGCATCTGGAACTCCGAGTCCGAGCAGTACGTTCCGTTCGGGCGCTTCGGCGTGAGGCTTGGAGGCGAGTTCATCCAGATGGACGACGTGGAGAACGACTTCTACGAGTACAAGGGCGTCACCAGGCAGTGGCTCAAGGAGGAGGACCGCAAGTACGGCGACGCCGTCGAGGGCGTTGTGCGCTTCTTCTGGAGCCGCGACGACCGCGACAGCTTCCGCGTGGCGACGAGGGGTTCGCGCTCGCAGGTCTACCTCGATATCGGGGGCGGCGACAACGAGTACTTCCGCGTCGGCTTCACCCACCGCCACTACTTCTCGCCCTGGAAGGACGTCGTCTCCGGCGACAGCTGGCTCAAGGAGCACGTGTTCATGCTGGGCCTCCGCGCCGAGACTATCGACGGCTTCGGCTCCAACGACTACGTGCCGATCTACAACAGGCTCTTCCTCGGCGGCCCGAAGTCGATCCGCGGCATAGAGTACCGCTATGTCTCGCCCTACATCAAGAAGGCGAACGGCAGCGGCGACTACATCCCGTGGGGCGGCCAGACGCTCTTCTGCATGAACTTCGAGTACACCGTGCCGATCGTGAAGATGGTCCGCCTCGCGGCGTTCTCCGACCTCGGCTGCATCGGCGAAGACGAGTTTGACCTCGATTTCAGCGACAACTTCGCGTGGACGGTCGGCATTGGCGTGAGGCTCGACATCCCGATGTTCCCGATCAGGCTCGACTTCGCCGCGCCGATCGAGAAGCCCGACCACTGCGAGGAGGAAGTGTTCTCCTTCTCTGTCGGCTACGATTTCTAAGACACATTACGGAGGAAAGAAATGAAGAAGATTATGCTCGGCATGATGGCGCTCTGCGCGGCAACCGCGTTCGGAGACCTCAAGATCGGAACGGTCGACATGATGACGCTCGTCCGCAACCACAAGAACTACGACACCAACAAGAAGATACTGCAGGGGTCCGAGAAGGACTACCAGAAGGAGCTCGACAGCATGAAGGCCGAGCTCGACGCCCTCCAGGACGAGGGGAAGAAGATCGCGGACCAGGCGAGGAACCCGATGATCTCGCAGGCGCAGAAGGACAAGATCGAAAAGGAGCTCCTCGACATCCAGAACAAGTACGTCGCGGGGCAGCAGAAGCTTCGCTCCAAGGCGATGGAGTCGCAGCAGAAGCTTCAGGAACTCGAGACCCAGCTCCTCAAGATCACGACAGAGGAGATTCGCACAGTGGTGAACAAGTTCGCCGACGACAACGACTACGATCTCATCATCGAATCCACAGTCACGGCGTTTGCGAAGAAGTCCTTCGACGTCACCGACGGCATCCTCAAGGAGATGGGCGTCGATCCCAAGTACGCCAAGGGCAGGGCGAAAGACGATGAAGGCAAGTGAGCTCGCCAAGGTCCTCGGCGGAACGCTTGAGGGCGAGGACGTCGAGCTCTCGGCCTGCGGAGGGCTTGAAGAGGCGCGTCCGGGCGACTTGAGCTTCTGCAAGGACCCTAAGCACGTAAAGCTAGTCGAGTCCACGAAGGCCTCGGCAGTGCTGCTGCCGCCTGAGTGGGACAAGGGCGCACCGTGCTCGGTGATCCGCGTGGCGGACCCGAACCACGCCTGCATGGCGGCGGCGAAGATGTTCGCCCCGCCTGAGCCCGTGCGCGCACCAGGGGTGCATCCGACGGCGATAGTCGATCCGTCCGTGAAGCTCGGAAAGGACGTCCACATCGGCCCCTTCACCGTCATCGAGAAGGGCGCGGAAATCGGCGACGGCGCGGTCATCGAGGCGCAGGTCTTCATCGGCGAGGGCTGCAAGGTCGGCGCGAAGACGCACATCTATCCGCAGGTCACGCTCCGCGAGGGGACGATCGTCGGCGCGGACTGCATCATCCACTGCGGCGTTCGGCTCGGCGGCGACGGCTACGGCTTCAACAACGGCCGCCGCGAGGACGGCTCGGTGTTCATAGAGAAGATTCCCCAGCTCGGCATCGTCGAGATCGGCGACGGCGTGGAAATCGGCTCCAACACGACGATTGACCGTGCGCGCATCGGCCGCACCTACATCGGTCCGATGACGAAGATCGACAACCTCGTGCAGATCGGCCACAACGTCAAGGTCAAGGGATATTCGGGGCTCATCGCGCAGTCCGGCGTCGCTGGCTCGACCGAGATCGGCTACGGCTGCCTCATCTGGGCGCAGGCGGGCATCTCCGGCCACATCAAGATCGCCGACGGCGTGCAGGTCGGGCCGCAGGCCGGTGTCCCGCAGTCGCTCGACGGCTCGCTCAAGTACGTGATCGGCGCTCCTGCCATGAGCATGAAGGACCTCGCGGCGATAACGCTCGCCCCGAAGATGATCCAGAAGCTCAAGGGCGAGGTCAAGGAACTAAAGGCGCAGCTCGCCGCGAAGTAAATGCCGATCTACGTCTACGAGGCCGTTGAACCGGAGAAGGGCTGCGCGAAGTGCCGCGGCGGGTTCGAGGTCTCGCAGTCCATAAAGGACGACAAGCTCGCGGCGTGCCCCGACTGCGGGGCGAAGATCCAGCGCGTCATACAGGCCCCAGGGCTCGCGCACTCCAAGACGGACCTCCACTACCGCGCCAAGCGCGCGGGATTCCATTCGCTCAAGCGCGTGAACAAGGGCGAATACGAGAAGATGTACTAAGGGGATTGCACAATGAGTCGGCTTGAACCGTGTAGAACGTGTAGGACGTGTGGAGACGGGCTTCTTGGCCGTATCACGCCGAAAAGTCGGTTTGCTGTCGCCCTGCTTGTCGCGTGTCTGGCTTTTTCGTCGTTTGCCGACGAAGAGGCGAACGGAGAAACAGGCTGGTATTCCGGCGCTGCGGCGCAGCTTGTGTTGCCACAGGGCGGTTCGCGTATGCATCGGCTCGGCGGCGGCGCGGCGCGTGTCGGCTACTACTTTACCGGCTCCCTCGCGTTCGAGGCCGAGGCCGCGTGGCTTGAGAACGCCGTGGGGCTTTCCGCCCGCGCACTCTGGCATCTCCACGGCTGGGATGAGTTCAACATGCTCTTCGGCTACGAGCGCTTCGACCCGTTCCTGACGCTCGGCGCGCGCGGCTGGATACACGACGGGCAGGTCGGACCGTCCGCCGGCCTTGGCGCGTTCTACTACCTTACCGACTCCTGGGCGCTTAGGTTCGACGCGGACGCGACGCTTGGTCTTGACACCGACGTCGAGACGGTGTTCTCGCTTTCCGCCGGCCTGCAGTATTCTTTTTAATGGAAAACAACCGATTAGAGCCGTGTAGAACGTGTAGATCGTGCAGCAATTCTACATGTTCTACATGGTTAATTGCGAAATGAAAAACTGCCGAGAGGAATGGTACGACAAGGATGCGAAGGTCGCGGTGACAATTGTCGACGTGACTGATGCGGCACAGGCGCTTGCGCGCGGACATCTCTGCGGGCCGACGAGCGCGTACTTTCTCTCCAAGGCGCTCGCCGCCGCGGCGCTCCTCGGGGGCGAGATGTCAGAGGACGACGAGACTTTGATTCTCCAGATGAAGTGCAAGGGGCCGCTTGGCGGCTTCAACGTCGAATGCACTGCGGCGGGAACCCTGCGCGGCTACACAGAAAAGAAGATACTCGACGACTTCGACGGCATGGGAGTTCCCGACCCCAGGAAGGCGATCGGCGAAAAGCAGCTGCAGGTCACGCGCTCTGTCCCTGGTCGCATACTCTCGCAGGGAATTTCCAACTCCCTCGACGGCTATCTCGCAGGGTCTCTCCAGCGCAAGGCCGTAATTTTCCTCGAAGCCGCGGTGAGCGACGACGTGGAGATTCTCGAGGCGCGCGGCGTGATGGTCGAGGAAATGCCCGACGCAAAGGACACAGGCGTCCTCTCGGTCGATCTTCTCGGGAAATCGCGTACGGGCGCTCTCGCCGTCGCCTCCCGAAACATCCTCGGAAAGCTCGGGCTTAAGAACGCCGAACTCAGGAAGACGACTCCGCTCTCGTTTGCGTGCCGCTGCTCTCCCGACCGCGCGATCGCCATGCTCGCGGCGCTCTCCCCCGAGGAACGCGCGGCGCTTCCGCCGACAATCGACATCACCTGCCACATGTGCGGCAGAACCTTCACGGTCAACACGAGGCAGACATCATGAAAAGCGCGACGATCATTTCTACGGCTGCCATGCTCGCCGTGTTCGCAGCGATTGCCGCCCCGTCGAAGAAGGGGGAGAAGGCGTCGCCAGCCAAGAACCGCGACGCCGACCGCTCTGCCGAGTTCCGCAACGGGACTATTACGAAGACGACCGCGGCGACTTTCAAGCCGGAGAGAACGACCCCCGTGCAGACGGGAGAGTTTCAGGTCGACCTTGTCGTTATAACATTCCCCGACTGCATCCAACCGCAGTCTGTCGAGGCCGTGCGCTCGGCACTTAACTCTCTTGATGGCTCGGCGACGATAGTCGACTACTACAAGGAATATTCGCAGGGCATAACGTGGCCCGTCCTCGAAGTCTACCCGACAATCTACACCGCGCCCCATCCGCTCGGCTACTACTGCCGCTGGAATGCGTTTGGGAACCTGATCGGATACAACGGCGACGGCGGCGAACGCGCCCGCAAGCTTCGTGAAGATGCGCTCAAGTTCGTGCAGTCGAAGGGGAAGCTTAAGAAGAAGGGCGCGTATACTTGCTATGTCTACTGCAACACCGTGAACAAGGATCCGGATCACCTTGAGCGCGTTATCCGTCCGCTCTATCCGCCAAAGCCGTCGCCGGAAGCTCTGCAGAAAGGGGCGATAGACAAGCTTCCGGGATACGACCCCAAGGTTATGTGGGCCGATCCGCTGTGGCCGAATTCGATCCCGCAGGTCGCGTATCCCGGGAACGGCCGCACGCTCGTCCACGAACTCGGCCACTGCCTCGGCTCGCCCGACTACTACCACGCGACGGAGGAGCACGACGGTCTCGAGGGCGCGCCGTGCCTGCCGTGGGACTACGGCCCCACGGGGCCCGCCTACTGCCGCTACATCCACCACGCATTCGTCCCCGCGGCCGCCTATCCGAAGATCGAGAAGCCGGGCGAATACACGCTCTCCCCCCGTTCCGCGAAATTCCCGATGACGGCGAAGGACGGCGACGGGCGGAATCCCCTCGGGCTGTTTGTGCCGTCGACGCACCCCAACTACCTCTTCTACATCGAGTACTGCCACAACGAAAGGCCGCCAGTCGGAGACCCGTCTGCCGAGGGCCTTCTCGTCCACGTCATAAACGTCACGATGACTTCCCCGATGCTCGGGCCGCCAGACCTCTGCTACACGTACAGATCCGGCGATCCCGACCACAAGGCGATTGGAGAGGGCGTCGCGTACTTGAGGCCGGGCGACAAGTTCGACGAGAAGAGCGACCCCGCGGCGGTGCTCCCGAATTTCCTCCCTGCAGGAATCGCGATATCGAACATAAAGACAGATGCTTCAACTGGGACTTGCACCTTCAAGCTCGACATGCCTGAGGTCAAGCTGACGAAACAGGAGCTCGACTTTGCGCTTCTCCCGCAGACGGAGCTCATCTCGCTCGACGCGCCCATGCCGACGTCGTTCCGCGCGAAGCTCAACGTCAAGTACAGAGGCGAGCCGCTACTGACGGAATATGGCTTCTGCTACGGGCTTAAGAAGGACCCGACCGAAAAGACAGGCAAGCTCTTTCCGCTCTATCACCGCGATCGATATGAAGGGCGCATAATCGACTTGAAGCCGGGGGTCACGAACTTCGTCCGTGCCTACGCCAGAAACGCGAACGGCATAAGGTACAGCAGCAATCAGAAGGGAATCGTCCTTCCCGCAGATGCGACCGGCAAGGGCGATGTGACGCTCTTCTCTGAGACCGACCACCTTCTCTCCACCTGGTACATACAGCAGTGGTATTTCGGGCTTAAGAACGACGTGTTCAATTCGTCGAATCCGCTTCTGGCGCTTATGGCGATTGCGAACTACTACCGCGCACTCCCTGGCACCGAGAACGGGAAGGGCGATTTCGACGTGACGCGCGTCCACTCGAATCCGTCCGACTCGCGTCCGAAGTTCCGTCTCGCGGAAGTCGACCAGCTGAGACGCGAGATGGAGGCGCTGATCAGGGAATCGGGGCTTGGATTCCTCGACTTCGAGCAGGCGAAGGAAAGCGGCGACGGCAAGGGCAAGAAGAAGCCGCCGAAGCCGGCGCCACGCACTACGGGGAAGAAGAAGGGCGGACCGGACTACGGCAAGAACGCCGAGTGGGTCGCGAAGTGCGCTGCGGCGCTCAAGATCAAGTCGCCCGAGACGGTGTTCTTCAACTGCCCGACCGAAGAGGCGCTTCTCGCGAAGAAGGACGAGATTCGCCGCTGGATTCTTCTCTCCCAGCCAGTCATGCTCGTCCGCCAGAGCCGTCCGCTCAGCGACGAAATCTCCCAGCGCTGGCCGCTCGACATAGCGATAATCGACGGGCTTGGCTTCGATTCGGAGACGTTCCACGTCGTCTTCCCGGGCGGCAGCGATCGTGGCCGCAAGGAGCAAAAGGGCGGCTACATAAAACTCGGCGAGCTTCTCTACCGCACATCCGACGCGATGCTCATGTTCTACCGCCCCGGCGCCTCCGAGCCGGCGAAGAAGAAAAAGCGGTAGCCGACAATGGACAAGCGCCGCTGAATCATTTATGATAAGGACACTGACCGTTTTCTACCTGCACAAGCTCGGCCGCTTCGACGCGAAGCGGCTGCCTGTGATCGAATACGGGCTTACCGACGCCTTCCGCGACTTCTGCCGCGAGACGTTCGACGCGAGGGGATCGCTGGACTATCCGCCGATGAAGCTCGTCACCGTCCACGACGCGCCGACGCTCGCGAAGGCGCTCTTCACGAGCGGGGGCCCGAGGGGCGTCCTCACCGAGCTCGGACGCGCCTGCTGTCTGTTCCTGATCGACGACGACCTGATGAAGATGGAGGTCGAGGGCCTCTCGCTCAGGTCGTGGCTCAAGTTGTTTTTCCCCGCGATACCGAAGGTCGTGCTCACGAGGCCGGGGCATCCAGCGGTGGCGCTTCCGGCGAGACGCTGGACGAAGAAGGCCGCCGTGGTGCTCGAACAGCCCTCGCGCTACCACGAGCGCATCGTGCACCTCTTCAAGAGCTTCTGGATGCCGCGCTTCTCGACGGCGCTCAAGCAGTACGTGACGCTTAAGGCGGGCACGAACTGGCACACGCCTGGACACAACGGAGGGCGCGCTTTCGCGAACTCGCCGTTCCTGCGCGGCTTCCACGAGGCGTTCGGCGACACGATATTCCGCACGGACCTCTCGGTGTCCGTCGAGTCCCTTGGAGACCTCTCGAGCCCCGAGGCGCACACGCCGCTCTCGGAGGCCCAGAAGCTCACGAGCGAGATCTTCGGCACCGCTGCGAGCCGTTACGTGACGAACGGAACGTCCACGTCGAACAAGGCGATGCTGATGACGCTGCTGAGGCCGGGCGAGACGGTGCTTGTAGACCGCAACTGCCACAAGAGCGTGCACCACGCGGTCGTTACCTCCGCCGCCGTCGCGCGGTACCTCCCCGCGCGCTGGAACGCCGCCCTCGGCGTGTGGGGCCCTGTGTCCTTGGACGACATCCGCCGTGCGCTGCGCGTCCCCGCCGAGGAGAGGCCGAAGCTCCTCGTCCTCACGACGTGCACCTACGAGGGCGTGCTGTATCCGATCTGGGAGATCGCGCGCGAATGCGAGAAGGCCGGGGTCCTGTTCTACGCGGACGAGGCGTGGGCGGCGTACCTCAACTTCCACCCCTACTACACCTTCGGCCGCGGGAAGGGCGACACAGTGCGCTATGCGGCGGTGAACGAGACGTGCGGCGCCCATTTCTCCGTGCAGTCGACGCACAAGACGCTCGCCGCGTTCTCGCAGGCGTCCATGATCCACGTGTCGACGCGCTTCAAGCAGCTTCTCGAGGAGGACAGCTCCCCGCAGTACCGCTGGCTCAGGCGGCGATTCGCGCTGCACGGACGCGGCAGCTACGAGAAGTTCTCGCACGACCTGCACGAGATCCTCAGGTACTGGCACTCGACCTCGCCGCTGTATCCGTTTCTCGCCGCGCTCGATGTCGCGGGCGTGCAGATGCGGCTCGAGGGCATGAAGCTCATTGACGAGCGAATCCGCTGGGCGGCGGCGTTCAGGAAGCGCGTCGCGGACGAATGCGGCAGGCCCGAGAACCAGTGCTTCGCCGGGCTCGAGGAGATCGCGGGCCCTGGCGTGGACTGGCGCGAGAAGGGGTACATGAAGGATCCGCTCAAGATCGTGCTGCAGCTCCGCTCCGCGCGCGCGTGCGCCGCGTTCAAGAAGGCGCTTCTCAAGGCGCACATCCAATGGGAGAAGGCAAGCTCCACGACGGTGCTCTTTCTCGTCACGGCGGGAACGGCGCAGGAGCACTTCGAGTATCTCTTCCGCGTGTGCCGCCAGTTCAAGGGGCTTATCGGGCCCGCGGCGGCTAGCGCCGCGGCGAAGGGCGTCGTCGAGGCGGTGTCGGGTCAGGCGGAGGTGCTTCCGCACGATGCTGCGCTCTGCGACGGCGAGCTGGTGACGCTCGAGGAGTCCGAGGGGCGCATCGCCTCGCAGTTCATAGTGCCGTATCCGCCGGGCGTGCCGGTTTTCATTCCGGGCCTGAGGATCACGAAGGCGATGGTGCGGCTCGTGAAGGACGTGATCGCGAACGACGGTGTCGACGCCGTGCATGGCCTTTTCTGCCGCGGCGGGCACGCGCCGTTCTTCGTCGAGGTGCTCAACCGCGACGAGGAGGCCCGAACCCGGCTGCGGCGTTGAGATCCTTGTGCTTGACTTGTGCCGCGGCATTGATGTAAAATTGCGGGCATGAAGACATGTCTGCATCAGGCCTGCGCCGCGTGCGCGGCCGTTTTCGCCGCGGCCGCATCGGCCGCCGACCTCTCCTCCGCCGTGGACGTGAAGCCGCTCGCGATGAAGGCGTACGGGATCCGCAGCGTCGAGCGCAGGGGTGACCGTGCGCTTGCAGTCACGCTCGGCGCGAGTTCATCGGCCGGAGCCCGGCGCCTCGCGAGCGCCTGGCGCGTGACGAGCCCGGACGATCCGGCCTACGCGTACTCGAAGTTCGTGAAGCCCGCTTCTGTCGCGGAAGTCTCGTCAGAAGTCGAGTTCGAGTATCCAGGCGGAATGGCCGAGCAGAAGAAGGCGATGCCGTCCCTCACGCGCACCGTCGTCGAGTTGAAGCTGCCGACGCCGATGAAGAAAAACTGCAAGTATGCCGCTGTCGCATACGGCACGGAAATGGAAGTCGTGACCTCGGGCCGCACGGGGCTCTATGCAGGCGAAGACGCGGTCGGCGCAGATACCGTCGCCGCCATCGTCGGCTTCCGCCGCGTAAGTTCCGCCGGCGACGGAAAGCTTCTCTGCGAGTTCGGCGCGGGCTACAGCCCTGCGGGCGGGAACGCCGCGGCGAACTGGAAGGTGACGGTCAACGGGAAGCCGCGTCCCGTCCTCGCGCTCGGACGTCGCTCGAAGATCGACTGCTATGTTCCGAAGGGCTGGGGCGGAACGTATCCCTGCCTTATGCAGCACGATGTGTTCCTCGACATAGGAGACGCGCTGAAGACGGGCGACAAGGTCGCGGTCGAGGTGACGGACGCGGTCTCCGCAGGCGCCCGCGCGGCCGCGTTCGCGTTCGACGAGTCGAAGAGCGTGACGCGGTCTATCCAGGCCAACCAGGTCGGCTATCTCCCCGACGCGCCGAAGTTCGCGTATGTCGGCTGCTGGTTCGGTTCGTTCCCCGACGCGAAGTTCGCGGGCGGCGCCGGCGCGCGCAAGTGCGCGAACGCGAAGCTCGCCGTCTCGTCGCTCGCCTTCGACGCAAATCCCCCATTCGAGATAGTCGACGAGAAGAGCGGCAAGCCGGTAAAGAAGGGGACGGCGAAGTTCGTCTTCAGTGGGAACGAGAAGGAGTCGAAGAAGGCGTCGTACGCCGCGTCCAACGTCTGGGAGCTCGACTTCTCGGACGTGCGCGCGCCAGGCCGCTACTTCATACGGATTCCAGGCGTTGGCCGCTCTCTTGCGTTTTACATCGACAAGGCGGTCTACGAAAAGGCGCTCAAGGTGCAGGCGCTCGGCGTCTACGAACAGCGCTGCGGCATTGCGCTCGACCCGAAGCTGACGCGCGGCTGGGAACGCATCGCCTGCCACGCGGGCGGTGTCGTCGCGTCGACGTGCGAGCGCGTGAAAAACCCTGAGTTCGCCCCGTTCGACAAGAACGTCGTCAAGGGCGCGGACGGCAAGCCCCTCGTCCTCAAGGCCTCCGGCGGGCACCACGACGCGGGCGACTACAATCCGCGCTCGCACCTCGATGTCGCGCAGGCGCTCCTAAACTGCTACGAGCTGAAGCCGACCGCCTTCACCGACGGACAGTTCGCCGTTCCCGAGCGCGGCAACGGGATTCCCGACATCGTCGACGAAGCGCTTTGGCAGCTGAAGCTCTGGAAGGGGCTTCAGGACGAGGACGGCGGTATTCGCGCCGGAACGGAGTCGCTGCGCGACCCCGGCTTCTTCCAGACCGTCGAGCTCGACGACACTGGCGACTACGCCTGGGCGAAGGACAGCAAGATGTCGTTCCAGTGCGCGGGTGCGTTCGCGCAGGCGGCGCGCATCCTCAGGAAATGCGGAAAGGCGGCGGAGGCGAAGGACTTCCTTGCACGCGCCGAGCGCGCCTACGAGTGGGGCAAGGCGAATCCGATGCGTGGTCTCAAGGACGCGCAGGACAAGGAGTACAACTCCGACCCGCGCGCGTACGCGGCGGTCAGTCTCTACCACACGACGCGCGACGCGAAGTACCACGACGACTTCAAGGCAATCGCGCCGTGGGTCTCGAACCCGAAGGCCGAGGTCTCGAGCTGGGGCAAGTACGATCTTTCCCTCGCGGCGCGGCAGTATCTCCTTCTTCCAAAGGATCTTGTCGACGCCACGCTCAGGAAGGCAATAGAGGATGCGATGTTCGCCGAGTTCCGCATGTTCAAGGGCGGGTCGGCGAAGTGGCCCTACAAGTTCCTCAGGAATCCGTGGGCCCCGATCACGTGGGGCACAGGCGCATACGAGAACTATGCCGTCACCGCCGCGCACCTCTATGCGCTGACGGGCGACAAGGAGTGCCGTGAATGGCTTGTGAGGACATGCGACAACACGCTTGGCGCGAACCCGCTTGGGCTTAGCTGGATCACGGGGCTTGGCGAGAGGACGATTCGCTGCCCCTTGCACAACAGCCGCTATCGCGCGGCGGGCGGTCCCGTCGCCGGCCTTCAGGCCCAGGGCCCGATGCAGCGCGGCCACGGCTATTCGTTCAAGGAGACTCTCTACCCAGCGTGGAAGGAGGGCGAAGCCGTTCTCCACGCCTTCATCGACACCCACTGGGCGATTGCGATGGACGAGCCGACCGTCAACAACATGGCGAACACCCTGCTCGTGTTCGGCGTGTTGACACGGTAGAATGGAATTTGATAGACTTCACGGCATGAGAACAACGACTGTGCCGAAGGGGTCTGGATTCCGTTTTTCCCGCATAAAACTGGCGGCTTTGACGCTGGTTGCCGCTCTTGCCGCGCCCGTCTGGGCCGGCGAAGGCATCGTTCTTGAAATCGATCCGCAGGCGATCGCCGAGATACTTCCGCTCGCGGTCGAGGCGGTCTCCATACAGCAGCGCGCGGTGGAGCGCGAGGCGAAGCATGCGGCCGAGCTTAGGGCAAAGGGCATCGCAGAAGTCCCGCCGTGCGGCAGCGAGCGGTATGTCATCGACACCCCCGCGTTCGGCGGGTTCTCGTTCGACGACTGGGGCGAGCTTTACATCGACCGCCGCTTCGTCACCGACGAGGAGATGAAGACCGTCAGGAAGATCGAGGCGTGGATCGCGAAGTGGTTCCCGGAGCAGACAAAGAAGCGGAAGACAAAGCCACGCGTGCGAGCAGGCGGCGCGGGGCTTCCCGTGTTCCGCGGTTTCGAGGACGCGCGATACCAGGAGCACGACGCGCTTATCGCGCGGCTTGTGAAGGAGTTCAACGCCGACAAGAAGGGCTGGACCGGCGGAACGGAGTCTCAGGCGGCGAAAGTCGGCGATCTCACGCCGGCGCTCGTAAAGGCGCACATGATCGAGGAGTCGGGCGGGAACGGGCCGCGCTCCAAGGCGGCGTGGAAGGTCGATCCGCTGCAGGTGAACGTTCCCGGCGACTGGGGCGTGGAGAAGGAACTCGTCGGGCTGACGAAGCCGACGAAACGCAACGAGGGGACGGCCGAGCAGAACGTCCGCGCTGCGATAAAGTACCTCTCGCGCAAGGGCTTCGGCGCCTCGGACGGCGCGACCGCACCGACACCGATCGGTACTACAGCGACGAGTACGCCGACAAGATAGTGAAGCGCGCGAAAGACCCGAACGCCTTCGTCCCGATCGAAATCAAACTTGCGAAGTAAACTATGAAAACCGATCTCGCCAAGTATATCGATCACACTCTCCTCAAGGCGGACGCCAAGGCGTCGGACATCGCGCGGCTTTGCCGCGAGGCGAAGGAGTACGGCTTCAAGTCCGTGTGCGTGAACCCGTGCTGGGTTCCGAAGTGCCGCGAGGCGCTCGCGGGGAGCGGCGTAGCGGTATGCACAGTGATCGGCTTTCCGCTCGGTGCGACGAGCACGTTCGCGAAAGTCGAGGAGGCGCTGCAGGCGATAGACGACGGGGCGGACGAGCTTGACGTCGTCTTGAACCAGGGGCTTCTCAAGAGCGACATCTACGCGTGCTTCTGCGAGCTTTCCGAAATCGTGCGCGAATGCCGCGAGACGAAGAAGGGCGTCGTCCTCAAGCTCATCATAGAATGCTGCAACTTGACGAAGGACGAAATCGTCGTCGCGTCGACCGCGGCGAAAAAGGCGGGGTTCGATTTCGTGAAGACATCGACTGGCTTTGGCAAGGGCGGCGCGACAGTCGCCGACGTCAAGCTTATGCGAAAGACTGTCGGCGCGAAGATGGGCGTCAAGGCGGCGGGGGGAATCCGCGACCGCAGGACCGCGCTCGCGATGATCCGTGCGGGCGCAAACCGCCTCGGCTGCTCGTGCGGCCTCGCGCTCGTCGGCTAATCCCATTCGATCCAGTGAAAGGAGTCTGTCTTGAAGAATGCGGTTTTGCCGTTTGCCGTCGCGCTGTCTGTCGCTGGGATGGCTTGCGCTAGCGAAGTCGTCGTCAGCAACGGCGTGTTGTGGGCTGAATCTCCTCTTGACTTTGAGATTGGCTCGACTAAATACGCGGAAATGCTCGGCAAGCGTCTGAGATCCACGGCGTCAGCCACATACGATCCGCAGACGAAGGTCACGACGACTAACGTGACATGGGCTGCGTACGCACGGCTTGCAAAACCATTTTACGGACACGATGAGGTCTATCTCAGTTTCAAGGGCGAGGACAAGCGCCTCGACAACTTCCATCTTTTCCGCTGCCCGGTGGCGAAGGAAGTCACGGCGACGGCGCTGAACGACTGCCGAAAGACCTTGCGCGAGATTGCGTCCGACATCGAGCGCCGACGGGGCGTCAAGATGAAAGAAATGTCCGGAATGGACAATGAAGAGCTGACGGAAACCCTGGAGAAGGACGACAAGTCAAAGGACGTCTCGTATGGATTCTCGATGATGCTCGCCAGATGCGAGACCAACGACGTTGTCGTCAACTACTGGCTGGAGGGGTGGGCAGGAAAAAAGAGCGGATGCTACATCAGTCTTCGCGCATACGCTTCGGATCCAGATGAAAGCGGGCTGGACGGCATTGTCACAAAGGACGAGCGAAAGAAGGCGCACGCCGAGGCCGCCAAGATGCGCGCGACCTTGAAGCGTGTCTTTGGCGAGGACTTCGATGCCGAGCCCGAAAACAGACGGCGCAAGTTCGATCCGGCGAAAGAATGGGCGGCGCTTGACGTTCCGGTCGCTGGGATGACGGAGAAGAAGGTGTCTCGCTCGAACATTCTTTTCGGGATCCCGATGGTCACTCTCTCGTTCCGTCGTGCGTACGGCGGGGACGTGGAAGCCGACGAGCTGGACTCCGTCGCTAAGGGGTTTCTTGCCTTGCTGGAGAAGGAGTACGGCGAGACCATCCCCGAGTGCGACGCTGAAGATGGACAAAAGGAGGTGTCGCTCGTGTTTGGCGACGGTGTTCCCGCCTATGGCGACACGCGTGCGGCGTTTCAGCTCGACCGCACGCAGGTCTTCGTCGGAAAGATCGGCGATGTCGCCGTAGAGATCGCCTATGCGCTACCGCAGTATCGGCGGGAGGGCGGTGCGTTCGAAGTCGTCGTAAGGGGTGCGGTCATTGCCAATATCGTTCAAATGCCGATCTTGTCTGCGGCGGAGTCAAAGAAGTGAGAGTCGAAATGGAGAATGGAATGATGAGAAGCGTCGTCTTTGCGTGTGCGGGGGTAGCATTCGTCCTCGCTTGCCGCGCAGAGGTGTCGGTCACGAATCGCGAGCTTGTGGTCGATTCGCCCTTTGAACTCAGAATCGGATCTACGGAATACGCCAAGATGCTTGGGGATGCCGTATATGAGCACAAGGGAAGGGGGTTTGACTCAGAGCTCGGGGAAGTGGTGACGAACTACGTCCACCGTTCCGCCACGCTTCGGCTCCGCAGCCCGTATTTCGGAATCGAACGTATGGCTCTTTCTTTCCGCGGCAAAGACAAGAAGCTCGAAACGATCCATGCGCACCCCGCCGGAGTGAACAGGAAGAAACTCTCGATGAAGGACTGCCTAAGCGCCGTCGAGAAGATCGCCGCAGACATCGACAGCCGTTTGGGCGTGGACATGGCGGGGTCGATGCAGGTTCCCGACGAAGCCGAAGCAATTCAGCGCCTCGAGAATTTGCGCGCGGAAATCGCCGATGAGAACAAGACGGGCAAATCGCGGACAGGGGAGTTCGCCACGTCATTCTGCTCGGCGCGTGCGACTAAGGAGATCGAGGGTGTCGATGTCGATTTTGCCGTCACTGGCTTCGTCAACAACATGACGAACTGCTATGTCAGCCTGGCGATTGAAAGGCATGTCGACCGTTTTGGCTTTTCGCCTGGGCGCTCCAACGGGAGGATTCCGATCTATACCAATTCCGCGGCAACTGCGGCGATGAGCCTTCCGGTCACCGAGGAGCAGAAGAAGGCGCACGAAGAGGCTGCCAAGATCCGCGCGGCGTTGAAGCGCCTCTTCGGCGTGGACTTCGACGAGGCAGAAACGCCCATCGACACGCATCGCCTGCCCGACCCCGAGAAGTCGAAGGATCTCATGTCCAAGCCGGAGTGGTCGGCCATGGAAACGCCCTTTGCGGGGATGACGGAACGCAAGCAGAAGCAGGCGGTGAAGTTCATGTTCATTCCTCTCTGCTCCTTCTCGCTCAGACGTGCATATGACGGCGACGTTTCCGAGGACGAGCTGCAATCATGCGCCAGGACCTTCGTCGCGGCGTTCGAGGCGGAGCTCGGCGAGAAGATCCCGCCTGCCGAGCCAAAGGACGACCTGGAGAAGATGGTCGGTTCTGGCGTGCCGGCATTTGGCGACGTTCGCGCGATTCTCCAAAGCGACAAGCGACAGGCGTTTGCGGGTCGCGTCGGCGACTTGTTGCTGGACGTGTCATACGCGCCGCCAAGATACGTCAAGAAGAACGGCCTGTATGAAATATCAAGACGCGGCGCTGTCGTCGTGTCGTTCACCCAGTCGCCGCTCCTCGTCTCTTCGGGTGGGCGAGATCGGTAGACGCCGCGGGGTCGGCGCCGCGGGGACAGGCCCCGCGAAAGCCTTATTTTTCAGCGTTTCTCGGGGCCTGTCCCCGTTCTTAGCCCCGTTTTTGCCCTCCTTGCCGGCGACTCTCCGCCGAGGGCGGCC
>ONVK01000043.1 GCA_900321255.1 uncultured Lentisphaerota bacterium | reverse complement strand
CGCCTCGTACTCGAGCGCGGCGTGTATGCCGCTGAACGAGTTCATGTTCTTGATCTCGACCTTCGTGCCGAGCTTCGCCTCGCCCTTCGGACGTATCGAGATGTTTACGTCCGAGCGCATGTTGCCCTCTTCGAGGTTGCAGTCAGAGACGCCCGCATATACGAGCATCTCCTTGAGCGCAGTAAGATAGGCGATCGCGTCGTCCGCCGACTCCATGTCGGGCTCGGAGACGATCTCCATCAGGGGGGTGCCCCCGCGGTTGAAGTCGACGCCGGAGGTCGTGGCGTAGTGGTTGATCTTCGCCGCGTCCTCCTCCAGGTGGATGTGGTTGATCCTTATGAACTTCCTGGTCCCGTCGGCGCGCGTGATCTCGACGCCGCCGCCGATGCAGAGGGGGCTGCCGTTCTCGGAGATCTGGTAGTCCTTCGCCATGTCGGGGTAGAAGTAGTTCTTCCTGTCGAAGGTCGCGTGGCGGTTCACCTCGCAGCCGAGCATGAGCCCCGACATCACGGTGAGCTTCACCGCCTCCTTGTTCATCACGGGGAGCGCACCCGGATAGCCGAGGCACACGGGGCATACGTTCGTGTTCGGCTCGCATCCGGTCTTCAGGAGGCAGCCGCAGAACATCTTCGTCCGCGTCTTGAGCTGGACGTGCGTCTCGAGCCCGATTGTGTTTTCGAATTCCATATGTCAGTTTCCAGAAGATGATTTCGCGAGGTTGCGCAGGTATGCGCCATAGGTGGACTTGCCGTATCCGTCTGCGAGCTTTCTGAGCTGCGCGTCGTCTATCCACCCCCTGGACCACGCGATCTCCTCGATGCAGGATATCTGCAGTCCCTGCCGCTCTATGAGCGCGCGGACGAAGTTCGTCGCGTCGGCGAGCGACTGGTGCGTGCCGGTGTCGAGCCACGCGAACCCGCGCCCCATCGTCTCGACCGAAAGCCGCCCCTCGTCGAGATACTGGCGGTTCAGGTCGGTGATTTCGTATTCGCCCCTCGCCGACGGCTTCAGCGCAGCCGCCTTCCCGACGACGTCGTTGGGATAGAAGTAGAGCCCGACGACGGCGTAGTTCGACTTCGGCTTCGCCGGCTTCTCCTCAAGCGAGACCGCACGCCCCTCCGCGTCGAACTCGACGACTCCGTAGCGCTCGGGATCGGAGACGCGGTAGCCGAACACCGTCGGCTCGCTGCGCTCCGCGGCGACCTTGAGGAGCCGCGGCAGATCCGCGCCGTAGAAGATGTTGTCGCCAAGCACGAGGCAGGCGTCGTCATGCCCAAGGAACTCCGCGCCGAGCACGAACGCCTGGGCGAGGCCGTTCGGGACCTCCTGCACCTTGTAGGAGAACTTCATTCCGAGGTCCGAGCCGTCGCCGAGAAGACGTTCGAAGTTCGGCAGGTCCTGCGGGGTCGAGATGATCAGCACCTCGCGTATCCCCGCGAGCATCAGCGTCGACAGCGGATAGAAGATCATCGGCTTGTCGTAGACCGGCAGCAGCTGCTTCGAGACGACGCGCGTCAGCGGATGGAGACGCGTCCCCGCGCCTCCGGCCAGAATTATCCCCTTCCTTGCCATCAGCTGAATCCTTTCATGCCGCCTATTTTACCATATTTTGTCGCATGTCGGCGGAAAATGCGCCCGCCGCCCCTCCGAACCGCGTCAGGCGGTGATTGGGCGGCCCTTGTGTCCCCAGGCGTCGCACGGCCGCACGGCGAATGTCAGGTCCTTGTACCCCTCGGCGTCGAGCTTCTCCTTGTCGAAGACGACGCGCACCGGCTCGCGGTCGCGGTGCTCGGCAAGCCCGATTCCATTCGAATACACGCGGCGGCACTCGATCTGCCGGCGGAAGTCCTCGATGCGCCCCTCCGCAACCACCTCGTAGTCAAGGGCCCGCGCGCCTGCGTTCTCGCGGCGGATTGTCGGGAACTCGAGGATCAGCCTGCCGTCCTTCTCGGTGCGCTTGAGGACCGTTCCCTCGGGGAACTCGGGGACGACGGACCTTTTCGCCTGCGCGTCGTACGCATACGGCCTGCCGCGGGAGATCGGCCACGGGAATTCCCAGTCCTCGCCGAGGTCCTCGTCAAAGGAGAACTCGCGCTTCTGGACGACGATGCGATCGTCGTAGACAGAAAGCAGCTGCCCGACCTTCGGAGTCTCGCAGTCGAAGATCGTCTCCTCCGGGAACTTCCGCGCTCGGTGGGCGTTCGAGCGCCCGCCGATCACCCCGGCGAACGGAAGCCCTGGACACGCCGAGGCGTCTATGGACGTAAACTCGCCTTGCCAGATCGCGCGCTCGTCGCTCATCGTGACATGCGTGTGGCCGGAGATGGCGATGCAGTTCGGGTAGTTTCTCAGGTACTTCGTCGAACGGCCGAAGTCGTGCCCGCCCCAGCCCTGCGGCGAGGCGTAGAGGAACGGAGAGAAGACGGTGTCGGCCGGGTGGTGGTGCTGGACGTAGAAGAACGGCCTTTCGCCCTTCAGCTCCGCGCCGCGCGTCGCGAAGAACTCGTCGAGCTTCCTGTGCTCGTACCTGAGCGCGTTGTAGAACGGGGTGTCCGGCGGCTCGGCCGTCCAGCGCTCGGAGCAGATGTCGCTCGCGAGGTGCGCGAACCACTGGAAGAGCACGAACTTGTAGCCCTTGACCTCCTTGACCTTCACCGTCTCGTACTTCTCGTGGAAGAGATCCTCCCAGACTCGTTCGCGGTTGCAGACGAACGACTCCTTCGCCGACTCCTCGTCCACGGGAAACTTCACCTTCGGGAACTCCGGGCGGTGGTAGAAGTATCCGTCGACGTCGTGGTTTCCGGTGACGAAGAGCTTTTCGACATGGCCGCCGTCGGAACGCCGGTCGTTCGGGAACACCTCGTACCAGATGTCGGCGACGCACTTGAGCTCCTTGACGAGCCCCTTGAAGCCGAGGTCGCCGGAAATGACGACGCCGTCCGCCTTCTGGGCGTCGAACCACCGGAGCGCCTTGCGGAAATGCGCACCCTCCTCCATCGTGGGCACGTGTATGTCGCTCAGGACCCCGAGCCTGAGCCGGCACGGGCTCTCCGCGGCAACGCCCCTGAGCGGCTTCATCGCCGCGGCGAACGCGCCGGCGAACGCCATGCCGCCGAATGAACGTCTTGTGACCATGACGGGGCTCCTCGCTACTTCGCGCCCTCCGCGATCTTCGCGGATTCCGGAATGACCTTCCCGCGCACGAGGACGTCAAGAGCCCTGTTGACCGACTTGACCTCGTTCGCGTCGCCGGGCTTCGCGCGGTACGCCTCGAGCGCGTTGCGGAAGTCCGCCGCATAGACGCCCTCGTCGGCGTACGAGACGACCTCGCCCAGCGCCTTGACCGTCTCGGCCGTGGCGGACTTCGGGTCCGCGATCTTCGCATAGAGCTTCGCGGCCGTCGCGCGGCGCTCGGCCATCACCTTCTCTGGGTCGGCGCTCATGTTCGAATGCGTGAGGTTGTCCCAGCGCGAGGCGATCGGACGGATCCAGACGTTGCGGAACGAGACGGAGCAGCCGTGGTCCTGCAGCGACAGCGGGCCCTTCGCGGGATGGGGCGCGAGCGGACGGCGCCTGCAGTGCGTCGTCTGGCCTTCCATCTCCCAGTGGTCCTGCACGAGCACGCCGTTGAAGAACACGGTGATCGAGCCCGGGTGGGTCAGCTGGTCGCCCTTCCACACGGGCTGGTGGAACACGATGTCGTAGACCTGCCACTCGCCGGGCCTGCGCTGCGGGTTGACGAGCGGGGGATTCTCGGCGTATATGGAGCCGGCCTGCCCGTCGGCGTAGTTCTGCACGAACTCGGGGCGTCCCTCCAGCTCCCTGCACGTGAAGTAGCTTTCGAGCACCTGCACCTCGTAGCCGTACTTCGGCCCCATCAGGAACACACCGGAGTTGCCGCGCATCTGCGCATTTCCGCCGATCGACTTCGTGTCGGCCGGATGCCTGTACTCGATATGGAGCTGGCAGTCGCCGAACTCCTCGCGCGTGCGGCACTCGCCGAACTTGAATCCCTCTCCGCACGAGAACGCGCCGTCCTCCACGATCCACTTCGACGGGCCTTCGCTGCCGTCGCACCAGTTCCTCTCGAAGCTCTCCTTCGTTCCGTCGAAGAGCACGATGGCGTCGGAGGGAACCCCGTTCTCGCCGACAGTCACCCGCGACGGCTTCGGGCGGTTCTCGTCATGCACCGCCCATGCGTGGTTCGCGTCGGGAATATCCCCGTAGAGCCCGGCGGAAAAGGCCGCCGCGGGCAGGGCGATTGAAGCTGCAACGATCAGGTTCTTTGTTTTCATGGATGACCTCGCTTGTTTCAGAAAAGACGCGTGACCTCACTGTCGATCGCCGCGACGTCGCAGACGCGAGTCTGCGCGACGGGAAGCTTGTCGAGCCCGGCGACCGACGGCGGCGGGGCGACAAGCACGTCCTCGCCATAGGCCCTGAGGCAGGTCTCCGGGAACTTGTACGGCGTCGCGGTAGCGGCGACGACGCACGGCGCGCCGTCCGGCAGACCCAGTTTCTTCGCTACGAACGTAGCGACGGCGGTATGCGGATCGACGAGATAGCCGGCCGACTCGCGCATGCGGCGCATCTCGGCCTCCGTCTCCTCCGGCGTCGCGACACCGCCGGTGAAATCGGCGAAGAGCCGGTCTTTCGCGGAATCGGAAAGCTCGTACCGCCCCTTCTCCGCGAGATCCTTCATCATGCGGGACGTCTCCGCGCAGGCGCGATCAATATCGCCGTCAAGGCCCCCGGAGATCATCCAGAGAAGGCGCTCGACGTTCGAAGACTTCCTGATGTCCATCGAGGGGGAGTTCGTGACGGTGAAATTCGGGCCGGGGTCGTAGACGCCGGTCTTCACGAAACGCGCGAGGACGTCGTTCACGTTCGAGGCGACGATGAACTTGCGGATTGGGCTCCCGAGGAGCTTCGCATAGTACGCCGCGAGAATGTTGCCGAAGTTGCCAGAAGGAACAACTACATCGAATTCCCCGGGCTGGGGCGCGGGCGCGCCATAGCGCACGTCCGTTCCATTCAGCTTTGCCCCCGCCAGCACGTAGTAGGCGATCTGGGGGACGAGGCGACCGGTGTTTATCGAATTGGCGCTCGAGAGAGTGATGCCGTGCGCGGCGGCCTCGGCGCGGATCGCGGGGTCGGCGAAGATCCGCTTCACCGCCGCCTGCGCGTCGTCGAAATTGCCGCGGATGCCGACGGCGTGGACGTTGGGCTCGCCAGGCGTCGTCATCTGGAGACGCTGGATGCGCGAAGTTCCCGTCGCGGGATAGAAGACGATAATCTCGGTGCCGTCAACGCCGGCGAAGCCCTGCATCGCGGCGGAGCCAGTGTCGCCGCTCGTCGCCGTAAGGACGAGAACGCGACGGCCGCCGGCGGCGTGGCGCATGAAGACGGGGAGCATCGAAAGCGCGACGTCTTTGAACGCGCCGGTCTTGCCGTGGAAGAGTTCGAGCATGTGGAGCCCGTCCTTCTCGACAAGCGGAACTGGGTCTTCGGCCGGGAAGCGGGAGAGAAGTCGGTCTATCGCGGCCTTGCGGACTTCTGCGGGGAAATCGCCGAAAAGCGCGTCAAGAACGAACTTCTCGGCAGCCGGTAGGGACTCGGCACCTGGTAGGGACGCCTCTCCGAGGCGTCCGCGGGCGTCTCGGAGAGACGCCCCTACCACCGGCACATAGAGGCCGCCGTCTGGCGCAAGGCCCTGGAAAACCGTTTCAGGCGCCGTCGCCTCTATTCCCTTTCTCGTAGAAACGTATTTCATTTCTCAACTCCCAACTCCTGACTCCTAACTCCTGACCCCTGACTCCTAGCTCCGGACCCCTAATTAAACATAAACTCCACGACATCACCGTCCTGCATCTCGTACTCCTTGCCCTCGGGGCGAAGCGCTCCCGCCTCGCGGGCGCCCTTCTCGCCGCCGTACTTGATGTAGTCGTCGAACGATACGACCTGTGCGCGGATGAACCCCTTCTCGAAGTCTGTATGTATCACCCCCGCGCACTTCGGCGCCTTCCAGCCGCGGTGGAAAGTCCACGCGCGGACCTCCTTCGGCCCGGCGGTGAGGAAGCTCGCGAGGCCAAGCGTGTGGTACGCGAGCTTGATCGTGCGGTCAAGCGAACTTTCCGCCAGCCCATAGCTTTCGAGGAACTCCTTCGCCTCGGCATCGGAGAGCCCCGCGAGATCGGCCTCCATCTGTGCGCACACGACGACGCACTCCGCGCCCTCCTTCGCGGCATACGCCTTGAGCGCGTCCACATGCGCGTTGCCCTCGCCCGCCACGTTGTCGTCGGCGACGTTCGCGCAGTAGATGACCTTCTTGTCGGTGAGGAAGTGGAGCTCCTTAAGGACGTCGAGTATCGCGTCGCCTTCCTTCCTCGGGAACGAGCGGACGGACTTCCCCTCCTCGAGATGCTTCAGGAGCGCTGCGCACGCCTCGGCCTCCGGACGCATCGCGGGCTTCGCCTGCGCCTCCTTCTTGATGCGGTCGTAGCGCTTCTGCAGCTGCTCCATGTCGGCAAGGACAAGCTCGGTCTCAATCACCTCGGCGTCGCCCACGGGATCGATCGGCGCCGACTTGTTGCCGCCTTCCTGGACATGGATGATGTCGTCGTTCTCGAAGCACCTGACGACGTGCAGTATCGCGTCGCACTCGCGGATGTTCGCGAGGAACTTGTTGCCAAGCCCCTCGCCCTTGGACGCACCCTTGACGAGACCGGCGATGTCGGTGAACTCGACCGTCGCGCGTATTATCTGCTGCGGGCTTACGATCTTCGCAAGCGCCTCAAGCCGCGGGTCCGCGACTTCGACAATGGCGGAGTTGGGCTCGATCGTGCAGAACGGGTAGTTCTCTGCCGCCGCCTGCTGCTTCTTGGTAAGCGCGTTGAACAATGTGGACTTGCCGACATTGGGCAGCCCGACGATTCCGACCGATAGACTCATTTCTTCTCTTCTTTCGCTTCCTCCGGGGGGACATACTCCCAGTCCGGATACATGGACTTCAGCACCGCGCGGTAATAGGCGGCATCGACGGTGCGGCCTTCCTTCACGGCGGCGACATAAAGCTTCTCAATCGGGGAGACGGTGCGGTCGCGCGAGTCCTTGGCGAGTATGCCGTCTGCCTCGCCTCTTATGCGCTCGGCCTTCGCGAGGGAGCGCGTCTCCTTCGGAAGGGTCGGATCGTTCTCCGGCAGCCTGGGTTCCTTTTTCCGCGGACGCGCCCTGCCGTTCTCGTCGACCTCGGTGTCCTCGTCGGGGAGCCACGAGAGGTCGGCTATCGTCTTCTCGGGCCGCAGCGCGCGCTCGCGCTCGTCAAGCTCCTTCTGGTACTCCAGAAGCTCGGCGTTGAGCTCGGCATACTGCTGCTTCGCCACCTCCAGCTCCGCCATCGAGACCTTTAGCTTCAGTGTCTCCGCCTCACGTATCGCCCTTGTCGCCTCGGCGCGCGCGAGTTCGTCGGCCGCCGCCTGCGCCTTCGCGCGCTCCGCGTCCGTGTTCTCCTTCGCCGTCTTGTGCTCCAGCTCCTTCGCCGCCCTGAGGTCGGCCGCCCTTTTCGCATCGGCGTCGGCCTTCGCGCGCTCGTCGGCGGCAATCGCCTTCTTCTCCGCGAGGTTCTCGTTCTCAAGCTTTAGTTTCTCGTTCTCCGCCTCCGCCGCTGCAAGCGCAGTTGCCGCGCTCTTCTCCTTTGCCTCGGCCTCGCGCGCGTTCGCCGCGGCAGTTGCGCGCTCGAGCTCGGCCTCCCTTGCGCGCTTCGACGCAATCGTCTCCTCGCTCGCGGCCTTGTCGGCCGCCGCGCGCGCGGCGTCGGCGCGCTGCATGGATATCACGACGCCCGAGACGCACGCCGCGACGACGGCGACGCATACCGCGACTATGGCCACGATCTTCGCGTTCATTGCTTCACCTCGTCGCCCGCGGCATCCTGCGGCTGCCCGCCAGAAGGCTCTTCGCCCTTCTTGGCTTCCTGGAGCTTCTGGTACTCGTTCTCCGCCTGAGCGGCGTCGTCGGCCTCTTTTATCTTGGCCTCAGACTCCCTCAGCTTCCTTTCGCGGATGTCTGCGGCAAGCTTGCGGAGCTCCTCCTGCGTCTCGTCGTCCTTAGACTTCATCTTCTCCTTGAGCTCCTTTGCCTCCTCGTCGCGATCGGCGCCGTCGAGCTCGTCCTTGTGCATCTCGAGCCAGTGATTGCGCTCTTCCTTGCTCATCTGCTCGAGCGCCTTGGCACGCTTGACCTTCTCGTCCTCGATGGCGAGCTTTGTCTTGCGCTCCTCGTCCTGCTTCTTCCACTCTTCCTTCAGCCTGCGCATCTGCTCCTTCTTGCTGACAGGGTCGGCGAGCGGCGAGGCGGACCAGCCGTGGTCGTCCCACGGACGAGTGTCGCTGAGCGCCTTCTTGCGCCTGAGCGCCTCCGCCTGCGCGGCATCGCCTTCGTCGAGGACATACGGCGTCATGAACACCAGAAGCTCCTTGCGGCTCTCCGTCTGCGATACGGAGCCGAAAAGCCACTTGCCGATCCATGGAATGTCCTTCAGTATCGGTATGCCCGTCTCCGACTCAGATTTGTACGTTTCCGTGAGTCCGCCGAGGACCACCGTCTGCATGTTCTCCAAAAGGATGTCTGCCGACATCTTGCGCTCCATGGCAAGATCGACATTGCCCTGGACATAGTTTCCGCCCTGCGGAATCAGCATCGACTGGCCGTCCCGGATGAACTGGGAATATTCCTCCTCGACCTCGAGCATCACCGTCCCGTTCGGGTTGATCTTGGGCGTGACCTTGATCTTGATGCCGATGTCCTTGGCGCTGTAGTTCGGAGTCGGCTGCCCGCTGTTTCCATAGGAGCCCGACTGCGCCGTCCATCCGGTGAGGAACTGCCGGTTCTCGGTTGCGTCGATCGTCGCCTCCTTGTTGTCGACCGTCATCACCACCGGCGAGGCGATGTACTTCGCATGGCTGTCGGTCTTGGACGCCTGGATTATCGCGGCAAGGTTGAGCTTGTCGGACTTAAGGAAATAATTTATGCCGGATCCAATCGGGTTCGCGCCAAGCGCGGCCTCGACGCCGTTGGTGGCAACCGTCGTGAACAAGCCCTGGAGCGCCGAAGTCCCAGATCCGCCGCCGCCGCCGAGCATGTAGTTGTCGTTGTTGTAGAACCCGTCGCGGGTAAGGGTCTTCACCGGGATCGTGTTCTCGACGATCTCTATGACCGGCGTGTACCAGTATCCGTCGCCACCCCTGATCCAGTCGCTCCCGTCGGGATCCTGGGTAGTCGGAAACGTTGACTTGGAATAGCCGGAGATGCGCTGCGAGAAGGTCCCGGTCGGGACGTTCTTGTAGTCCCTTGTCCGCCCCCTCTGCACCCAGTCGATGCCGGTCTTGAGGTCGTCGCCGAGCGTGACCTCGATGATGACCGTCTCGATGAGGACCTGCGAGAGCTTGACGTCCATCGCCTCGATGATGCTCTCGACCACGGGAACGAGCTCCTTGTTCGTCATCACGACGAGGCCGTTGATGCGCTTGTCGGCGAGAACCGTCGTGTTCTCCTTGGAGAGCTCGCCAGGCTTCGCCTCGCCCGTGCGCTGGTTCGCGCTCTTGCGCGCCGTATTGGCGGCAGTCGCGCCAGTCGGGCTCGAAACACGCGTCGTGCCGCCCTGTCCGCGCGCCGCGGCGTTCTGGCTGCCCTTCGCGGAAGACTTCGACGACGGCGCGTTGCCGATGAGGTCGTTTATCATGTCGGCGACCTCCTCCGCCTCGGCGTACTTGAGGCGGTACACCTTCACGACGGTGTCGGGGGTGGTCTCCACGTCGAGCTGCCTTATGACCTTCTCGAAGAAGTCGTAGTTCGACTTCGACGTGATGATGACCAGCTTGTTCGATCGCTCGTCGGCGAGTATGAGCACCTTGCCGCGTATCATCCCGCGGTCTGCGTCGGACATCGACGTCACCGTCGACTCGAGCGGCTTCGGCTGCTCCGGCTGGTTGCGATTGGAGCCGAGAAGCCTCGGTCCGGCGAGCGGCGAGCGGGTGGTCATTCCGGAGTTCGCGCCAGAGTTGTTCTGCACCGCCTTGCCGTTCTTCTCCTGCTCCTTCTGCGATTCCTGGACGATCTGCTCCAGGGCCGTCTTGATGTCGTTCGCCGAGGCGTTCTCGACCTGGTAGACGAAGACCTGCTCAAGGACGGGGGAGGATATGTCCATCGCCCTCGCGATCTCGTCCATGCGCTTGATGTTCTGCCACGTGTCGGTCGCGAGTATCGAGTTCGTGCGCTCGAAGACGTTGAGCATGCCGGTATCCGACTTGAAGTTCTCGAGCGCCTTCTGCGCCTCGTCGGTCGCGATCGACTTGAACGATATCATCACGGAAATCACCCTGCCGTCCTTTGCATCCTCGGGAACGTCGGTGATGTCCATGTAGAGCGGGATGCCCTCCTTGCGGGCCTTGCCGCGCGGAACCGCGCGGATGAACTTCTCGCCGTATGGCTCAAGGTGGATGCCGTTCATCTCGAGGACGACCTCGATTGCCTCAAGGTACTCCTCCTTGGAGAGCTTCTGCCCCTCGCGCGATTTGAGGGTAATCGTCGCGTTCGGGACGGAGGGATCCTTCAGGATCGTCTTGCCGACCTGCTCGCCGTACGTCTGGAAGACGATGTCGACGGGCGCGGCGTCCCAGTTGAGCGCAGGGGCCTCCTTGGGATCGGCGTCTGACGCCGTGTCGTCCGACGGCGCGGAGGTCGCCGCACCGGCTGTCGCGCCAGCCGGGACCGACCGGCCCGGCAGGCTCTGGGGGCGGCGCAGGATTCCCTGCGCGGTCGCGTCGACCGCAGCGAAAAACGCGACAAGCGCGACGCAGAAAGCAAGTATTTTCTTCTTCATGGAATCAGTCCTCCCTCATGTAGGCGCAGGTCAGCGTGAACGACCCTTTCATATAGCCCCTCTTCGCGCTGGGCTTGAAATTGAGATACCCGACGTCGAACATTCCCTCGGTTGTGTTCTCGAGCTCGTGCATGAACCTGACGAGCGACTCGAGCGCGCCCTCCCAGTTCCTCACCTCGATCTGCAGCTCGAGAACGTCGCCCTTCTCGACTTCCTTGCCGGGCTGGCGCTGCATGATGGAGATATGGTGCTTCTCGGCGAGCTCGTCCATCTTCTGAAGCCACGTCGTGTCCGTCGACTTGCCGAACGCGAACGTGGGCATCTGCGCCTTCTCCTCCTCGTAGGCGTCGTTCCACTGCTGCCTCTCGCCTATGAGCTTGCGCTCGGACTCGTACGTCTTCTTCGCCCTGTCGTATGCCTTCGCGGCCCGCTTCCACGCGTCCTCCTGGCTGACGAACCACAGCACGACGGCGACGGCGTAGAGCATGATCACGCCGACGACGGCGATCAGCGCCTTCTCTCGGAGGGACTTGCTGTTCATTCCGACTCCTCCTCCGCCTCGAAGCGGCAGTCTATGTCGAAGCGCTGGCGGCCGCCCTTGCCGGCCGAAGGCCCCTGCAGTTCGACGCGCGCGAATACGCCGCAGTCGATGAGCGCATCCTTGAACTGGTACACGAGCTGCGCGGAATCGGCCTCGCCGGAGAACCTGACGCCGTCTTCGCGCCTGAAGTTCCACGAGTTGAGCTCGATGCAGGACGAATCGCTCCCCTCCGGCAGCGGCAGAAGGTCGCTGACCGTCTTCATCGTCTCGAGCGCACCGCGCGCGTGGTCGGAGTACTTGCGCACGAGATCGACCTTCTCCTTCATCGCTAAAACCGACTTGTACTGGCGCGAGTGTTCCCTGCAGAGCCCCTTCTGGCGGTCGGTCAGAAGCCCGAAGACAAACGGCACTCCGAAGAGAACCAGCATCACGAACGCCCATATTCCGCCCGCGATCGCAAGGAACTTCCTGAGCTTCGCCTTGAAGCGCGTCTCGTCGAGGACCTCTCGCCAGCTCGACGGCATGGCATCGAGGGAGGACGGTTCCTCCGCGCGTGCCGCGACGCCTTCGAGCGCCGTCCTGACGCGGTCTTCGCCAACCTCGAGCCGACGCACAGGCGCGAAGGCATCGAGGCCCGACGCATCGACGTCGCCCGCGATCGCGACTTCGGAAAGAGGCCTTGCGCCGCCGAAATCCTCGGCTTCGAGCAGGGAAAGCATCACCTCGCGCCTCAGGTCGCCCTCGGACGTTATGGCGCGAACCGCGGACGGAACGTCGTCGTCGAGAACGAAGAGCGATATGCAGTCCGCCCCCTTGAGAAGAACGAGACGCCTCACGCCGGCGCTCCCGCCGGAAAGCTGCGGCCACAGCCCCCGCAGCTCGCCGAGCGCGAGGACATCGACCTTCGTTACGTTGATCTTGGCCGCATCGAGCGCGTCGGCGATGTCGTCTGCGGCTCCCTCGGGAAGCGCCGCCGCGAGGACAGTGCGCCCCTCTTCCGTCTCGCGCACAGTCTCGCACGACACGGTGAGCGGCTCGTCGGGAAACGGGGAGACGGCGGCGAGAGACTCCGACGCCGTCTTGACCGGATCGTCCTCCGCGGCGACCCTGACCATCCTGACGACGAGACGGGACAAAGGCAAGGCCAAAACCGCTTCGCCGGGGACAATCTCCGGTCCAAGCGGCCGCAATTCGCCGCCCTCGAAGGCGACGACCTGTATACTTTCGGCCATTTGAGCAGATTATATCAAAATATGGGGATTTTGGGAACGACCTCAAGCAAATGTTTCGTATAGTCGCTCTTGGGGTTCGAAAACACCTCTTCGGACGTTCCGGCGTCTACGAAAAGCCCCTTCTCCATCACGCAGACGTTGTCGCAGACATTCTTCACGACGGCGAGATCGTGCGCAACGAGAAGAATCGAAAGCCCGAGATCGCGACGAAGGTCGCGAAGGAGGTTTAGAACGCGGGCCTGGACCGACACGTCGAGAGCCGAGACCGGCTCGTCGGCGATCAGCACCTTCGGCTGGCACGCAAGTGCGCGCGCAACCGAGACACGCTGGCACTGGCCGCCGGAAAGCTCGCGCGGATACTGGTCGAGCACGGCCTTCGAGAGCCCCACGAGCGATACGAGCCCGCCGGCATCGTTCGCGCCCTTCAGATCTACCGCCCCGCGCTTCGCCCGGCGCGCCACATGACGCAGCGTCTCGTCGAGCATCTGGCGGACGGTCATGCGGGGATTGAGCGAACCGACGGCATCCTGGAATATCATCTGGAGCCCGATCCCGGGAGCGATGTCGATCCTGCCGGACGACGGCTTCTCAAGCCCGACGAGCGTCTTCGCGATCGTAGACTTTCCCGACCCCGACTCGCCCACGATGCCGAGCATCTCGCCCTCGCCAAGCGAGAACGACACGCCCTTAACGGCCTCGAACGAGCCGTACTTCACGTGCAGATCGACGACTTCAAGCAGTTTGTTCATTTCAGGAGCCTCCGGCAGTGTGCGTCAAGTTCACGGCGGCGCTTCTCCGCCGACTCGACGGCGGCGGCTATGCGCGAGCGGTACAGATCGTGGTCAAGCCCGAGGCACGTGCCCTCGTGCTTCTTGAGGGCAATGGCGGCATCGGGGCTTTCGGCGTCAAGCTGCTCGAGGTGGTCGCGGACATCGTGGTACGCGTCGCGCCAGGGGGTTCCCGCCGCGACCTTCCTGAGCGCGACATCCGTCGCGAAGACGCCCGGCGTGAACGCGGCACGGCACGCCGCGGGGTCGACCTTCATGCCCTTCACGACCTTCGCGAGTATCCTCAGCGTCGTGCGCGTGATGTCGAGCCCCTTCATGTAGAGCCACTTGCAGTCCTGGAGGTCGCGGTTGTAGCCGCCGGGCATCGCGTGGAGAAGCGAGAGCGACGCCGTCTGCAGGCCGAGGACCTGGGCCGCCTTCGAGCGGACAAGCTCGAGGACGTCGGGGTTGAACTTCTGCGGCATGATCGACGAGCCCGTGCAGTACTCGCGCGGCAGGCGGAAGTACGCGAACTCTGGCATCGAGAAGAGGATCATGTCCTCGGCGAGGCGCGAGAGGACGGCCATGAGCTGCGCGAGCGCGGAAAGGAGCGACGCCTCGCACTCGCCGCGCGCCATCGAAGCGCCGAAGCAGTTGTGGATCGTGCGCGAGAAGCCGAGGAGCTTCGTCGTGCGCGCGCGGTCGAGCGGCAGCGGCACGCCGTATCCGGCCGCGCTCCCCAGGGGATTCGCGTCGGCGAGCGCGTAGGCCGCCTCGAGGTTCGCGAGCTGGTCGAGCACCATCTCGGCGTGGCCGGTCGCCCACATCTCGACGGTCGACGGCATCGCGGGCTGAAGGTGCGTGCGACCGACGAGCGGAATCGCGCCGGCGCACCAGCCGAAGTAGCAGAGCTCCGCGGCAAGGGCGCCAAGCTCCCCCTCCGCGGCGAGGATCTCGTCCTTCATGTGGAGACGGACGTCGACGGCGACCTGGTCGTTGCGGCTGCGGCCCGTGTGTATCTTCTTGCCGAGGTCTCCGAGCTCCTCGGTAAGCAGGCGCTCGACGGCCATGTGCACGTCCTGGTCGTCTTCGCGGATCGTGAACTTCCCCTTCTCCGCAAGCGCGGCGACGCGGCCGAGGGCCTTCCTGACCTTCGCGGCCTCGCTCTTCGCGACGACGGGGCGCTTCAGCCCCTTCATTTCGGAAAGCATCGTGACGTGCGCGGCGGTCCCCATGCAGTCCCACTTCGCAAGCGCGAGGTCCAGCACAGGATCGTCGCCGACCGTGTAGCGCAGTATGTCGGGATCCACCGTGGAGTCGGTGATCGTCTTCTTCGTCTTCATTCTTCGAGCACTCCTTTCAGTTTCTCGTCCGCGTCGTCCAGAAGCTTCACGAGGTCCTCGCGCGGCAGCTTGCACCTGGCAAGCTCGGCAAGGAACTTCGCGTATGCCTCTACAGCACCGTTCATCCTGTCTCCATGCCCCTGCCCGAACAGCATGAGCGGCTGGATTTTGAGATAGGCGGCGAGCCGCACCGCTGGATCCTCGGAGACGAGCGCGATCGCGTCGCGGAACGAGCACGACCGGTATCTCCCGCAGAACGGCGCCGAATGCAGCTCGGGATAGAGAAAAAGCCGCGACGCGAAGGTCATGACATCCGCCTT
Source organism: uncultured Lentisphaerota bacterium (assembly GCA_900321255.1). Taxonomy (GTDB): domain Bacteria; phylum Verrucomicrobiota; class Kiritimatiellia; order RFP12; family UBA1067; genus UBA1067. Next base: position 753 of record ONVK01000043.1, on the reverse strand, counting down.
CGTCGCGACACCCGGCAGGTGGACGCCCCTCATGAGCTTGAGGTAGTCTTCGTCCGTCTTCCCCGCGGCGTATTCGCCGCGCTCGCGCCATGCGGCGACCTCGGACTGGATATCCTCGACGCGCGTCACAGGGTCGGACTCGCGGAGCTTCTTCGTCGCCCCCTCGTCGTCGAGATCGATGCCGTCGACGGCACGGTAGAACGCGCGCACTATCTCGAGGCGGAGCTTCCTCAGGTCGGCGCCGGAGGGGGACGGCAGATAGATGCGGGTGAACTTCTCCCCGCCGTCGCGCGTCGCGGGACGGGCGACGACGTCTGTCAGGTTGGTCCTCACGTCGCCGATGCGGATGATTATGCCGGCCTCGCGGAACTTGACCGGCTTCCTGTTCCCAGCGGCGTAGAGCCTGCGGCAGACATCGGAGGCGAACGACGCGACGGGCAGCTGGAAATCGCGGCGCATGTCGGCCGGGCAGTCGCCGTAGACCTGCACGAGGCCGTCAAGCTGCGTCACCGGCGCGGCCTTGAACCGGTCGATGATCTCGGCTTTCGTAAGAGCCGCAAGCAATATGGCTGCAATCAGAGTCAAGGATTGTATTATACCAAAAAAGGCGCGGCGAATGCGCCGCGCCTTCCTTTGACCGAAACGGTCGCGGTCTTACTTGACCTCGACTTCGGCGCCGGCCTTCTTGAGCTGCTCGGCGATCTTCTCGGCCTCGTCCTTGGCGATGGCTTCCTTGACCTTCTTGGGAGCGCC
>ONVK01000096.1 GCA_900321255.1 uncultured Lentisphaerota bacterium | reverse complement strand
TAAAATTGTAGAATCCAGCCTGCAACCCACCGCCGGCGTTGGCCAGACCAACCTGCAAACCCGGCAACCATGGATATGGATCTCCGCCCCGATCACCAAGATTTGACTCGACATTAAAAGCACCAACGCTCACGCCGATATTGCGTCCCGTGAGGTTCAAAAGCCCGACCTCAAATGCATAATTGAATCCGCAGACATCGATCAGCCCAACCTGCGTGAAATAGTTATTCGCGACTGCGTTCAGTGGTGCCAAAGAAGCGATCGCCGATTTCTGGTTCATGTTCAGCAAGCCCGCCGCAACGCCGTACACGTCGGCGTCACCGGGGAAGAGCTGGACCGGACGACACGAGCAAATCCCAACCTGAACAGGCGTCCAGCGAACGCTTAGAAGTCCGTCGTCGGACTCTGGGCTCACACAAATCGGGAAATGCGCGAGCGCCACGCCACACAACAATGCCGCACAACTGGCAACAACAACTTTATAGCGAACTGACATATAGGATATTATACCAAAATCTCGCAAACCCTCGCGTCCCGAAATGTCAACGCATCTCACCAAGACGCGCAAACATGGCTTTTACAACGGTTCCGTGGTGCCTGTCCCCAACCATCCCCAACCATTTTTCACAATGGGCGGCGGCGGAGCGAAGGTCTGAGGCCTAAGCCGCGACGAGCCGATGGTAGAAGCGAAGCGCAGAGGCCGGAGAGCCGACTGGCGCACGAGAGCACGTTTGCGGGCCCAGCGTGATTTTGACCACCAGCGTAAAGGGCGCGCGTGAAGGCGCGCGCGTCAAAATCATGCTGGTGGGGTGCCCGCAAACTGCGGGTTGGTATCCCCCGAACGAAGTGAGCCGCGAAGCGGGCGCTATGCGGGGTGCGAGCAGGTCGGGCGAAGGCCTCATCATCGGGCGGCGCGGCGAAAACCGCAGGTCGGGCGAAGGACTTCGGCCGCCGCCGCCCCAAATTGCGACAAGTATGGTATAATCTACTGCGGCTAGATGAAAGACGCGCTAGAGCTTTTCGCATCGCGCTTTGCGCCCCCCTCCCTGAAGGAAGGCGGGGCGATGGCCATTTCGTCTCTTACCGGTGCGGCCGACGCCTTTCTCGCACTCGCGCTCTCAAAGGGCTTGCGGCTCGTCCTCGCGGCGACGCCAGGTCTCCCCGACGCCGACCGACTGTCCGATGATCTCCGAGTTCTTTCCGCGGCAATCCCCTCGGCACGCGAGGTTCGCGTCCTCGAATTCCCCCCGCCTCTCGCCGGAGACGTCAGTGCGCTCGGCACTCGGCTCAAGACGCTCGCCGCCCTTCGCGCCTGGCCACTCTCACCTTACCCCTGCGTTCTTGTCGTCTCATCGCCGGCCCTCGCTTCCCCTGTTCCGACTGGCGCTCCCCCCGTCATTTCTCTGGGGACAGACCCCGAAAAATTGGGGACAGACCCCATAAAGTTTAGCGAAATTTGCGAGAAACTCGCCACTTTTGGCTACAATCGCGTTCCAATGGTCGAACAAGTCGGTGATTTCTCCGTGCGCGGCGGCATTGTCGATGCGTGGAGCCCGGGAGAGGAATTCCCGATAAGAGCCGAGTTCTTCGGCGACGACCTCGAGAGCATCCGCACCTTCGACGCCGCCACGCAGATGTCGATAGAGCGCGTCGAAAAGGCCGCGCTGCTGCCCGCCGGAGGCAAGGACGAAGAGCCCGGCAAGCAATGCTCGCTTCTCGACCTACTCCCCGACGGCTCGGCAGTCCTCGCGCTTGAGCACAACGACTACTCGCTCCCTGTTCCACGCACGGTCGCATCGGAGATGCGCCCCTACCAGTTCACTTTCGTCTACACGGGCGATCCCGCGCCACGAGGCGTTCCCACGGGAAAGTTCCAGACGACGCCCCTCCCCGGCTTCGCCGAACTCGGCGCAGACGAAGCGCACCATCCCGAGCTCTTCGACGCTGCCCGCGGCCGGCTCGAACGCCATCTCGCCGCCGCGAAGAAGCGCGGCGACCTCGTCCTCGCGATCGACGACCTCTCCGGCGGCTTCGAACTCTCAGCGCCGGCAGCGAAGGACGGCGCGGACGGGAGGTCCCTCCTCGTGGTCGCCAAGTCCGACCGCGTGTTCGCGAAGAGGAAGACACACCTTCGAAACGCCGCGCTCGCGAGAGGAGCGCGCCTCAACGACTTCGACGAACTCGAGCCGGGCGAATACGTGGTTCACGTCGACTACGGCGTTGGACGGTTCGTCGGCTCGTCAGAAATCCTCGTGAACGGCAAGCGCTCCGAGGTCTTCACGATAGAGTATGCCGACGGCGCGAAGCTACATGTGCCGGCAGCCCACGCACATCTCCTCTCGCGCTATGTCGGCGTAAAGGGCGAGGCGGTCCGGCTGCACCGGCTCGACGGCAAGCGCTGGGCGAAGGACAAGGCCGATGCGCAGAAGGCGGTCACCGACCTCGCCGCGGCGCTCCTCGAGACGCAGGCGCGGCGCGAACTCGTGCCGGGATTCGCCTACGATGTGGCGTGCGACGGAATAGACGCGTTCGAGGCCGCGTTCCCATACGAGGAGACGCCCGACCAGGCCGCCGCGATAGCCGCCGTCAAGAAGGACCTCGCGGCGCAGAAGCCGATGGACCGCCTCATCTGCGGCGACGCGGGCTACGGCAAGACGGAAGTCGCGATGCGGGCCGCCTTCATAGCAGCGATGAACGGCAGGCAGACGGCTGTTCTCGCGCCAACCACGGTCCTTGCGGAACAGCACTTCGAGACCTTCACCTCGCGCTTCGACGGGACGCCCATACGAATCGAGTCCGTCTCGCGCTTCCAGTCCGCGGCGACGCACAAGGGGACATTCCAGCGGCTTGCGACCGGTGCCTGCGACATCGTCATCGGAACGCACGCGATACTCTCGTCGAAGATCGCGTTCCGCGACCTCGGGCTCATAATCATCGACGAAGAGCAGCGCTTCGGCGTGAGGCACAAGGAGTTCCTGAAGCGGCTCCGCGCGACCGCCGACGTGCTGACGCTCTCGGCAACGCCGATTCCAAGGACACTGTACCTGTCGATGACGGGGGCGCGCGACCTCTCGCTCATCCGCACGCCGCCGCGCGAACGCGTAGCGGTCGAGACGAAGGTAGTGCGCGACCTGCCCGATGTCGTGCGCTCGGCGATAGAGGCGGAGATCGCCCGCGGCGGACAGGTGTTCTTCCTCCACAACCGCGTGTCTACGATCGGGAAGACGGAGAAGCACCTCGCGCAGATATGCCCGGGCGCGCGCATCGTAGTCGCCCACGGGCAGATGGACGCGAAGACGCTCGCGCGGAAGATGCGCGACTTCGAGCGCGGGAAGTTCGACATCCTGCTTTCGACGACGATTGTTGAATCCGGCATCGACATTCCGAGGGCGAACACGATAATAGTCGACCACGCCGAGATGTTCGGCCTCGCGGACCTCTACCAGCTGCGCGGCCGCGTCGGGCGCTCGTCGCGCGAGGGGCACGCGTACTTCCTCCTGCCCTCGGAAGGCCTCGTTGACTCGGACGCACGCGAACGCCTCGCCGCGCTCCAGCGGCACGGCGCGCTTGGCTCGGGGTTCAACCTCGCCGTCCGAGACCTCGAGCTCCGCGGCGCGGGCAACCTCCTCGGCTCGCAGCAGTCGGGCCACATCGCGGCAGTCGGCTTCGGGCTGTACTGCCAGCTGCTGCAGCGCACGATCGCGATGATGAAGGGGGAGAAGGTGCAGGACATCGTCGAGGTCAAGCTGCACCTCGACTTCATCGACTACTCGCCCGCGAGCGAGGACAACGCAAGCGCGGCCGCGCTCCCCTACTCGTATGTCGAGGAAGACGTCCAGCGCATGAGCTTCATGAAGCGCTTCGCGGAGGCGGCGGACGAGAAAGTTGTCGCCGCGCTTGCCGCGGAGCTGCGCGACAGGTTCGGCCCATTGCCGTCGGCGGCGAAGCGGCTCGTCGCGCTTGCGAAGCTCCGCGTCGCATGTGCCGCGGCGAAGATCAGCAACATCGACGTGAAGGACCGCCGCGCGGTGTTCTACAAGGTGGGCTCGCGCGACGTCGCTTTTGTCCGCGACCTCAGGGGCAAGACTCCCGACCGCAAGATCGCAGAGCTCGCCGCCTTCGTCGCGGGAAAGAAATAAGGCCTAAATGCCGCGGGAGCGCTTGATCTCTTCCCACGCATTGTTGATGCGAGCCATCTGCTCGGTCGCGCGCGCAACCATTTCTTCGGGGAGGCCCTGGGCGCGAAGGAGGTCGGGATGGTGCTTCTTCGCCTGAGCGCGATAGGCGCGGCGCAGCTCGTCGTCGGACGCGCTTGAGTCGCAGCCGAGGATTTCGTATGGCGACGGTTCGTACGAATAGCTCCGGCGCGAAGACTGGCGCGAGTTCAGTCGGCGACGGCACTGCTCGGCAAAGAGAGACGGCCGTATTCGGAGCTGCGTGACGATCATCTCGAGAATGCGTCGCTCGCTTGCGGACACTTCGCCGTCCGCACAGGCGACATCCCAGAGAATGTCGTACATCAGCTCGCGCATTACGACGCCGCGCGCGACGGCGGCGAACGACTCGGCGTAGTCGAAGATCGTGTGGTAGTCGGTCTTCGCCGCGCGGAACGCGCGTATGCAGATCTCGCGATTGCCGGGGGTGAGGCCAAGACGCTCGAAGGCCTGCTCCGCGGCCTCGATCTCCGACTCGTCCACACGGCCGTCTGCCTTGGCGAGCTTCGCCATCATCGCGCCGACGGCAGTGAGGAAGACGATCTCGCGTTCACGCGGGGAACCGGCGCGAGACGATGCATGCCCGCGCGCATTGCCATACGACCTTTGCGTCCTCGCGCCTCCGCCAGCGATGTTTCTGGCTCCTTCGCCGAAGAAGTTGCCGATCTTGTTTCCGATAACTGCGCCGAGAATAGCGGAGAGCGCACCGAATCGGGAGCCCACCAAAAAGCCAATCGTTCCCCCTATCCAGCCCATCAGCCGTTCTCCGGAATCAAGCGGCGAATGTCGACCGGCAGCAGGTTGGCGGCGTCGAGGTTGGAGAGCGGGCACCATTCGAACCCGATCCAGTCTTCCTGCGCCGCGACATCGCCGCCAGAGAGAGTCAACTCGTAGACGAGGTTTATCTCGCAGTGTTTTTCTCCATGCTGGAGAAAAGAATTCTCGACGACGCCGAGAAGCTTCCCCGCAGTCGATTCGAGCCCCGTCTCCTCCTTGATCTCGCGGACAAGTGCCTCCGCGCCTGTCTCGCCAAACTCGATGTGTCCGCCGGGAAGATAGGTCGAGCCAAGCCCTTTTCCCCTGCACAAGAGAACCTTGCCGTCCTTCACGCAGACACCACGGGCGATCGTCTCGATCTCGCCGCGCGTACCCGACAGGATTCGCTCCCACACGCCGCAGACGGTGTCGCGCTTCGCCGGAGGAACCGCCGCCGCGACGCGTGCGAGAATCTCGCGCTCGCGCTCCGCGTCGACGCGTGGCAGGCCATCCCGGGCCTTCAGCGCGCGGATGCGGTCGGTAACGTCGAAGCGCCGCACAAGCGCGGCGAGAATCGCGTCATCCGCTGCGTCGACTTCATTCCTCAGCTCGTCCAATTCGCTCATCGCTCATTCTCTTTCGCAATCCCGAACTCGATGTTGGGTTGCTTGTTTTTGGTTTCTATCATGCCACGGACTTCATATTGGACAATCTTGTCACCGTTCTTCATCTTCGTCTGGCGTATCATGAATTGGCTGGAGACCACCCTTTTATCTTCATCGCCTAATTTGAGCGCAACTTCGTCCCTCATGTCTCCTAAGGCGCCGTCCATCTTGACGCCAAAGCGCTGTTCAATGTCGGCTGCAATATCGCGCACTCTCTTGCGGCAGTCGTCGAGCGAAAGCTTGTCGCCATCCTGAAAGAGATTGATGGCAAAAAGGGCTTTCTCCTCACCCATGAAAGTCAGACTCATCTTGTCAAATCCGAAGTAGGGCGTAGCAAGTCGGGCGAAGCCGTGGTATTGCAGATTCGTGCCGTAAGAGTAAGTCCCGTTCACGGGGGAAGAGGTCAGTTTCGTGTCGAGCAGCTTGGCGGCTTCCGACGAGCCGATGCGCAGGTCGAACGGCGAGTCAACGACCAATTCGCCGTTTTCCATTCGCATGTGCTCCTCTTTGTAGGCATCAGGAAGCATGGGCACAGCGGATTGTGCACTGCACGTTTCAACCGACCTCTTCTTCAGCTCGTCAAACGCCTTTTGCAGTTCCGCACGCTGGACCGCTCTTTGCTGATCCCTCTCTTCTTTTGCGCGAATCATCGCCTTGGCACCGAAGAGGCCTGAGACCGAACAGGAAAAGACTCCCAGCAAAAGCAACGCCACGACTATCGAACGCGTTGGGCCGCGGCGGAGGCTCTCGGGCAAATCAGACGGCTCGACGGTGCGAACCCAGAAAGTCGTCAGTGCGACTGGCATGAAAAGACTATGAGGTCGCCGAAAAACAGCACGCCCGTGCGCGCCAGCACGGTGCCGGACGGCGCGGGCAGACCCACCATCTCCCCTCTCGAATACCATGATGCCAACAAGCTGGGAATCGCAGAGATTCCCGCCATGACAAGCGAGGCAGCGACAATCATGAGGAGACTGCATGCGAACCGGCCGCGCACGAAGCGCGACGATGCGCCCATTGCCGTCGAGCCCATAATCGGATGGATGGCGCTTAGGACGACGGAAAAGCTCCAGCGCACTAGAATCCAGATTATGGCAACGGCCAACGGGGCCAGTGCTATGCACGCGAGGATGGCGGAAAGCGTCGACGCCGATCCGCCGACCTGAGTAAGCTGTGCGTTGGATGCAAAACCAATTACAATGACAAGCGCAATGATTGCCACGACGACAAGCGCGACCTCGGCGATCATGCGCAGCCACCCCGTCGCCATCATGCGCCCCCAGGCCGCGGCGATTCCGCCGCCGGACGGACGACGCTGCCCGGTGCACTTTAGAAACACGCTGTCTACGACAATCGCGACTGCGACGAGCCCAAGCGTCAGGCCGAGCGCCGTGACGACAAAGTTCTCGAACCTGATGTTGGCAAGATTCTCCGCGCCGCTCGACGCGACTGAATAGCGATAGAGCGCCATCACAAGCTGGAGTGGCACGAAGACCGCGAGGAGCGCCGGCCATTTTTCCTTGATGACCTGCCAGTAGACGTGGAGCGCCTCGATCAGCGTTTCCCATACGTTAGCGGAATAGCATTTCATAGACCGCTATTGTATCATATTTTCCGGCATCAAATCCAATGGCCGAAGGATTTGCCCGGACGCCTATGGGAACGCTATCACACGCCGATGTCGATCTGGTACGAGTCGTCGCCGCCGAGCTTCTTCGTGTCCTCGACGATGGCGTTCATGATCGTCCCGGCGCCGGCGAAGATCCCCGCGCCGAGTTCCTTCACCGAGATGATCTTCATCGAAGCCAGGATCTTGCCCTGGTCCTTCCCCGAGAAGTTCTTGTCGAGCATCTCGCTCGCCGCGTCGGACTCCGCGAAGAGCGTCGACATCACAACGCCCGCGAAGCCGCCGGGGGCCTCCAGGTTGGCCGTGTAGAACGACTGGGCGCTGCCGGACTTCTGCCGAAGCGCCATGGCCGTGTTGGAGACATGGTTGTGGGCGAACTGCTTGATCGCCTCTTCCTTTGCCTCGGGGGTCTTCGCCTCCTCCCAGGCCTTCTTGAAGTCCGCGGCGAACTTCAGGAACGTCTTTCCGCGGCCGTCCTCCAGGCGGTCGACCGTGTAGTGCGCGATCTTCAGCGCCTCGGCCGCGGGATCGGCGGAGTTCCGGAGGCGCGCGGCGACCTTGAGCTCATATTCGCCGTCACGGCCGTACTTCTCGCCGTTGTCGCACTGGAAGGTGATGCGGTGCAGATCGTTGACGAAACGCGGCACGTTGATCGGCTTGTCGGTCGGCGCGCCATCTTCGTCCATGACGTAGAGCAGGTCCTGTTCGTCCTCCTCAAACGCCTGCTCGGGCTGCAGGCCGGCGTCGGTGCGGCTCATGTAGTCGAACGTGCCGATGATGTCCAGCTCGTCCGGCTTCTCCTCGGCCGAGGCGCGCGGGACGTCGTTCTTGACCGTCGACGCGATGACGCGCATCTGGTTGAGGATGGTGTTCATCTCGGCCATCGTGTTCTGGAGGCGCGTCATGGACTGCACGAAGCAGTTGATCTGCGGCGGCATCTCGAGGCCGAGCTTCTGCAGTTCGCTCAGCGCGCCCTGCAGGCGGTAGCAGACGTCGAACGAGAACTGTCCCTTTTCGAGGATCGTCTCGACGATCGCCTCGGCCTTGTCGCGGTTGGCGGCGAGCGTGTCCCTGCCGGCGGGCGAGAGCAGCTTCTCGAAGCCGGCGAGGAAGAAGTCCTTGCTGCGCAGCGTCGCGCCGAGGATGAGGCGCAGCAGCTCCACGCGCTCGTTGAGGAGCACCTTGGGCCGCATCACCTTTACCTTCTCGCCCGCCTCGTTCGTCTCGGTGACCTCCTCCATCACGGGCTGGCCGTCCTCGCCCAGCGCGTAGTGGACCTTCAGCTCGTACATGTTGCCGAAGTCGATGAAGGTGGCGCGGTTGGACTCGAGCATGATGTTGCCGGAGTGCGCGTCTCCGTGGAACTTACCGGAGCCGAGGAACGCCTGGTGGAACCAGAGCTGCGCGGCCTGCTGCAGGTTCTTCTGCCCCTTCAGTATCTGCTCGTACTCGTGGTCAAGGAACATCAGCAGGATCTGCATGTCCATGAAGCCCACGCCCTTCTTGAACACGGGCTTCTTCGTGACGGGGTCCCACTTGATGCGGCCCGTCGCGGGATCCTTCTCGAACACGGGCTCGTAGGACTCCTGGAATCTCGCGATGCGGTCCTTGAAGTACTGGTCGGCGTTCATCTTTCCGGCCAGCGTGCAGACCATCGCGTTCTTCGTGGGCGCAACGAGCGGCGAGATCTTCATCGACGAGACGTTCGGCGCGATCGCCTTGGCGAAGTGGCGGTTGTTGCCGACGACGTCGTAGAGACGGACGCCCTCGTTGACGTTGTTCGCCTCGTTGCGGAAGTCGAACTCCGTCTTGTACTGCTCGTACTGGCCCTCCCACGTCTTCTTCATGCCGGGGCCGATCTTGACCGCGGCGGCCTCGAACAGCTTCGCCTCGCGCTCGACGCGCTCCTCGGCGTCGTGGCGCATGATCTTGACGACCATCTCCTCGGTCTTCTCCTTGCCGCCGTCGCCGAGGTACTTGAACTCGCAGAGGAACGCCTCGCCGACGGACGCCGCGCCGAGAGAGTTCTTGAGCTTGATCGACTTGATCTTGCCGTTCGAGTCCTGGATCATCTTGTAGAGATGGGCCTGGACGATCTTGCGCGGAATCGGCGCGAGGTTGCACTTCATGTCCGCAAGCGCGTCCGAGAATCCGGCGAGGATGTTGCGCGGGATGCCCTGCATCATCTTCTGCAGGAGCGGGCCCGTGCCCTTCAGGATCGCGCCCACGAACTTGGCTGTCGCCGCGGTGCTGGCCTTCTTGACGCCGTTTTCGTCCTTGCCCCTGAAGTCGAACGTGTCGGCGTAGCGCATCGCGCTCGCGAAGGCGTTGCGCTTGTCGGCGTTGGACATCTGGATGAAGTAGTCGCTCAGGACCTGCTTGAAGAAGCCGACCTGTCCGGGGACGGACGCGTCGGTCGCGGCGCCGCTCATGATGTCGTTGAGCGACTTGGCCTTCAGCTCCTCCTTGATCTGAGCGGCGGTCTTGTCCTTGTACGGGTCCGTCGTGAGCCCGCCCGCCTCGTTCTGCACGTTGCCGTCGATCTTGAACGTGAGGTTGATGAACGCCTGTATCTCCTCGCAGCCCTTCTTCGACATCCTGAGGAGGATGTCGTCGAACCGCGCGAGCGTCGAGCCCTTGCACAATTCGGGGTTCTTGAAGAAGAGCGAGAAGCGCTGGGTGAAGCCCTCCTTCTTGGCCGCCTCCTCGAGCGACTCGCCGTCGTTCGCCGCGCGGAAGTCCGCGTCGAGCGCCGCGGCGAGCTTCGCGAAGCCCTCCTTCACGACGCCCGCAATCTTTGGCGAGAGCGCGAGGTCGAGGAGCGCGGGGTTGCGCAGTATCTCGGCGAACGCGCTGAGCTTCACGTCGTCGGAGAGCATCTTGCGCATCGTCTCGCCCGGACGGTTGATCGTCACGTCCGCGACGAGCGTCTCGTCGGAGAACACGAGGTCCGCGACGAAGTTCTTGATGTCCGCGAGCGTGTGGAAGCGCGGAGCGACGCCGATCGGCGGCGCCGGGGGTATGTTGCCCGCGGCGACCTCCTCGACGGGCGCGACGATGGTCTCCTTGACGACGAACTCCGCCTTGTTGTCCTTGAAGATCTCCACCGGACGGTCCTGCACGACCTTCGCGAGCATCTCCTTGAGGTCGTCCGGAAGCTGCGCGACGTCTTCCTTGAACTGGTCGGCGAGGCGCTGGAGGTCTTCCATGGTGATGTTGTTGCCTTCGAGCACGTGCTCCGCGATCTTGACGAGGATGCCGGTGTTGAAGGGTCCGAGGCTGCCGTCAAGGACCATCATGCCGAAGTCCTGGCCGATCTGCTTTGTGATGATGGCCGCGGCGAACTGGCGCGTGCGGCTCGTGCGGTCGTTCTCGGTCATGACGCCCGAGGCGTCGCGGTCGAAGACGCTGTCCAGCGCCTTGAACACCTTCGCGCCGCCGAGGAAGTTCGTGCTTTTGATGGCGCGCGCGACGAGCCGGTCGAGGAACGCCGAGGCGTCGATGCGCAGGTCGAGCGTCGTCTCGAGCGAGCCCGAGCCGAATTTCGCGCAGACCGACCCCGTGTCGCTCTTGACGAGGCGCACGAGCTGCCCGCAGACGTTGAGCGGACCCGCCTCGCGCACGTTTTCGTCCGAGAGCTTGAGCGCCGCGTCGAAGAGCGCCGTGAACTGGTTGCGTAGCGCGTCCGCCGAGGCCTGCTTGCGGTTCTCCGCGCCAGGTCCCGTGATGTCGTACGTCCGCTTCTTGTTCAGCCCCGAGAGCGAGCAGTCCGTCAGAAGCGCGAGCGCATGCGAGAGGCTGTAGTCGTAGGAGGCCGCTACGCGGGCGGAGAGCGCCGTCGTCTCCCGTGCCAGGGCCTTGCGCGCCTTGGGCATCAGCGTCGTCTTGACCTGCGCCTCGGCCTCCGCCAGCGAGAGGTGGCGACGCGCCTCGCCCACGCCCCTGCCGGAGTAGGCGTACTTGTCGAGGATCTCGCGCACCTCCTGGCGGGAAAGCGGACGGAACCGCTCGTAGATCATCTTGATCTGCCCTTCCTTCGAATACTCGGAGGAAAGCGTCTCGGGAACGCCCAGCTTCGCGCGTATCTCCCTCATGTGCTCGGCGCTTACTCCGCCCCGCTGGAGAGCGTTCAGGAACGTCTCCTTGACCTCGAGGATGCGCTCGGGCGAGAGCTTGACGTTGTTGAGCTCCTTCTTCGAGACGTGGTCGTTGACCTTGACGAGCTCGACCTCCCCCGTCTCCTTGTTCGTTCCAAAGTCGATGAGCCCGGCGCCTTTCTGTGTATTCCATTGGGCTGTTGCGTCCTGTATACACGCATTCCGCCGGAAGGTTACACGTCAATTGGTGCAATTATACCAAAAAGGGCAAAAATGGGCGCAGCAGCGCTCACTTCTTCGCAGGAACCGCGAGGGACGCGCCCTTCAGGTCGGTCCAGAGCGTACCTTCGCCGGAGTGGATCACGCGGATGTTGACGGCGGGGTTGAGCGCGTCGGCAAACGTGAGGTCCGCCCAAAGCGACGGATCCTTGAACGCAGAGGCGCGGCGCTTGATGCCGAGCGCCTCCTCGTTCTCGACGAGGAACTTCGCCTTGACCTCGGCGGAGCCGCGCGTCTCGGTGATCTTCGCCTGAATCTTCGCGCACTCGAGGTCGATCTCCGCCGCCTTGAGCTTCGTCTCGGCGTTTATCTCGGCGACGTCCTTCTTCATCTCTGCGGCGACCGTCGCAACGAGCTTCGCCGTCTCCTGCTCGACCTCGCGCTTGAGCTGGTCGACCTTGGCGATTTCGGTATTGAGCTCGGCGCGGCGCTTTTCCGTGTCCTGCTGGGTCTTGTGACTGGATCGGCGCGAGAATCTCCTCCGGGACTTCGACGTGGCGGACGATCGCGTTCCTGACGAGAATGTGCTTCTCGCCGAGGACGCGCACGAGCTCGGCCGTCATCTCCTCCTGGAACTTCTGGCGGCCTTCGCCGTCGATGAACTCGCGGGCCTTGTAGTCCGAGCCCTTCATGCGCGAGATCGAGAGGATCTGCGGCATGATGATCTTCGATACTACGGCCGGAAGGTCGCCGTAGAGCATGAATATCTTCGAGATCTTCTCGGGCATCAGCTCGAACTCTACCGTCATGTCGAGCATGATGGCGAAACCGTCGGACGACGGGAACTGCACGAACTGGTTCATGCCGAACGCGACCGAATCGTTCGCCGGAAGCTGCGACTGCACGACGGGCGCGCGCTGCTGCGCCGGCATCGCGGCCTCCTCGCGCACCTTCATCTTGCGGTCCACCGCGCCGGCCGCGGCCACCTTGCGGGCGACGGGAGCGCGGGAGAGCGAGCCGAGCGAGCTCTGCGCGTAGTTCGAGAAGTTGCGCGCGCTGTCTTCGTCGACGATTCCGAGGTCGGCGTTCTGCGTCACGTACTCCGCGCGCTTCTGCACCTGCTTCTGGAGAGTCATGCGCTGGAGCTCGTCGAGGCCGTTCGCGCTCTGGCTCTGCGCCTTCGTGAGGACGACCGTTCCCGACTTGCCGACGATCGAGACCTGGTTCATGCCGATCTCCACGACGTCGACCTGGTAGGCGCGCGGGTTCACGTAGTAGAGCCCCGGCTGCAGGACCTTCTCCATCACGCCCTTCTCGCCGGGACCGGCGAACGAGCCGGCGGCGGCGGGCTTTCCGGTCTGGCTCGTCACGACGCCGACATAGCCGATCGGGATGTTTATCGCGCTCATCACCTTGACGTCGTATCCCTCTGGGTTGAGGCGATACCTGCCTGGACCCAGGACGTCCTTCCACACGCCCTTCGAGTCGCGGTCTGGCGCGAGGATCTCGCCAGGGGCGAGTTCGCGGCCGTTCTTCGAGGTAACGACGCCGACCGAACCGGCGGGGATCGTAATCGCGGCGACGATGCGCCAGTCATGCGTCACGGGATCGAGGAAATGGCGACCTTCCCCGAGGGGGATTCTCTGGACGCCCTTCTGCCCCGGCTCGGCGAGAATCGCGCCGGGCGGCAGCTCGTCGCCGGTCTTCGAGGTGACGATGGCCATCTCGCCCGGGCCGACATAGACCCTGCAGAAGACCCACACGAACGCAAACACGCCAAGCGCGAACAAGGCGACTGCTGCGACAATTGCAGATGCGAACTTTCCGAAGTTGTTCATTTCGCACCTCCTTTCTCGTTTGCGAAAGCGCTTTTGGCGGGAATTCCCATCATCTCGCGCGGATCGTCTGCCGTCACGACGTCCGTCACGCGCGGCGCAGTCTTCTCGTAGAGCCGCGCCCTCAGATAGTCGCGATCGTCGTCATATACTGCGACTTCGCGCTTCATGACCTCGGCCTCGGCGGTCGTGCGCGCCTCGACGACCTTGCGGTCTGCCTCGGCTTTCGCGAGCTTCGCGGCGGCCTCGGCTTCCGCCGCCTTGAGCTCCGTCGCGGCGACCGTAAGACGCGTTTCGGCGGCGATCGTGACTTCTGCCCTCGACTGCTCCGCGGCGATCTTCTTCTGTATGCGCTCGGTCTCGGCCGCTACGACCTTGGAGTTGCGGTCGGCGAGCGACTTCTGCTTGCCGAGCTCTGCAAGCGACTTCGCCTGGACGATCTGCTGGTCGATCTTCTTCGCCTCCTGTACGGCGAGTTCGCGCGCGCGGATGATCGAGGCCACTTCCTGCGGCGCGAAGATGTCGCGGATGAGGACGGAGTTGAGCGAGATGCCCCACGGTGCGCAGACGCCCTTCAGGTACGCCTCAAGCGAATTCTGGAACGCCTGGCGGGACTCGCCGACGATGAACTCGGTCGCGACCTTCTTCGAGCCCTCGATGCGCGAGAAGCCGCGCGCGGAGGGAAGGATGATCTTCTGGAGGATGTC
>ONVK01000140.1 GCA_900321255.1 uncultured Lentisphaerota bacterium | reverse complement strand
GCTCGAGAGCTGCACGCTCGTCGCGCCTTACGACGGGATGGTCGCGGACAAGTACCCCGAGGAGCTCGACATGGTCTCGACGGGGCAGAAGATACTCACGCTCCTCAGCGTCGACAGGGTGAAGTTCGACATAACCGTTCCGGAGACGGTCGTCATTTCGCGTCGCATCACCGACATGCTCGGCGACCGCCGGCATTTCGTCGTGTTCGACTCCCTTCCCGGCAAGGAGTTCGACGTCGACTTCGAGGAGGCCACGACGCAGGCGGATTCGAAGACGCAGACGTTCACCGTGACGTTCTCCATGCCGACGCATCCCGAATACAGCTTCCTTCCCGGGATGAGCGTGACGCTCGTCATCGAGGGCGGTGAGGTCAAGGGCGCGGCTGGCGCGGAAATGCCGCTCGTCGTTCCGACGGTCGCGGTAGGGGCTGACGAGGCGGGTGCGCATTTCGTGTGGAAGCTCGTCAAGTCCGAGAAGGATGGCGAATACAAGGCAGCCAAGCAGGTCATCGAGACAGGACGCGCCATCGGAACGGATCTCATCGTGAAGAAGGGCCTTTCCGAGGGCGACCGCATCGCCGTCGCGGGCGTTTCGATCCTCACGGAGGGACGCACCGTCACCCTCTGGAGGGAGTGACGCCATGAACATTGCGGAATACTGCATCAGGAAGCCGACGGTGACGGTGTCGTTCGCCGTCGCCATGCTGCTGGCCGGCGTGATGGGCTACTTCAGGCTCGGGCGGCTCGAGGACCCCGAGTTCACGATCAAGGTGGCCCAGGTCGTAACCGCCTATCCCGGCGCCACGGCCGAGCAGGTCGCGAACGAGGTGACGGATCCCCTCGAGACGGCCATTCAGCAGATGGGCCAGCTCAAGCAGGTCACCTCGACGTCCTATCCCGGCAGGTCCATCATACAGGTGGAGATGGAGGACAAGTACGACGCGTCCTCTCTGCCGCAGGTCTGGGACGAGCTAAGGCGCAAGGTGAACGACGCGGCGCCTTCTCTCCCCTCCGGGTGCAGCGCACCGACCGTGATCGACGACTACGCAGACGTCTTCGGGGTGGTCTACGCAATCTACGGCGACGGCTTCACGTACGCGGAGCTCAAGGAGCACGCGAAGCTCCTGAGGCGCGAGCTCCTCCTCTGCGCGGACGTCGCGAAGATCGAGCTCCTCGGCGAACGGCAGGAGATCGTCTCGTTCGAGATGTCGCGCGCGAAGATGGCGAACCTCGGCATCACGCCGGAGATGATAAGGGACGTCGTCTCTGGGCAGAACGAGGCCTCCGCCGCCGGCAAGATCAGGATTGACGACAAATACGTGCGCATATTCCCGAGCGGCACGGTGAACTCCGTCGACGACTTCAAGCGGCTCATCGTCACCGTGCCGCAGGGCGACGGGAAGTTCGCGACCATCCGCCTCGGCGACCTGATGACGATCACCCGCGACTACGAGGATCCGCCGTCGTGCATAATGCACTATAACGGAAAGCCGGCGGTGGGGCTCGGCATATCCACGTCGAAGGGCGGCAACGTGATGACCATGGGCGCGGCGATCGACAGGCGCATGAAGGAGCTTCTCCCCGAGACGCCCGTCGGCATCGAGTTCGGCATCGTCTCGCACCAGGCCTCGACCGTGGACGCCGCTGTCGGCGGATTCATCGTGAACCTCGTCGAGTCGGTCGTGATCGTGATCGCCGTGCTCCTCTTCACGATGGGAATGAGGAGCGGCGTTCTCATCGGGACGATCCTGCTCCTCACGGTCTTCGCGACGGTGGCGGTGATGAACCAGATGGGCCTCATCTTCGAGCGCATCTCGCTCGGCGCGTTCATAATCGCGCTTGGCATGCTCGTGGACAACGCGATCGTCGTGACGGAGGCCGTGCTCATCGCGGCGGAGAGGGGCGAGAGCCGCACGAAGGCGGCGATAGACGTGGTGAAGCAGTCGCAGTGGCCGCTTCTCGGCGCGACGGTCATCGCAATACTCTCCTTCGCGCCCGTCGGCGCGTCGCAGGACTCCTCGGGCGAGTACTGCGGCTCTCTTTTCAAGGTGCTGATGATCTCACTGCTCCTGAGCTGGGTGTTTGCCATTACCGTGACGCCGCTCCTCGCCTCGAGGTTCCTTGCGAAGAAGGCGAAGCCCGAAGCCGGGGGGAAGGGCGGGGAGAAGGCGGCGGACCCGTATTCCGGCGGATTCTACGGGGCCTACAGGGGCTTCCTCGAGTTCTGCATCGTCCACCGCCATCTCACGTGGCTCGTCCTTCTCGCGCTGCTCGTCGCGGCGGCGTTCGGGTTCACGAAGGTCAAGCAGAGCTTCTTCCCGGAGTCGACGCGCCCGCAGTTCATGGTGCACGTGTGGATGCCCGAGGGCTCGTCGATCCACGCGACGGAGCAGCGCGTTTCGGCGCTCGCGGAGGCCGTGCGCGGCCAGGAAGGCGTCACCGCCGTGACGGCGCTTTCCGGAAGCGGCGGGCTTCGCTTTCTCCTCACCTACACGCCGGAGGACAGCGACGACTCATACGGCATCCTGTTCGTCGACGTGGATGACTTCCGCCGGATTCCGGAAGTGATGGAGAAGGCCGAGCGCCTCGCGCTCGACATTGCGCCCGACGCGCTCGTGTACGGGCAGAAGTTCGTCAATGGGCCTGGCGACGCGCAGAAGATACAGTTCCGCATCCTCGGGAAGGATCCGAAGGTGCTGCGCCGCGCTGCCGAGCAGGCGGTCGGGGTGCTGCGCGCCGGCGGCGGCTTCAAGGAGATACAGACCGACTGGCGCAACAGGACGGACGTGATGGTGCCGGACATCGCCGACGACCGCGCGCGCAAGCTCGGCGTGACACGCAGCGACATTGCGCGCTCGCTAAAGCAGGCGACGGTGGGCCTGACCGTGGGCCGCTATCTCCCTGCGCTGCTCGTGGGTCTGGTCGTCGGCGCTCGGATGCTCCGTGCCGTTCGCGCAGGTCGCGACGGGCATCCACACCGAGACGGAGGAGGCGATCTTCAAGCGCCGCAACCGCCTGCCGTGCATCACGGTCAAGTGCAATCCCGTTAGCGGCATGGCGTCTGACGCGCGTCTGCGAGTCGCGGAGGGGCTTGAGGCGATCGGAAGGACGCTGCCGGCCGGTTACACGGTCGAATGGGGCGGCGAATACGAGAACTCGAGCGAAGCGAACGAAGGCCTCTCGGGGAAGATACCGTCGATTCTCGCCGTAATGGTGATGATCGTGATACTGCTCTTCAACTCGATCAGGAAGATGCTCGCGATCTTCCTTACGGTGCCCCTGATCCTCGTCGGAGTCGTGGCGGGGCTTCTCGGATTCGACCAGCCCTTCGGCTTCATGGCGCTCCTCGGTTTCCTCTCTCTCGTCGGCATGCAGATCAAGAACGCGATCGTGCTGATCGACGAGATCAACGCGCAGCTCGCCGCAGGCACGGAGCCGTTCGAGGCGGTCGTGATGTCCGGCGTGACGCGCCTGAGGCCAGTCATGAACACGGCGCTTACGACTATCCTCGGCATGATTCCGCTCGTCGTGGACCCGTTCTACTCGGCGATGGCCGTGACGATCATGTGCGGCCTCGCCTTCGCGACGCTCATCACCATGGTCGTCGTGCCGGTCAACTACGCGCTCCTCTACCGCGTCAGGCGCTGAGCGCGGCTTCAGCATATTTCGCGTCATGAAAGCAACATACAGATTCAAGGTGAGGACATACGAGTGCGGACCCGACGGTCTCGCGACCCTGCCGACGATATGCAATTTCCTTCAGGAGGCCGCGAGCATGAACGCCGAGTCGCTCGGCTTCTCCAAGACAAACTTCGCCTCGGCTGGCGAAAACGTCTCCTGGGTCCTGACGCGCCTTGTCGTCAGGATGGACCGCTATCCGAAATGGGAGGACGAGGTCTCCGTCGCGACATTCCCGCGCGGAGGGCGCAAGATAGTCGCCTGGCGCGACTTCGAGCTGTTCGACTCCTTCGGCGCGAGGCTCGGCGCCGCCTCAAGCGAATGGATGCTCATCGACCTCGCGACGCGAAGGATAGTCGCGATTCCCGAGGCCGTGTTTGCCGCCGCAGACCCTGCCGACGTTCCGGTGCTCGGCGAAATGCCCTTCACGAAGTTCAAGTTTCCCGCCGCTCCAGATGCGCAGCCCCTCGCCTTCCGTGCGCAGAAATCGCACATCGACCTCAATGGCCACGTCAACAACGTCCATTACATCGAATGGATGCTCGAGCCGTGCGCCGACGCGCATCCGTCGGCGATGGAGGTCGTGTTCCGCTCCGAGACGCTTGCGGGCGACGATGTCCTTGTTGCGTGCGCGGCAGATGCGCCGCGGACTTATCACCGCGTCTACTCGCCGGCCGGGCAGGATCACGTCGTGGCCTGGACGTCCGGCGCAGGAGGCGGTTGCTGACGCTGTGGGCTTTAAAGTGAGGGTTGGTGTATGAATCATCTGTTTGATAAAGTGTTTGCCGACACTCGCGCGGAGGACGCGCGCAAGGCAGGAATCTATCCGTATTTCCACCGGCTTGAATCCCGGCAGGATGCAGTAGTCGTCATGGAGGGCAAGCGCCGCATCATGCTCGGCTCGAACAACTACCTTGGCCTCACGGCGTGTCCGGAAGTCATGGAGGCTGCCGTCAAGGCGGTTGAGAAGTACGGAACGGGCTGCTCCGGCTCGCGCTTCCTCAACGGCACGCTCGACCTCCACCTCGAACTCGAGCGCGAGCTCGCGGACTTCGTCGGCAAGGAGGACGCGATCACGTTCGGCACCGGCTTCCAGACGAACCTCGGCGTCATAAGCGCGCTCGTAGGCCGCCATGACTATCTTGTCTGCGACGTCGACAATCACGCGAGCATCTATTCGGCCGCCCGCATGTGCCTCGGCAAGATGCTCCGCTTCAAGCACAACGACATGGCCGGTCTCGAGGCGCGGCTCGCCTCGGTTCCAGCTTGTTGTGGTGGACGGCGTGTTCTCCGTTGACGGAGACATCGCCAACCTCCCAGACATCTGCGCTCTTGCGAAGAAGTACGGTGCCGCCGTGATGGTTGACGACGCGCACGGTTTTGGTGTCCTTGGCGATGGCGGACGCGGCACGGCATCGCATTTCGGACTCGATGCGGACGTGGATATCGTCATGGGAACGTTCTCGAAGTCCCTCGCTTCGCTCGGCGGCTTTGCGGCCGGAAAACGCGAGGTTATCGACTTCCTGCGCCATTCGTCATATCCGTTTGTGTTTTCCGCATCGGTTCCACCCGCGAGCGCGAGATACCTTAAGCAGCATCCAGAGCTTGTGGCGAGGCTGCGCTCAATATCCGAGTATGCACGCACTGCGTTTGCATCGCGCGGACTGCCGGTGCTGGAGCCTGCCATGCGCCGCTTCACGCCGATCATACCGATACAGGCTGGCGGCACGTACGAGACTTGCGCGGCCGCAAGGAAGATGTTCGACGAAGGCGTGTTCGTGAATCCGTTCATTCCGCCTGCAACACCCGAGGGCGCCGCTCTGATCCGCACCAGCGTAACCGCCGCGCATACGACCGCAATCATCGACGAAGCCGCTGATGTTATTGCAAAGGCTCTCTTGTGCTGAGATTTCTCTACTACTACCTACGCTCGATGCGGCTCTACTACGGATTCGTCACCGCGACGACCGTACTGGCGGGGCTGTGCTTGGCGCACGGCAATTACAACGAACTTAAGTTGTCATGGACGCTAAACGACCTGCCGTGGACGTTGCGCGATGCGGCGCTTCTTGCGATGGGGTTCTTCGCATGGGGCTTCAACCAGATATTCAGCGACTGGTGCGACAGGAAGGAGGACGC
>ONVK01000076.1 GCA_900321255.1 uncultured Lentisphaerota bacterium | reverse complement strand
GAGATGACGCCCACGCTCGCGCGCATGGTCGCGCAGCGCCAGAAGGAGCTTCCCTTCCCGCTCAAGTGGACGACGATCGCGCAGTGCTTCCGATACGAGCGCATGACGAAGGGCCGCAAGCGCGAGCACTACCAGTGGAACCTCGACATCATAGGCGAGGACTCCGTGCTCGCCGAGGCCGAGGTCATCGGCACGGCATGCGACGCGCTCAGGCGCATGGGCCTTTCGCCGGCCGACTTCAAGGTGCATGTCTCGTCAAGGAAGTTCCTCGGCGAGCTCCTTGCGAAGAGCGGCATCGCCGCGGACCGCCACGCCCAGGTGTTCCTCGCGCTCGACAAGCGCGGCAAGATGCCGGACGCCGAAATCGCCGCCATGCTTAAGGACGGCGGTCTTTCGGACGCCGAGATCGAGGCGACTTTCGCAATCATGGAGACGAAGGACTACTCCGCCTGCCCCGAGCTCGTCGAGCTCTTCCGCCTTGCGGAGATCGCCGGCTTCGCAGACTGCCTCGAGTTCGACATTTCCGTCATCCGCGGCCTCAGCTACTACACGGGCGTCGTCTTCGAGTGCTTCGACACGAAGGGCGAATTCCGCGCGATCTTCGGCGGCGGCAGGTACGACAACCTCCTCACCACGATCGGCGGCGAGCCGACGAGCGCCGTCGGCCTTGGGTTTGGCGACGTCGTAGTCACCGAGCTTCTGAAGGCGCGGCTCGGCGAGGACGCGGCAGCCGCGAGGAAGGGCGTCGCAATCGGCTTCATGTTCCCGGAGCAGCGCGACGCCGCGGTGGCGCTTGCCGCACGGCTGAGGAAGTCTGGCGAATGCGTGGATCTCGCGCTCCGCAGCCAGAAGCCGAAGAAGTTCTTCTCGCACGCAGCCGAGTCGGGCGCCGCGAAGGCGGTGTTCCTCGGCCCGGACGACGTCGAGAAGGGCGTCGCGCGGATGAAGGACCTCTCCACGCGCGAAGAGACGGAAATGGAGCTCGTGCCATGATGAAGACGCTTTTCTCCGCGCTCTGCGCCTTCGTCCTCGCCTTTGCCGTTCAGGCGGAAGGCAAGTCGTCCGACGCGATAGTGAAGCTCCTCAACTCGCGCGCATCGGGGAGCCGCAGCGAGTTCCGCGAGGCCGCAAAGATCGTCGCCGAGGATGCGAAGAATGGCCGTCCGCTGCAGCAGTTTGTCATAGCGCTCGTCGCGAACGACAGGGATCTCCCGCGCAAACTACGCCTCAAGCCAGAGACGCGCGAGGCCTATCTCGACCAGGCGAGGGACAAGATACGCCGTCTCGCCGAGGAGAAGAACAACGCCCTTGCGTGGTATCTCCTGTCGCTCGAGACGAACGACATGGCGTTCCTCAAGCGCGCCGCCGACGGCGAGAACGTGCAGGCGCTTAACGCGTGGGGCACCATCACCCTGACGGAGGCGTTCAGGAACCCGTCGATGGAGACGAACGAGGTCGAGAGGACGCTTGTCAAGTGCTTCGGGCTCTTCAAGAAGGCCGCCGACGCGGGAGATGCAAACGGCCTCTACAACCTCGGCATGTGCTACATGCAGGGCTACGGCTGCACGCCAGACCAGGACCTCGCCTACAAGTGCTTCCGCACGAGCGCGGAGGCCGGCCATCCGGAGGCGATCAACAACATCGGCGGGTTCTACCGCGACGGGATCGTCGTCCGCGCCAATCCCGAGACGGCGGCGAAGTGGTTTGCGCGCAGCGCAGAGCTTGGCAACTCATACGGCATGCTGAACTACGCGCTCGCCCTGCAGCGCGGCGAGGGCGTTGAGAAGGACGTCCCCAAGGCGGTCGAGCTGCTGAAGGAGGCCTCGGAGCTCGGCAGCGCCGAGGCGATGAACGCGTATGGCATGTGCTTCTACAACGGCGACGGCGTCAAGAAGGACGAAGCCGAGGCGGTGAAGTGGTACCGCGCCTCCGCCGCGCGCGGCTTCGCGCCGGCCATGGACAACCTTTCCTCTTGCTACAGCCTCGGCACGGGCGTCAGGAAGGACGAGAAGGAAAGCCTCGTCTGGAAGGTGCGCAGCATGGCCGCGCGCGGCGACAGGAACGCGGCCGCATGGCTCCAGCAGAACGGGAAATGAAGATACTCCTGATAGGCGACGTCGTCGGCAGCCCCGGACGGCGCATCCTAGCGCGGGAGCTCAAGCGCCTCAGGCGCGAGCTCTCGCTTGCCGCCGTCGTAGTCAACGCAGAGAACTGCGCGGCTGGCTCTGGCCTCACGGCGGCGCTCGCGGAGGATATCTTCGATTCTGGCGCCGACGCGATCACGCTCGGCGACCACACGTGGGGGCAGAAGGAGTTTGCAGGGCAGATCGGCGCCATCGAGCGCGTCGTCAGGCCCGCGAACTTCGCCCCCGAATGCCCGGGGCGCGGCTGGACGCTCGTGACCGCGCCGACGTTCCAGTTCGCCGTCGTCAACGTGCAGGGGCGCGTCTTCATGCAGCCGGTGGACTGCCCGTTCAAGGCAATCGACCGGGTCCTCGCCGAGATCCCTAAGAACGTCTCCGTGTTCGTCGACTTCCACGCCGAGGCGACGAGCGAGAAGATGACGATGGCGCACTACGTCGACGGACGCGTGACGGCGATAGTCGGCACCCACACTCACGTCCAGACGTCCGACGCGCGGCTTCTGCCCAAGGGTACGGCCTACATCACCGACCTCGGCATGACGGGCCCTTACATTTCGTCGATAGGGCGCGACCTCAAGCCCGTCACAAGGAAGTTCGTCACCGGCATACCTGCGCGCTTCGAGGTGGCGGAAGGCCCGTGCGTCCTCGAAGGCGCGATAGTCGACTTCGACCCGGCGACGAAGAAGGCCTCGTCGATAGAGGCGTTCAGGGTGCGAGAGTGAGCGGTCTCGTCGAGAACCTGAGACGCCGGGCTGAGGTCGTCCGCGCAGTCCGCGCGTTCTTCGACGCGCGCGGCTTCACGGAAGTGTCGACACCTGTCTTGATTTCCGCGCCAGCGCCCGAGCCGCACATCGACTGCCCGCCGTGCGGAAAGGGTTTCCTCCGCGCGTCGCCGGAGCTGCAGATGAAAAAGCTGCTTGCCGCGGGGATGGACCGCATCTACCAGATAGGGCCGTGCTTCCGCGACGGCGAGCTTGGCGCGCGCCACAACCCCGAGTTCACGATGATCGAGTGGTATCGCCTCGGCGCGACGTATCTCGACATAGCGGCCGACGCGGAATCGCTGCTGCATGAGGTCATGCCCGGCTGCGCCGCGCCCTCGCGGATTACCGTCCGCGAGGCGTACTTGAAGTGGGCGGGGTGGGACCCTTGGCTTGAATGGGACCAGGACCGCTTCGACTTCGACATGGCCTCGAAGATAGAGCCGAGCCTGCCGAAGGGGGCGGTGTTCCTCATGGACTACCCGAAGGAGGCCGCGTCGCTTGCGCTTCTGCGCGGCGACGTCGCCGAGAGGTGGGAGCTCTACGTTGACGGCGTGGAGCTTGCGAACTGCTTTACCGAGCTTTGCGACGGCGCGGAGCAGCGGCGGCGCTTTCTTGCCGCGAAGGAGGAGCGCCGGCTTCTCGGAGAGAGCGACTATCCGCTGGACGACGAGTTCCTCGAGCTCCTCCCGCTCGTCGGGAGCGCGTCGGGCGTCGCCCTTGGCGTCGACCGTCTCGTCGCGCTCGCCATTGGAGAGGACGACATCCATTCCGCGATGTGCGGCGTGTGATTATGGTATAATATCCGCAATGGCAGAACAGCAGCACATACCCCTGCCGCTCAAGTACCGCCCGATGACGTTCGACGACGTCGTCGGCCAGGAGCACGTAGTAAGGACGCTTCGTCACGCAATCGAGGCGAACCGCATCGCGAACGCATACCTTTTCATCGGCCCCCGCGGCATCGGCAAGACCACGACGAGCCGCATCTTCGCGAAGGCGCTCAACTGTACGTCTCCGAACGGCGTCGAGCCGTGCGGGAAGTGCGTCAACTGCGAGGAGATCGCCGCTGGCCGCTCCTTAGACGTCGTGGAGCTCGACGCAGCGTCGCACAACAAGGTAGAGGACGTTCGGCCGATAATAGAGTCGGTCCAGTTCAAGCCGGTCTCGTCGAAGTACAAGATCTTCATAATAGACGAATGCCACATGCTCTCCATCGCGGCCTGGAACGCTCTTCTCAAGACGCTCGAGGAGCCGCCGCCGCATGTCCGATTCATCTTCGCGACGACAGAGGGCGACAAGGTGCTCGCGACGATCGTCTCCCGCTGCCAGCGCTTCGACTTAAGGCGCATCCAGACGAACGACATCGTCTCGCGTCTCCGCCATGTCTGCGAACGCGAGAAGATCGACGCCGAGGAGGATGCGCTTCTTGCAATCGCGCGAGGCGCCGAGGGAGGCATGCGCGACGCGCTCTCGTCGCTCGACCAGCTCGTCTCGTTCAAGGGCGAGAAGGTGACGGAAGAAGACGCTCTCGGCGTGTTCGGTCTCGTGAGCCGGTCGGCGCTCGAAGGTCTTGCGCAGGCGATTCTCAGGGGCGACGTCGGGGCGATACTCTCGTCGATAGAGGCGTTCGACTCGGCGGGCAAGAACATGCGGCGGCTCATGAGCGAGCTCCTCAGGCATTTCCGCAACCTCGTCGTCGTCCAGGCGCTCGGGCCTAACGCGAAGTCGCTCGAGGCGACGCCCGACCAGGTCAAGGTTCTCGCGGCCCAGGCCCAGGGCGTGGACGCCGGGCGGATATTCCGCATCTGCGACCAGCTCGCCGACGCAGAGGACAAGCTGCGCTATGTGCTGAGCGTGAGGACCCTTATCGAGATGACGCTTATCCGCGCATCGCGCATCGCGACGACCGCCACGGTGGAGGAGCTGATGAAGGCGGTGCGCGAGCTCAAGGCCACGGGGGATGTTGGCTCGTTGCGGTCGGCACGGAGTGCCGCCCCTACCGAGGTTGCCGTTGCGCCCGCCGCCGCGCCAGCGAAGATGCCGCGCGAGGAGCCCCCCGCGCCGGCAGCCGCTGCGCCCGTCGCCGCCGCGCCTGCGGCTCCGGCCCGCGAGCCCCCGCCGCCGCGCCCGGCGAAGAGCGTTTCCAGAAGCGACATTCTCAACGACAAAAAGCTGAACGACGTCCTCGCGTCTCTTCCGGGTGCAGTCGTCAGCGACATAAAGGAGGCGGTGAAATGACGAGTTGTGCATGGCTTTGGCTTTACGTCGGGGCGTTCCTGATGCTTGCGGAGCTGCTGCTGCCGGGGTTCGTGATCTTCTTCTTCGGGCTCTCCGCCGCGACGGTCGGGCTCCTGAGGTTCGCGCTCGGCGACACGTTCACGCTTACATGGCAGCTCGCCGCGTTCTCGGCTTTCACGATCCTGTATCTCGCCGTACTGCGCCGCGTTCTCACGAAGCTGTTCTCCGGCTCGGTCGAGCGCTCCTCGGCCGATCTCGACAGGTCCGCCGTCGGCCGCATCGGCCAGGTGACCGCCGAGATCGCGCCCCCGAAGACCGGGCGCGTCATGATCGGCGACGCGGAGTGGACGGCGGTCGCCTCGTCGCGCATCGCGGCCGGCGCAGACGTGAAGGTCGTCGGGCAGGACAATCTCACGATGACCGTGGAGCCGCTCTGACAAGCCGTATGCCCCTCGGAGCATGCGAGCTTTGTCCGAGGCGGTGCGCCGCACGGCGGTTTTTGCCGCACGGCGCGCACGGCTGGTGCGGCGCGGCGGATGTGCCGCGCGTCTTCCGCTGGGGGCCGCACTTCGGCGAGGAGCCGCCGCTCGTAGGAAAGGGCGGCTCCGGCTGCGTGTTCTTCTCGCGCTGCACGATGAAGTGCCTCTACTGCCAGAACTCCCCGTGGAGCTGGAAGGGCGGCGGGGAGGACAAGACTATCCCGGAGCTTACCGCGATTTTCCGCGAGCTTGCGGTAAAGGACAAATGCGCCAACTGGAACCTCGTTTCCCCGACGCCCTACCTGCCTTTCATCCGCGAGGCGGTCGCGCCTCTCGTTGCCGATGGAATTCGGCTGCCGTTCGTCTGGAACTCGTCGGGCTACGAGCGAGTCGAGACGCTTGAGGAATACAGCGACCTCTGCGACTGGGCGCTTTTCGACCTCAGGTATTCGCGAGACGAGACGGCTGTCGCGGCGAGCGCGGCGCCGGGCTATGTAGAGGCGGCGCGAGCCGCGGTCAAATGGGCATGGGACAAGTGCAAGGTTGAAAGCGCAAAGTGCAAAGGGCTGGACGGCGGACTCATTGTCAGGATACTCGTCCTGCCAGGCCACGCTGACGAGGCGATAGAGAGTCTCGCGTGGCTCGCGACGGAAGTCTCGAACGAGGTCGCGGTCTCTGTCATGGCGCAGTACACGCCTGCCTACAAGGGGCTCGAGACGCCGCCGTTCAACCGCCCGGTCACGAAGGAGGAGTACGAGTCCGTCGTGGAGGCTGCGGAGGACTTCGGCTTCGAGAACGGCTGGATACAGGGATACGAGGCGAGCGACCCGCATCTCGCGCTTCTCGGCGAGAACATGGGCGCAGACCACGGGATCGTGAGATGAGCCGCGCCGTCAGCGGCGGCCGAAAGCGGCGGCCCAGCGGGGATAGGGCGTGCGGACGTCCATCTGCTCTCCCGAGGCGGGATGGCGGAACTTTGCCGCGAGCGCATGAAGGCGGTGGCCCGTCATGTTCTCTACTGCAAACGCGCCGTAAAGCCGGTCGTTCACGATGTGCATCCCTGCGATCGCGAGCTGCGCGCGGATCTGGTGCGTTACCCCGGTGAAGATCGTTACTTCCAGGAGCGTCTGCTCCTCCGTCTCGGTCGATATGAATTCCACCGGCTTGAAATTCGTCACCGCGTGAAGCGGCTTCAGCCCCTCGCACTGCGCGCGCGTCAGCCGGTTGTGGTGAACGTCGATCATCCGGCAGAAGGGCAGCGTCGGATCGTGGACGAGGTCGTTCTCGAGCGTTCCCCCCACGGCAACCGTTCCCTCGACGAGCGCGAGGTACGTCTTCTCGACTGTCTGCGCGGCGAACTGGCCGCGCAGGCCCTCGAACGCCTCCGCCGTTCTCGCCACGAGGACAAGCCCGGACGTGTCTGCGTCGATGCGGTGCACGGCGCCGGCGAGAAGGGGCCTGTCCCCGAGCGGAATGCACTCGGGGTGGCGCACGACGACTCCGTTCATGAGCGTTCCGAGCTCTGAGCGCTTCAGCGGCTGGACCGGCATTCCGGCGGGCTTGTCGTAGGCAAGGAGCGACTCGTCCTCGAACACGCACGGCGCGTCGACCGCCGGATCCGGCGCGACGGTGTTGTCGGAAGCCTCCGCGAGTGAGCGCACGTCTACCGTCTCGCCGCCGCGGAGCTTGAGGCCTTTCGCGGCGCGCCTGCCGTCCACAAGCACTCCGCCCGCCTCCACCGCTTCGCGTACGAACGCGCGCGTGCTCGTGGGGAAGTGCAAAAGAAGTGCGGCGTCAAGCCTGACGCCGCCTTCTTTTATCGTGATGCTCTTGTCTCTAATCACTAACCTCTAACTCCGCTCTCCAACTCCAACTCTTGCTCCAACTCCAACTCTTACTCATACCTATCCATGACGTTCGGCGCGACAGGAGCCATTCCCTCCCACGACTTGTTGGACGCCCACGGAAGATCGGTGTCTTCCGGGGTGTCGGCTATGCACCCGGCGAGGAGCGCGATGCCGAGCGCGGCGAGGAGCGTCTTTGCTGCCGTGCCCATCGGTTAGTCGGCGAAGATTATGTCGCCGGGCTGGATGTCGCCCTGCTTCCACGCGCCGAGGATGTCGCAGATGATGTAGTTCTTCTCGCGGACTTCCTGGCGGAGGCGGATGCGGCCGATGAATTCGCCGGCTTCGCCGTGGAAGCCAGGACGCTTCACGCCGAGCTCGAGGTTCGGGATCGGGTGGTCGAGGTTGTCGCCCTTGAGCTCCTTCATCGTCTTGGGGTCGAACTCGACGATGGCGAACATGTTCTCGTTGTCGGCCTCCACGATCTTGCCCTTATCGCCGGACGGAATCGACGTGATGTTGCGGTCGCCGCCGCTGGGAGTGTTCCTGGCGAGAATCTCCTGGATCAGCTTCTTCAGCTGCTCGACGAGCTTCTGGCTCTTCTGGAGCTCCTCCTTTGCCGCCGCCGTCTCGTCCTGGGCAGTCACGACCTCGTCCTTGAGGGAGGTGATCTCGGCGTTGAGCTCGTCGATCTGGGTCTTGATCTTGACGATCTGGTTCTCGAGGTCGGCCTTGATCTCCTCGAGCTTGGCGATCTTCTCGTTCTTCTCGACGATCGTCACCTTGTCCTGCCGCGCCATGGGCTTGATCTTGTTCAGCTCTTCGACCTGTTCGTCGAGGATCTTGTGGAGCTTGACGAGCTCGGCGCGCGTCGTGTCGAGCTTCGTCCTCATCTTCGACGCCCCGTCGAGGAGCAGCTCGAGAAGCTCGCGTTCGGTTCCCGGGCCCTTCGTCTCAGGAACGTTGCCGTCCATGACGATGTTGCCCTCGAAGTCCAGGACGTAGACGTTGCGGAGCTGCTTCTTCGTCTCGGGGTTGTCCCAGCTGTACGTCTCGAGGTTGCTCTGCTCGAGGTAGAAGTTGTAGTCCTCAAGGACGTTCTCGGTCTCCGGGATGTCGACGATCTTCGCCTCTATGGGCGAGACGTCCTTCTTGGTCTCGGTGGTCGCGTCCTTGTTCGGCTCGACCTTTTCGACCGTGCTGGCGATCTTGATGACATATTCCTCCTGCAGACGGTTTCGGTCCGTCAGAAGAGAGCGCTTCTTGTTCAGTTCGATTTCAAACCACAGGGCCGCGGCCGAGAGGATGACGAACAGATACACGAGTACGTGCAGTGCTTTATTCATATGAGTGCATTCCTATACGTGACTTGAGAATGATACACCATTTTCGTTCTAAACGCAACCGTTTTTTGGTAGAATATGCGGCATGAATTTTCAGGTCCTAAAGGCGGATACGCGTACGCGGGCGAGGCTGGGGCGGCTTTTTACCGCCCACGGCACCGTCGAAACCCCCGTTTTTATGGACGTTGGCACGCTTGGCACGGTCAAGGCGCTTGAGCCGCGCGACCTCGGGGAACTGGGCACGCAGGTGGTTCTCGGCAACACCTACCACCTCATGCTGCGCCCCGGCGCGGCCGTCCTCGCGGCCGCCGGAGGGCTTCACCGCTTCATGGGCTGGGACGGGCCGATCCTGACGGACTCGGGCGGCTTCCAGGTCTTTTCGCTCGCCAGGATGCGCAAGATCACCGAGGAAGGGTGCCGCTTCAACTCGCACATCGACGGCCACGAGTTCTTCCTTGGGCCGAAGGAGTCGATGGAGATGCAGCGCGTGATCGGCTCGGACATCGCGATGGTCTTCGACGAGTGCCTGCCCTATCCGTGCGAGCGCGACAGGGCCGCGAAGTCGGTCGAGCAGACCTTGCGCTGGGCGCAGGTCTCGAAGGACCAGCCGCACGCCGAGGGGCAGATGGTCTTCGGGATCGTGCAGGGAGGGGTGTACGACGACATCCGCCGCCACTGCGCCGAGGAGCTCGTCAAAATCGGCTTCGACGGCTACGCGATAGGGGGGGTGTCGGTCGGCGAGCCGGAGGAGTTCATGTACAAGGCCGTCGACGCGTCGGTGCCCTATCTTCCCGAGGACAAGCCGCGCTACGTGATGGGGCTTGGCGTAATGCACCAGATGGCCGAATGCGTCGCGCGCGGAATCGACATGTTCGACTGCGTGATTCCGACGCGCATCGCTCGCCACGGCACCGCGATCACGCGCCGCGGCAACGTCGCGATCAAGGCCGCGAAGTGGGCGTTCGACCAGGGGCCCGTCGAAGAGGGGTGCGAGTGCTACTGCTGCCGCAACTTCACGAGGAGCTACGTCCGCCACCTTCTCGCGTGCGACGAGATACTGGGCCTGAGGCTTCTCACGATCCACAACGTCTGGGCGCTGAACCGCTTCATGAAGGAGATGCGTTCCGCCATCGAGGACGGCACTTTTGCCGATTGGAAAGAACAAGTAAAGAAAGAAACGAAAAACAATGAATAACTGCATAATGCTGTGCGACGCCGCGCCTGCGGCCCCCGCATCCACAACCCCGGCCGCAGCCCCCCAGCCGCAGTCCGGCATGGGAATGATGATCCCCATGCTGCTGATCCTCGCGATCTTCTACTTCATGATGATCCGCCC
>ONVK01000024.1 GCA_900321255.1 uncultured Lentisphaerota bacterium | reverse complement strand
ACAATCGTCAGGTCCTTCAGCGTAAGGTTCGCGACTCTGTCGTCTGCCACGACGATCCGGAAGGTGCCGCTCGTGGAGACGCCGCTGACTGTGGCGTTATTGAGGAGAGCCAATACGCTCGTGCTTTTCGTATAGGTCCACTCCGCGCCGATCTGGTCGACATCTCCAGTTATGATCACTCCATTCACCATGAGGAAGTCGCTCGATGTCACTTTGCCGTCATCGTCGACTTTGAAGCAGAAGACATGCTCGGATCCATCCTCCATTGTAACGCGTATTCCATAGCTGTAAACGGAAGAAGCCAGCCAGATGCGCAGGATGCCCCTGTCGTTGGTATAGATGTTCTCGAATCCGCTGCGACGAGTCCCCAGCTCGAACTCCGTCACCAGGCTGTTGGGGAGGCCTATGTCGAGGTCGACGGGGAAAACTCTTTTTTCGAACCCGTCTTTCGGATCGGGCTTAACCTTTTCCTTGTCAACATAGATGGCGCCACCGGTGAAAACCACGATTACATTATGTTCGTTGCTTCTGCGGCCGATATCTGGGGATTCGCGACTGCCCGAAGCGTAAATCGTGCCGCCGGAAATGCTGATTGATCCAGTGCCTGCGTAGGTCCAGCCTTCGTAGCCACTGCCGACGCCTGCGCAGCCGTTCGTTCCTCCGACGGCCATGACGATTCCTCCCGAAATGGAAATCGTGCCCGGAACGCAGCCGCTGCCGCCGCCAATGCCCGCGCCGCGCGCATCGCCGGCTGCGTCCACATGTCCGCCCGTGATTGTGATTGTGCCGCCGATTTTGTTTCTGCCGCCGCCGATGCCGGCACCATAGCCCGTTCCCCTTGCGACAACATCGCCGTCGGAAATCGTGATCGACCCGCCGGCGCCGCAGTCACCGCCGCCGATACCCGCGCCGCCATCGCCGCCCGTCGCTCTCACGGCGCCACCCGAAATCGCAATGGTGCCGCCGTCACCGTTGACGCCGCCGCCGATGCCCGCGCCGACACGACCGCCTGTTGCATTGACCGTGCCACCGGAAATGGAAATGTTGCCGCCAGCCGCCGAGCTGCCGCCGCCGATACCCGCGCCGCCATCGCCGCCAGTGGCCGTCACCTCGCCACCAGTAATCCGGATGACGCCGCCGGACTGCGAAGCGCCGCCGCCGATGCCAGCGCCGCCGCCGGAAAAACTGATTCCCTTGCCAACGGCCGTCACAATTCCGCCGGAAATGGTGATCGAGCCAAAACCGCCGTCTTTCGCCGACCCTATGCCGGGCCCATAGTCTCCGCCGTATGCCTCGATGGTGCCGCCCTCGATTTTCAGGCTGCCGGTCGACGTACCGGGCGCGCCGCCGATGCCTGGCGCATTCGCGCCGCCGGTCGCGTAGACAACTCCGCCGCCGTCGCGTATCGTCAAGGTCCCGACACCGTACGTGTAGATTGCCGGAAAGCCCACGGGGCCGTAGAGGTGGTTCGTGCCCGCGAACATCAGCACAGGGCTCATATTGGGATTGTTCTCGAAGGGCGGACGGTTCACGTTGTGGCTTGCGTCAATGGTGAGGTTGGACATCACAACCGTGCACGACGCGCTTGAATAGATGCTGAACTCTCCGGCCGGGTCTCTGCCGCTGACGACGTAGGTCTTGTTTTGATCGTGGAGCGTGACATATCCGGAGGTGCCGTCATAGTGCCAGCCGTCGCCATCCCGCGACACGCCGCCGACGAGACCGACGCCATTGACGCTTATCGTATCGGCCACGAAAGGATCGACAAGCTCCCACGAGGCGTACAGCATGAGGTCTCCGATAACTGCGTACTCGTTGAGTGTTAGCGCGAGCGAGCAGTCGGCGTTGTAGTATTTCGTGCCGCCGCCGTGCTCCTCCGTGAACCATCCCTGGAACGCCCATCCGGGGCGCTCCGGCGGCATCGGCGCAACAGGCCACGCGCAGCCGAGCTTCGCCAGCTTCGATTCGTTCACGCGCTGCGCGTCTATGAAGGACAGCGTGTATTCGATGGCGGAATGGGAGTTGGCTTCGGTCGTCGAGGCGCAGGTGCCGGGAAACGTCACTCCACTGTCCTTGTAAACGGCTCCTGAAGAGCCGTTTTGCCCCGCCGCACCGCCAGAGCCGCGGCCGCCGCCGGTTGAGCTGGTATCGCTTCCGTAAGTAGTATCCGGCGAACTGCGCGATGCATCGGCGCCGCCAGGATATCCGCCCTCGCCGCCTGCGCCGTTCGGACATGTTTTGTCGCCGCCGTAAGTCTGCGTCGTCCAGAAGTATCCCCCGGAGCCGCCGCTGCCGCCGCCTCCGCCGCCTCCTCCTCCGCCGCCGATGCTGTACGGAGCGGCCTGGCCCTTGCCGCCGCCGCCGCCGCCGCCGCCGCCGCCGGTGTAGTAGTCGTTTGTGTAGCGGTGGTATTTGCCCCCGCCCGAACTGCCCGCAGAACCTGCCGAGCCAGCGCTGCCGCCAGTCGCCGTGACATTCAACGTGCCGAGAAGGTATACTTTGCCGCTGCTCTGCCCATCGAGGGCTCTTGAACCGGAGTTGCCGCCATGTCCGCCACGGTCCCAGTCGCTGAGGTCCGTATCCCTGCTGCCGTCGCTTGAACGCTCCTCGCCGCCCGCGCCGCCATTTCCGCCCGCACCGCCGATGGCGGCCGCGGCGCCGCCGCCGCCGTTTCCGCCCGCGCCACCGCTACCCGCACCCATGTAGTCACCGCTCTGCCATCCCGATCCGCCGTTTGAGCCATTTCCTCCGTTTGCCCCATTTCCGCCTTTCACAACAAGCCTGCCGCCGCCCGTCACTACCAGCGTTGACGATTCATACACCACAATGCCCGCACCGGCGCTCTCCGTGCCGCTCGCGTTGCCGCCGCGCACCGTGAGCGTCACGTTTTTCGGAATGTAGATGACGGCTGTCGCGCCATCGGCCACGTACATCGCGCTACGCGTGGAACCGGACGGCCGGTCGATCGTCGCGTCGGACGGCACGACATACACCGTGCCGTTGGCGAGCGTTGGGCCATCCTGCGCCGTCGAAAGCGTCGCGCTGGTGGTGAAGCCCGTGCTTGCCAGCGCGGCGGAGGCGAGAAGAGACAACGCTACCGCTATGGTCGCGGCAATTCCGCGCCATTCCGGTTTCAGAGCCGCACGCCGTCTTTTTTCCATCTGCCGTGGACATTATACCAAAAATGGACGCTTGAAAACGCAGTAAACCACAATGCGCGGGCTCCGGGTGCAACGGGCGATTTATGTAAGGAACCCGCAAATTGATGGCTTTTACGCATTGCGCATATATTGGCGTATATGTGTGTTTGCCGCTGGCGCGGCGCCTACCGGCGCGAACCACGAACCACGGCGGCTTGCCTCGCGGCGTTCCGCCGCTGGAATGTCGCGTTCCGACGACCTTCGTCAAACGTCGCCCGCCATTCCAACCTGCGGTTCTCGGCAAGCCCCGTGACACGAAAGCCGCCTAAAGCGGCGCACGAAAACGCCCCCGCGGGCTCCGCTTCGCGGCTCACTTCGCCTACCCGACGCTTCGCGCGGGCGCATCTCGTGGACTTCACGAAAATGGGGAATGCTCCTTTTCGTGCCCTGCGCAGGCAGGTTTTCGTGACGCGGGCATCTGACGCAGACCGAAGGTCGAGACGACGCGGCGGCGACGGGCGAAGGTCGCCTGGTCAGAGCCGTCCCTGTTAAAGCCGACTGGACCACCGCTCGACCTTCAAGCCACGGCGTCGCCGCGGCGTCTCAAGCGGCGTTAGCCGCGCGTCAGATGCGCCGCGTTTTCGTGGTTCGCGCCGGTAGGCGCCGCCGCCGTCAGCCGCGCGAAGCGCTGGACATACCAGCAAAGGCCATGCAGAGACTATTGGCTCTGCATAAATATCTCGTTGCACCCGCGCGCTTCGGCCGAACGGACGGCGACGTCTTATGTCCTGACGCTGCGGGCGAGAGTGAGGCACCAGACACGCCAAGCACCGGCGGCCTTGAGAGTCTTCGCGCACTCCGAAAGTGTCGCGCCCGTGGTCATGATGTCATCGACCAGAAGAAGAGTCCGTCCGCGCACGCGCTCCGGCCAGCGCACAGCGAACGTCCCCTTCACGTTCTCGACGCGTTCCTCCTCGGTAAGCGAGCTCTGGCGCTTCGGATGCCCGATTCTCGCGACCGCCCTTCCGAGAAACTCCCTGTCGATGCGCTTCGCGAGCGACTTTGCGAGCAGTGCGCACTGGTCGTAGCCGCGGTTCAGCCTGTGGCCGAATGTCACTGGAATCGCAACCACCGCGTCTATTGCCGCGACGTCGAACTTCGCCCGCGCCGCCGCCTCCATCCAGTCGACGAAATCGTTCTTGAGCCATATGTGGCTGCGGAACTTGTAGCCGTTTATCATCTCGCGCGTCTCGCACTCGAACCGCACCGCGCTCGCGGCGTCGTCGATCTCGTACATCCCGTCCTCGGGCCGGACGAAGGGAATGCGGTTCAGGCAGTCGGCGCAGATGTAGCGCGCCTCGCGGTCGACGGGCCGGCCGCATATCTCGCAGTTCCTCGGCCAGAGGAGATCAAGAACTCTTTGCAGGACATTCATTACTGTGCCGCCATGCTTACCGGACTTCCCGCAGCCGCATCAATGCGTCGCATCGATGGGGTCCGCACCCTTTTTTATGCGCTCGATCGTGCTCTTTATCTCGGGAGAGTCTGGAAGCGCCTCAAGCGCACGCTCCGCATAAGGCATCGCCCCCTTGAAGTCGCCCTGGCGAAGGCGGCACTGCGCGAGATTGTTGAGAACGGCGGGATCGTTGGGGCGAAGCTTGAGGCAGCGCTCGAGGTACGCCTGCGCGCGCGCGTACTGCTTCTGCACGAAGTAGTCCATGCCGAGCGCGAAGTTCGCCTCGGGATTGTCGGGATCGACGGAGAGCACCTGCTGCGCGAAGATCCTCGCGCGGGCGAAGTCGGCGCGCGCGAGCCCCGCCCTAAGCCCTTCCTGCGGCGTCATGCGCTCAAGCTTCTTGCGGCTCGCCCACGCCATCGTCGCGCGAATCCTCGCGAGCGCGGCGTTTTTCTTGTCGAGCTCGTCGGCAAGATGCGTCTCTTCCATGGCAAGGTCCCTCTCTCCGCGCTCGTCGTAGGCGTTGGCGCGGTGGCGCGAAAGAATCGCCAGCCGCCACTGCGCGAAGATGAAGGCGTCGTGGAGCTTGCGGTCGGCGATCTTGTCGGGCTCCCACCGGGCGTACAGCGCGAGCACGCGCTTCGCGAGATTGCGCGCGGCAGATGCGCCGCGCTCGGCCTCCTCGTCCGAAAATCCCTCGGGGCGGGCGACGAGGCCTGAACAGCGCGGCATGGGCCGCCCGTCGCGCCGCCAGAGCTCGAAGCCGATCTGGACCGCATACTCCCGCGCCTTGTCGGGGCGCGTGCGCACCCACATCCTCAGCGCGTCGGCAGAACCGCTTTCGAGAAGCGCCTTGTCCACCGCGTTTGTCACGCCGCGCGTCCGGATGTAGATCTCGCGGCTTTCGGCCGCGGCGCCCATCATCGAAAGCGCGCGAAGCTCGCGGCCCTCGGCGGCGGCGGCAAGTTCGACCGCGGCGTCAAGCCCTCCGTCGGTGAAGAGCCACCTGACGTCGCGGCACTCTTCGACCGTCTCGCGCGCGACCGCGTCGACGGTCGACAGCATAGCCCGTTCGACACGCTGGGAGCGGAACGGGACGACGCAGGATAGCACGATTATCGGCTCAAGCAGGAACACGGCGCGGACGATGCGCTGGAGACGCCTGGCCGACGCAAGCGCCGGCGCGGCGTCTTCGGCCTCCAAGGCATCAGGGAAACGCAGCGTCTCTATGCGGCGGAAGTTCCTCAGGAAAAGCTCGATGACGAAGACGGCGAGCGACCAGACGGCCGAAAGCGCGCAGAGGTAGACGGCAATGCACTTGAGGAGCCCGTCCGCGACACATCCGCCGCCCCACGTCCAGAACCAAAGCGACTTCGCGCCGGCGAGCTGCGAGAACGCGATTACGCCAAACGCCGCAAATGTCGCGCCGTAGACGTAGGCGAGATGCTTTTCGTCGTCCGTCGCACGGCGGATGAGCTGGAACTCTATGACGACAGGAAGGACCGTGCCCGCGAGAATCAGCGCCGCGCCGGCAGGCGAGACAGTGGAAAGCAGCGCCTTTATGTAGAGAATCGGCACTTCGAGCGCGTAGTCGCCCCATGTCCAGTCAAAGGCCGCGAGACCGTCGAGGAATGAAAAGGCATAGACCTCAAGCGCAACGCCCGCGAAAAGGCCGATTCCGAACGCGAGCGTTAGACGAAGCGACATGAACGCCCTGGCGAACGGACTTTCATCTGGCGTCTCAAGGACTCCGGCGTTGCGCAAATGCCGTCTCACGCCGAGCGTACCGACCACGACTACGAAAAGCACCGCGCCGATCGGCGTATCGGCCGCGAGAAGCCCAAGGACGGCGAAGGTCGCGAAAAGAAGAAAGCGGCGGTCGGTCCTGAGGTGCTCAAGAAAGAGAATCGCGGCGAAAGCCACAAGCAGGAGCCGAAGCGAAAGCGGGGAGAACCAGCGGAAAGCGTTCCAGACGGGATCGGCGCAGCAGAAGAGGATGATTCCCTGGAAGAGGACGAACCTGACGGCCCGCCGCCACCACGAGGCGACGTGCATGCCGCGGAGAAGCGTCGCCGGGAGCATCATCTCCAGGAGGATTGACGAGAGCAGCGCGAAAACGCCGAGAGAGACGTGGCCAGCCGTCCTTAGCACCGTTTCTGCCGTTGCGAGGCCGTAGTTCCGGCAGAGCGGCGCAGCGATATGCTGCCAAAGAAGCCCGAGCGGGCTGGTCGGCGGCCTGAGCCCCGCAGCCGCCGCGAGGTCGTCCATCAGATCGGGAGGCGTCGAGTCAAACCGCCAGAACCAGGCGAGTGCGGCAATGGCCGCGCCAAGAAGAAGCACGTACAGACGGTCCAAAAACCTCTGTCTGCCGTCAGTCATCATGCTGTCATGCGACTTCGCCCATGCGCCTCCTGCGGAGCGCAAGGAGCGCGACGCCCATCAACGTCAAGAGCCCGCCCGACGGCTCTGGCACCGCCTGGAACGAGTCTGGCGTCCAGATTGCCGACGCAGGCGGATTCATATTAAACGACGGACGGATATAGCCCGCATCGACAAGCTGAGTATACGTCATCGACGAGCTCTGCGCGACAGTCGTCCAGCTGCTGTCTGTGACATTGCCAAGCTCAAGAATGAAACTGTACTCTGGGGAGCCCTTGGATATCGCCGACTGAATGCCGTCCGGAGTACCAGCGCCCCAGACCCCACCAAAATCGTCGAAAGCGATGCCGTCCTCTCCAGGAGTGCTCACTGTCGGCGAAGAATAGAGGTCGAGGAATGTGTCGCTGTCACCGCCGATCACGCGCACGCGCGCAGCCGACCAAGAGCCTTCCGTGGCTGCCACGTATGTATCCAGGTAGGCTTTGATGCTCTGTGAATTAGGGTCGCCGCCCGTGACCGTCGCCCCTTCGCCCACCATCCAGTAGAGAACGCCTTCCTCGGCAGATGCGACACGCACCGTCAGGACAATCGCGGAAAGAGCCGCCAGTCTCAAAAGACGCATGCTCATTCCGCACCTCCGAACTTGATCACGAGCGCACCTTCAGACTTACGCGTATACCAGAAGCCCGTACCGGACGGGATCACGACGCCGCTGCTGTCGACCTGGACCTGCTTTGTCCGCTTGCCGGTCTGCTGCAGCTCTCGATGGACCCACTTGCCGCCCGAGCGGTAGTGGGAGACTTCGAAGCCGAGTGCGTCGAGAATGACGATGCGGTCGCCGTCGCCCGGCGTCGTCTCGTCACCATTGCCGTCATAGAACTTAAGCGCACCAAGCGTGGTGTCGTCCGTCGTCGGGTTGGCGACGAGCGTATGACCCGGATTCTCCGCCGTGCCGCCCGCGAGTTCAACTTCGTAATTGTCGCCCGTGTAGCGGCCGATCAAGTAGTAGTACTTGGTGGACGGATTGGACCGGACAAGCCAGAATGCATTGCCGCGCGGGAACTGCGCATCATCGGCATCAATGACATCAACACCGTTCGTCGTGACGGTTGCGAGCGCCTTCCAGCCGCTTTCGCCGCCATTACTCCAGGCGTTGAACTTGCCGCTCGCTGCCTTGTATGCCAGAATCATGTCATCCGTCGAAATGCCGTTCTGGTTAACGACATCGTTGGCAACGATGTTGGTCGGCGTTTCAGTGTCAACGGACATCGAGTACCAAGGAACAGCCGTCACCGTGTTCATGTTCGTGCTCGAGACGCGCATGACGCCGACGGTTGCGCAAGAAGCGAGCACCGCCTCGCCGGCGCCTGTCTCGGCGGTTTCGTTCGTCGAAACGAGCACCATGTTGAAGACATAGAGACCAGTAGAGTCATTTCCGTCCTCGAAGCCAAGCGGCACGTTCATGTCGTACTTGTCGCTCAACGCGCCCTGCGTGAACGCGCTCTCGCCCTTCAGCTTCTTGTCAAGGCGGAAGCGGATGTTCAGACCTGTGTTACGCAATGCCTCGACGTTCGGGAAGTGGACGACGAACGAATCCTTGTTGACGCGGCTGCCGCGCTGCATGATCGTCGCCACCAGCTTCTTGGAGAGATCCTGGCGGTCAATGACATAGTTCTGCCAAAGTTTCAGGCCGTTGACGCAGACTGTGTCGAGGTTCGCATAACGAGCGTCGCGATCAGCAAAATGCTCGCTCGTTTCGCCGGTACTTCTGAGGAGCCACCCCGGATCGCTCACGTTGATCTCCGTCTTGTAGCCCTCTTTTCCGTCCATGTTGACCTTGTAGTCCCAACCCTCGATCGTGAACGTGCAGTTCGTCGTAAAGGTCGCGTGGTTCCGCGCCGAGACGCGGAAGTAGAGCTTGTACTCGCCCGGCTGCGTAAAGGCCGGCACCTCACTCTGCCATTCGCCCGCTTCGTCGCGGAACTCGCACGTGAGCGGATTAAGCTCCGGCTTCACATGGCCCGTCACGTTCGTCGTAATCACAGGCGACTGCGCTACGCCAGTGTAGCTCCAGTTCCCGGCGGAAATCTCCGCAGAAAGCGGCGCGGGGTTGATCGTGACGGCAAATGTGCCGTTGTTGCCCGTATGGTTCGGCGCAGACGCCTTGAACTGCACCGCGTAGGTGCCGGCATCCGTGAACGAAGGTGCAGTAGCGCCCCACTCGCCGCTGCCGACGCGGTACTGGTACGACACCGTCTGGTTGTTCCGAACACCGGTAACGGTTGGCGACGCTCCTGCATGGGATTCGCCGTCATAGGTGAATTCCGCGGCTTCAAACGACGTACTGAACACGGCGTTTGTGACGGCGTACTTCGCACCCACAAAACCGAGCTGGTACTGATAAGTCGTCTCCGTCACCGGGTCGGTCCAGGGCTCGGGGTTCGAGAGCTCGACCCCACCCTGGGCGATATCGTACTGGCCGACCGGGGACGTCGCCGTGACGCTGCACGACGGCGCGCCGACGACGTGTATGCTCGCATTGGTGTAATGGTCCCAGCCCGGGCCTTCCGTGAGGCCGCCATAGCTCACCGTGTAGTCGAGCGCCTGCGGCTCGTCGCCATAGCAACCCATCTTCGGCTTGGCATTGGCATAGACAATGAGCGTGTTGGGCGCGACGGTCGTCGTGATTTCGATCTCTCTCGTCGCGCCGGAATAATAAAGCTTGTTGTCGACGGTCGAGCGGATCGCTACCCGCACGTAATAGGTGGTCGCCACGGTCGAACTGAGCGGGAACGACACGTCCGTGTTGACATTGTCGGGGATGGTCTCGCTAGTCCCGAGAACCAAACGCGAGGCACCATTATTCCAAGGCGAACCTGACGTCAGGTCGGTCTTGTTGGTCGAGTAAAACACGAACACCTCAGCATTAGACGGGGCGAGCGTGGCGATGGCCGTTTTAATGGTAAGCGTCGCGACATGAGACGCCCAAGAATCACCAAGAAGATTGATGGCCGGCTCTTCGATGGTGCGTAGCTCGAGAATCTCATCGGAGAGGAAGTGCTTGACGCCCTGCTCGTCTCCGGCGGCGAGACGGATGTAGTAGACCTTGTTGCGCTTCAGGCCTTCAGATGCCGGCAGGTTGAATGTCGTCAGCGCCGCCTTGTCTGCGCCCACATCGAACATGCGAACCCCGTCGCCCGAAGGACGCTCGTCGCCCTCGAGCGACTCGCGCGACTCGCTCCAGTAGCAGTAGAGATGCGTCGACGCGTTCCTGTCATGGAGCTTGTAGTCGATAATTGCATAGTCGTCCGACGCGCTGTTCTGCTTCTTCCAAGTCACGCCCTTGAGCGAGACGGCCGGGACATAGAACGAGGCGAGCTCGTCGGAATACATAAAGGAACTTTCGTCCTTGCGCGACATCAGGCGAATCCAGTAGGTATAGCCGACTTCCGGCGGGACGAATGTCGTCGTCCCGATGCCGATGGAGCTTTCCGCAACCTTGGCATGATCGCCGTTTTTGGCGGCGACATCTTCCTCGCTCACGGTGCTGTAGAGGACATAGATGTCGTTTTCCTGCGCCTGGATACCGGCCCAGAACGCGCGGTAGTCGATTGTGGCGACACCAGTACCGGTCGTGCCGGCGTCCGGATCGTAGGCGCAGTGCGTCATCGAAATGCGCGGCTCCTCGGCAACCGGATCGCGGCCGTGCACCTCGTAGGCGATCAGCACCACGCCGTCGCCGCCATCGCCGCCCTGCCAGTAGGTTTTGTCGTCATTGTTGTTAAGAATCATTGAACCGCCGCCACCGCCGGCACCCGTGTTCTCGAAGCCGGAAGTCGCAGGAGTTCCGTTTCGGACATCCGCCGCATTGCCG
Organism: uncultured Lentisphaerota bacterium; assembly: GCA_900321255.1. Taxonomy (GTDB): domain Bacteria; phylum Verrucomicrobiota; class Kiritimatiellia; order RFP12; family UBA1067; genus UBA1067. The sequence continues at coordinate 15,801 of ONVK01000024.1, read as the reverse complement.
CCGTTGCCCGAACCGCCCGCACCGGGTTTCGAGTAGCCCTTTTGATCCTCCCTATAGGCATAGCCGCCACCACCGCCCGCGCCATAGAAGAGCTCCTCGCCCGTCATCGAATTGGCAAGACCCGCGCCGCCTGCACCGCCACCATAGTTACTGTCGAACGAAGCGGTAACGCCTTCGCGAGCCGCGCCTCCGCCGCCGCCTGCCGCCGTCTTGCCATAGGAGTTGCCTGCTGTCTTATTGTCATTGCCAGGTCCGCCTTCATAGCCGTAGGTAACCCAAACGCCATCGACCTCGTTCGAGATGGCCGATCCTCCGGCCAGCGCGAACGTACCGCCGCCGCCCGATCCGCCATCGGCGCCCGTGGCGATGGCTGCGTTGTTGTTAACATAGCTACCACCCGCGCCGCCGCCAGGAACGGAAATCAGCATAGTCTCGTCGTCCTCTCCGTCGCCATCCTTGCGGGCGAAATAGGAGAGCTGTCCGTCTTCGCCGCGCTTCAAGAGGTCTGACGCGGCGTTGCCACCCTCGCCAACCTGAATGCGATAGGTCGTATTCGTCTCGACTGGGAAAGACTCGCTGTAGAAGAGGCCGCCGCCGCCGCCGCCGCCGCCGATCTTATAGCCGCCCGCGCCGCCGCCGCCCACGACCAGTATCTCGACGCTCGTGACGTAATCCGGCGTCGTGAAAGTGTAGGAACCCGCACGATAGCGGTGGACAAATCGGTTGTCGATACGCATCAGTTCACCCCCGCCGGATCCGGCAAGATTGCCGAGCGTGCGGAACGAACCAGTTTGTTCGCGGTTCGCCTGCTCCTCGCCGCTCTCAAGCGTATTGACCGCGCGGATGCGGAAGTTGTAGGGCATGTCCTGCTTAAGCCCCGTCACGGGAACCGAGAAGGATGTCCCGGCCGTGGCATTCGTCAAGTTTCCGAGCGAAGTCCAGACACCATCAATCGTCGGATCCTCCTCGCCGTCAGCCCAGATCTGGTATTCAACGCGGCAATCGTCTGCTCCTTTACCACAGTAGGTCACCGTGCCGGCGAACTGAACGTAGGCGTAGCTCACATCTATGATCGAGAGCGGCAGATCCGTCCCCTTCTCCCAGACAACGACCGGCACAGGAGAATCATGACCAATGCCGACCGTCCCCTTTGTCACAAAGGCATCGGTCTTCTGGCGCGTTGAATCGTATTCCGCCTTGATCCAGTCGCCGCTGCGAACGCCCTTCGAGTAACGCGCCTCGTCCACAAAGCCGTTGAACGCACCCGTGCCGAACTCCATGCCGCCGATGACGAGAAAATCATAATCGGCGGTGTCGTCGTTCGCAAACGGCTGTTCGAGCGTGAATCCACCGACCGTGCTTTCCAGCTCCGTACCATTGTGGAAGGCATGGAATGTGTTGTTGCTGAAAACGAACGTCCAGTAGGTCCAGTCTGAATGTTTGTAACCAGTTGCCGCGCCCGTGCAATAGTTCGTGATGCCAAAGTGGTAGTATCCTCCGGGATTATCGGCGGAATGCACCGCCTTCGAGCCGAGTGGGTCGGACCAGACGCGCAGTTTGTCGGCGGCATTGCTGTCCGTATACTGGACGCCCCAGCCCTTTGAATAGTCATCGCCCTTGCGTGCCACGAAATACGCCCAGTTCGGCTTCCCATCCGCCGTCTTGTACCAGCCGGAGAAGGTGAACACATTGCCGACGCCCGTACGCAGGATGTCATCGTGGTCATAGACCATGATGCGGCCATTGGAGGACGAAGTGCCCGACTCCTGCGCAACACGCCGAGCGTTGCCGCCAATCATCTGACCCTGGTTGATGCCTGCAAGAGATTTGGCGTGCGATTCGCCCGGGAGGTTGTTGGCTGTTGAATCCTTGATGCTGGTAACGCCATCATGCGTCTCGTTCATGTGCCAGACGCCGACATACTTCTCGAACGTATTGCCGACATCAGGCAGCGGTTCGACGAGCGGGCTGCGGTAGCACATCGTGAACGTAGTCCCCTTGTTCATCCGGGGGAGCCGCACCCAGATAAGCGACATGCCGTTCTTGTTCCAAGTGTCGATCTCGTGCGGGATGATATGACCCGTGTCGTCCACAAAGGCCATGTCGCTTCCGTCGTAGTGGTAGAAGTCACTGTATCGGAAGCCGTTCGTATCCGTATCGCGGACATCGACGAGGACCGGAAAGTTCGTCAGCGTCTCGGTGCCCGTATACCCCGTCACGGTAAGAGGAAGATAGCGTTCAAAGCCTTTTACGACCCAGCAGGCATTCGTGCCGTCATCGAAGAACTCTGTGTAGTCCGAGCCGACCGTCTCGCCGGGATCGCCGCCCGTCGTGAACGTGCCGGAGACGGACGCCTCCTCGCCATCGCTTCCGACGGCAAGCAGGGCGTAGGCGTAGACCGTGCCGGGGAGAATGGCCGAACCGACGGCAGTGTTGGTGACGGTCGCGGAAAAGGAATCATCGGCCGCAAGACCCTCCGCGAAGGTCGTCCAGAGAGACGGCTCCTCGTCGGCCGCGAGCCAGATCTTGTATCGGACTTCGCAGGAAGTCGCGTCACCGAGCGTCGTGACCGAACCGCCAATGGTGGCGAACGTGCTGGAAACATTCGAGAAGCCGGGCGTGCCGGAGCCCGTCGCCCAGGAGATTCCCAGCGCCGGCAGGGTCGTGAACGTGCCGGAGACGGAATTCGTCTCCGCGCCGTTGTTTCCGACGGCGCGGAGGATGTAGTCGTAAGGTGTTTCCGCCGAAAGCCCCGGCCACGATACTGAGAAGTCGTCGTCCACGACGAGACCGTTCGCGAGCGCTGTCCAGCTTTCAGGCTCGGAGGCGTCATGTGCCCAGACCTTGGCCTCGATTGCGCAGGATTCGGCCCCACCTTGGCCGAGATTCTGCACCGTACCGGCAAAAACGGCCCGGTCGTGGTGCGTCTCCTCCACGCCGGGTGTGGCGCCCGAGCCGTTCGCCCAAGCGACCGTGAGGATATCGGGCGGCACGACCGTCAAGAACGCTTCATTGACAACCGTATCATAGTCGGCCTTGATCCAGTCGGCGCTCAAGCCCCCGGAACGAAGGCGTACCTCGTCCATGTAGCCGTTGAACCGGCGGCCCTTCTGCTCTTTCGCGGGGTTGGTGTTGGTTGGATTGGGCTGCGTCGAACCGCCGATACCGATGTTGGAATCGGTCTGCGCGGGCGCCTTCGGGAGTGTCACCGTCTCGACGAAGACGCCGTTCGTGTAGATGTCGGCGGCGCCGGCGGCGCCGGTCGCGTACCAGTGGATGTCAACTTTTGTCCAGGTGTTCAGCGTGTAAAGCGAGGGGTAGTTGCTTGCTGTCAACGTGCCGTCATAGTTGTTGGAGTAGGGCTTTTCGGTTGCGGCATAGATTTGAAGCTGTTGTTTGTTGGCCGCAGTACCATCATGGAGGCGCACTCCCCATCCACCAGGATTGTTGTATTCGCCCTTGCGCCGATCGATAAGGAAGCCATATTGAAAATCGGCAACCTTCGACCCCTGCGGGTTCATCCAAAACGATGCCGTAAAATCGGTGTCGAGCGAATCTGCAACGGCCCTTTGCGGGATAGCATTCGTCGCATCAACGACAATGCCCCAGGCGTGGTCTTTGTTGGACGCGATGCGGCGGCCCGCGCCGATTTTGCTGGATGAGTTGCCGCTGCCGGTCGCCGTATAGCCGTGGAGGGTGTTCGTGGATGAATCGAATATCTGCTTGTTCGATCCGGTCTCCCGAAGGTGCCAGACGCCAGCGTAGTCGCCCCAGGGCCTGTCATCCGCCGTGACCTCTTCGTAGGTCGATGCCCCCCAGCACATCGTAAACGTCGTCCCATTTTTCATCGCGGGGAGCTTGACCCAGACGAGGGATTCCCCGCCCTTGCTCCAGCTGTCAATTTCGTATTGGAGTTTGCCCCCAGCCGCGTCAAAGAAGGCTAAGTCGCGATAATAGGACGAATCCGTCTTGTTGCTGTCGTTCGGATACTTCATGTCCGAGTAGAGGAAGCCCGGAATGCCCGATTCCGATACGCGCACGAGCACGGGGAAGTTTTCGAGCGTTTCGGTTCCGGTGTAGCCGCTCACCTGCAACTTGATCGAATGGCCGAAGTCCGCCATTGTGAGCGAATCGGCGGCCTTGGCGGAAAGACCGGCAAAGGCAAGCGCGGCGACGGCAAGGATAAGGGATATGCGTTTCATTGTCATTGTTCTCCTTTCCCTTACTCGGCCCTTGTTACCTTGAAGAAGCGGCTGCCTTTCACCGCGTCGGTCTCAATCTCGATCGGCTTCGCCGTATCGCCGTCAACCCAGTCTGCGGCATCGTCGGCCGCAAGCGCATTGGGCGTATCACCCGCCGAAATCGTGTAGGTCAGAAACGGAACCGTGCCCTCGACCGTGAGACGCGCCACTCCATCAACCACCTCGAATCCAATGATTCGCGGCTGCGTCACGGAATCCGGCACCGCCGAGAGCGTGTCGGCGCACGCGCCGGTCTCACTTGGCGCCGCTGCCGCGAGCAGAGAGCGCCCGCCGGCCTTTGGAGCGGCAATCCCATCGAGCGCAAGCGTCGACGCGGTGGAAATCTTCACTTCATTCCTGACCGCGCCCCAGCGGTTTACGCGAAGAGGCGCGTTGTTCGCGACACCCGCCGGAACCCCGTTAGCCATGCGTGTATCGACGAGGCAGACGGCCCATTCGCCGCCCTCGAGCTCGGCGTATTCATCGGCCGGAATCTGGAAAAGAGAATCCCGGCACTTGCCCTCAAGCGCGAGCGGCGCGGCAAAAACGACGCGGTCATTGGCCGAAATGGCCGTTCCGTCGGCGTTGAAGCCGGCGAAGGTCAAGCCCTTAGGCGACCAGACGAGCGCGTAGCACTCGCCGTCGGCGACAAGCGTACCGTCGGCGTAGCAGTCGGGGCCAGGCGTTGAAAACCGCGCGACCTTATCCTGCACCGAAGCCGAGGCAATCATCGGAAACACAGCAAACGCCAGCAAGACAGCCGTCATACGACGCCGCCAACGTTTCACACAACCATCTCTACTCATCACCTTTTCCATTACTTTCCTACCCCCCCCCCCCCTAGAAGAAAGGAATAACACAATTAGGTCATATTTCTATGGCCTACCAACAGATATTGAGTTTATTGTATCATTTTTCCGCCCTTCGCGCAAGTGCGCGGGGCGAAAAAATTCACGCGGAAAATGCACGCCGGAAGCTACGCTACGGCAGCAGCCGGCGGGTTGTCCCGCGAAGGTACGCCTTGCAGAGGCGGAAGCCCTCCGCGTATTCGGCGCCGCACTGGTAACCGCGGTAGCGCGAGCAGGTGCGCACCATGTCCGCGAAGTCGATGTGATCGTGCTCGCGCATCCAGTCGAGCTGCGAGTGGTGGCACTCGAGCATCTTGATCTTGAGGTCGATCTCGTCCGAGATGTCAACGAACTCCTCCGGGACGAAGTTGACGCCTGCAAGCGTGTCCATGTAGTAGATCGGGACGAGCTTCGCCGCCTTCTTGGTCTTCGACGGCCAGTTCGGGAGGGTGGCCGTGAACGCCGCGTCGAAGACGAGCTTCGAGGTCGCGGTGTGGTCGGGCATGTAGTCGTCGGGATTGTGCGTGATGATGACGTCGGGCTGCGCGTACTGGATGATTTCCACAACCTTGTTGCGGCTCTCCGCGTTGTCCGCGTATATGTCGAGATCGCCGAAGACCCCGTCCAGCACCTCGATCCCCGCGAGCTTCCCCGCCTCGCGCGCTTCAGCGGCGCGCATGGGGACAAGCTCCTCGGGCGGAATGACCACATGCCCGAGCGAACCCGTGCACAGGTGGGAAACGATCACTTTGTCGCCGCGCTTCACGCATTTCGCGAGCGTTCCCGCGCAGCAGATTTCAACGTCGTCAGGATGGCAGCCAATTGCAAGAACGTTCATAGTGGTTAGTAGTTGGAGTTTAGAGTTGGAGTTGGAGAGCGGAATTGAGATCTTTTTTAGTAGAATTTTTAACGCAGAGACGCAGAGGCGCAGAGGGAGTTGGAGAGTGGTGGTTAAGCTTTATTTACTGAGCCGAAGAGCTGGAGCTTGCGGGCGACTACTTGCTTTATCGCCTCGACCTTCGCCTTGCGGGTGTCGAGGTAGTCCCAAGTCGCCGGTTTCGCGGCGTCGTGGCACGCGCACTGCTCGCGCATCGCCTTCATCCCCGCGACCACCATGTCGGTGTGGATGTTTAGCTTCGCGATGCCGCAGTCGATTGCCTGGCGGAAATCGTCGTCAGAAAGGCCCGACCCGCCGTGCAACACGAGCGGCGCGGCGACCGCCGCCTTCAGCTCCGCGATGCGGCCGAACTGAAGACACGGCTTCGACTTGTAGACGCCGTGCGCCGTACCGACCGCGACCGCAAGCGCGTCAACGCCCGTCTTCGTCTGGAAATCAACCGCCTCTTCAACCGTCGTGTACTGCCCGTTCTTGTCGTCTCCCGCCGCCGCAAGGCCGACGTGCCCGATCTCGCCCTCGACCGTCGCGCCGAACGCATGGGCGATCTTGACGACCTCCTTCGTCTCGGCGATGTTTTCGCCGTATGGCTTCGCAGACGCATCGTACATGACGGAGGAGAAGCCAAGCTTCAGCGCCTCCATCGTCTTCTCGAAGGTAAGCCCGTGGTCGTAGTGAACGACGACAGGAACCGTCGCGCGCTTCGCCGCGGTGACAAGCGCGGGCGCAATGAGCGGAAGGTCGCCGTAGGGGAGCAGCACTTCGGCCGTCCCGATGATGATGGGGCTGCGCGCTTCCTCCGCCGCGCTGATCGCGGCTTCGAGCATGTCGGTGTCGTGCGTGTTGAAAAGCCCGACGGCGTACTTTTCCGCCTTCGCCTTTTCAAGAACCTGGTCGAGATTTACGAGCATGGGTTAGGGAGTTAGGGGTCAGGAGTCAGGGGTTAGAGTTGAGATGAGGGCTTTGAGTTCGGCAATAGGGCGCATGCCTTCGACTGCGCCCGGAGCGGACATCGCGCCTACCGCGGCGATTCCGCCGAGCTCAAGTATCTCTTTTTCAGCGAGGCCATTGAAGATGCCGACGAGACAGCCAGCGCAGTATGCGTCGCCAGCGCCGGTCTTGCCCTTGATGAAGCCATTGGGGAGCTCGACGGACCTTGCTTCCGTCCAAGTGCCGTCCCTGAGGAGCGAAACGCCCTTCTCGGGCATGTGGATCACAACTCGCTTCTGCACGCCGAGTTCGAAAAGCCGCGCCGCGACTTCCCTTAGGCCCCCGTCGATCCCGGCGATCCGCGCCGCCTCGATTTCGTTGACGATGAGATTGTCGACGCAAGGCAGGCATTCGCGTACAAGGGAATAGCGATCCGAGTTCTCGCTGACGAGATCGATCGCCGTCTCGACGCCGCGGCGCCTGAGTTCGCGCAGTATCCTAAGCCCGTCGCCAGCGTCGATCTTCGCGAGCAGCAGGAAATAGCCGAGGAGCACGAGATCACCCTCTTGGACGAGATCAAACGGGAAGTCGTCGTAGCCCCAGTCTGCGCTCGCTCCTGGATAGGTGAAGAAAGTCCGCTCTCCGCCTGGAACGCTCATGACGTCAGTAAAGGAAGTCGCCGTCGGCTTCACCACGACGCCAGCCGTGTCGAGCCCACGGCGCTTCAGTTCCGCGACGGCGAAACGTCCGTCGTCGTCATTGCCGACGGCTCCGAACGCCGATACGGGAATCCCCGAGTCGAGGATGTGGATGTCGCAGCCGGTGTTTGGCACGAGTCCGCCCGGAACGCGGGAGCGCGCGCGGATCTGCGTGAGCTCCCCCGCCTTCGGGTAGGCGCCGATCTCGTTGATCTTGTCGACGAGGATCGAGCCGGCTGCGACGACCTTCCGCATCAGTTCGCCTCGGCGACCAGCGGGCCCGCGAGTTCCTTGAGGAAGAAGAGCCGTCCGGGAATCGTCGGGATCCAGCTTGAGGTGACCCAGCGCGACGGCCCGTAGCGGAGCGTCATCCAGAGGGACATGCCCTGCCACTGCATGCCGCGGCCGAAGGTGCCGTCAGCGCCGCCAATCGCGTAGTCGGCCTGGAACATGAGTCCGGGGCCCATCGTGTTCGCTCGGCAGGGGACGAGCGTGGTCCTGGACTTGAAGGAAGTCTGCGCGTTCTGCTCGATCGTGAGCGGGTGGAGCTGCACGCCGATGCGGTAGGGCTGCGCGAGCCACTCCTTGTCGGTCTTGAACTCGCCGCCGATCATCGGCTCCCAGAATGCGATGTGGCACATGCGCCCGATGCCGTAGACGAGGACGAGCTTCGCGCCCTCTGCCTTGAGCGCCGCGATCTTCTTCGGGTAGGTCGGGAGGTTCTTCTTCGTCGCGAAGTTGCGGTGATCCTTCGGGACCGTGAGCTTCCCGAGCGGATTGTAGAACGCCTGTTCCATCGCATACTGGAAGCTCGCGTCGCCGACGAGCGTGTTGCCCTTGCCGTCCGCCCACTCGTCCATGTTGAAGCACCAGACGTGTTCGCACGAGACGTTCCACTCCTTGAGGAAGTAGACCGCCCACTTGTACATGCCCATCGGCCCGACGGGAAGGATGAACGCGATCTTCTCGCCGCGCTCCTTCGCCTTGCGGATCTCCGACGCGATCTCGTGGCCCATCTTCACCTCGAACTCGACGAGGTCGCCGCACTGGACGGGCTTAAACGCCTTGTTCCAGAACTTCTGCGGCTTCAAGACGTCGGCTGGCTTGTTGCTGCAGCATTTGTCGATCTTCTTCATGTCCCAGCCGGCCGGATAGAAGCCTTCCAGCAGGGAGCCCTTCACCGTGCTCATGAAATCCATCTTCTGTAATCCTTTCCGTCTTGACGACTTGTTTCGTTGTTTACGCGGCGATTTTATCAATACGGCCGCTCCTGCGTCAACGCGGCCCGTTGCATTTTTCGATACAAGTCTATTGACTTTTACGATACGGACGTATTATAATGTTCGGCATGAAAAAGGTCCTCGTCATCTCGACCATCAACGGTATCGCCGGACGCAACGGCATCACCGGCATATTCAACTACGTAAACGAGGGACACGACTGGAGCATCCAATTCCTGCAGAATCCGGGGAAAGTCGACGATGCGCTGCTCCAGGCGACGCTGCTCGGCGGAGTCGACGGCATCATCGTGAGTCCCCGCTCGATTACGCCGCAGATCGCCAGGTTCATCACCCGCCCGGTTCCGGTCGTGATGGTGCACAATCCGCTCGGCTCCATTCCCAGACACGGGCCGAAATTCGCGCTCCTCAAGAACGACGACCTGGCCGTGGGGCGCCTCGCCGCGGAATATCTCCTGTCTAAGGCGCGATTCCGCTCGTACGCCTTCATTCCGACGCCTTCGCGCACCAACTGGTCCGAAGAGCGGTTCAGCGGCTTCGCCGAGACGCTCGGCGGCAAGGGGATGTCGCCCGTCGTATGGCAGCGGGCGGCGCAGACGCTCGAGGATTTCCTGAAGTCCCTTCAAAAGCCCGCCGCGGTCCTTGGCGCGACCGATCTTGAGGCGATCGACGTCATCTCCGCATGCCGCAGGCTGCGCATCGACATACCCTCCCGGGTCGCGGTTCTTGGAGTCGACGACGACGAAATGATGTGCGAGACGACGAAGCCGACTCTGTCGAGCGTCAAGACCGACGATGTCATGCTGGGCAGCAGAGCCGCCAAGGAGCTTGCCGCGCTCATGTCGTCAAAATCCATGCGCGCCTTCCTTCGGCCGATTCTCGTCCCCCCGTCCGGGGTGACCGAGCGCAACTCCACGCGCTCTGTCCCTCCCGCGGGATATCTCATCCAGGAAGCGCTCTCGTTCGTCAAACTGCACCTGACAGAGGGCATTGGCGTCGACGATGTCGTCAAGCATCTCGGCGTCTCCCACTCGCTCGTCCGTGCACGGTTCCGAACGGTCTACGGCGCATCCCTGCGCGACGTGATACTCGACATGCGGCTAAAAGCGGCGATGTCGCTGCTGGGCAAGACGAATGCATCCGTCCACGCGATCGCAAAGAAGACCGGGTTTTCCTCCGACGCGCACTTCATCCACTTCTTCAAGAAGAGGACGCGAACGACCCCGTCCGCCTGGCGCAAGTCGATGTCCGCCCGAAGGGCAAAAGGGGCCGCCCCTTCTGTATAAGCGCATATATGGTGTACTAAACCAGTTCGCCACTTGCGGCCGCGTCAAGCGGCGCCAAGGCGAGGAAAGGATGGCTACTTCAGCCAAGAGCCGACGGAAGCGGCAATTGCGTCGGCCATACGCCTGTGACCGGCGTCCGACGGATGGAGCCTGTCGCGCTCGCCGTCCGAGAAGAACGGAACGTGCGAGTCGGCCTTTGGATAAAGCCCGGCGTCCGCGTTGAGATCGACAACCTTCGCGGACCAGACGTTACCGGCCTCCTTGACGACATTCACATAGTCGTCGATGAAGAGCCCCAGCTCGTTCGCATACGATTCGTCGGGCTGCACGTTGTTCGCGCCGAACGTCGCGTAGCCGCGGTGAATTGGCGTGAGAAGGACAATCTTCGCAGTCGGGAAGCTCCCGACGAGGTGCTCCATGGCGACATTGATGCGCCCGCGCAGCGTCTTCCCGTCGCGCGAGAGCGTGCGCTTCTTGAGCACAATCTCTTTCCCGTTGCGGTTGACCTTCTCCTCGGAAAGCGAATACCACTCGCCGAGCGGAACGTTTCCGTTGAAGTCGTTCGTTCCGGCGAACACGAAGACTACATCCGGACATTCGCCATGCTCATTCCCATATGCCTTTGCCTGGGCGACGATATCGCTCCACCGCTGGCCGTTGATGCCGTAGACGAGCGGCTTGAACCCATAGCGCTCCGCGAGAAAGCCCCAGTAGTTCTTCGTGCAGCCGACGTGCCTTGCGTCCGTGATCGAGTCGCCGAGGAAAAGCACCTTCTTCTGTGGCCGCGCGAATCTACCAAGCCAGACGGCTGCTTCGGTCGACCATGTGTCGACCGATTTCCCGGTCCTGCGAAGCCCATATCCATGGCCGCCGTCAGGATATATCCTCACGGTCGAATCGACCCCCGCCTGCCGCAGATGCCAGTCGTACGCCACAGTCGTCTCGATCTCGCAGAAGTCGTCGATCGACTGCGCGACGAACGACGGAGGAGTCTCCGAGTCGATGGGGTACTCCGGACGGATATCCATGCCCTTCCATCCCGACCCCGTCTTTGCAGGATTCCTGCGATGGCGGATGTCCCACGGATAGATCGGCATCTGGAAGTCGGGACGGCACGAATAGTCGTCCGCGTCGTCGACGCGCTCATACATGCGCTTGCGCCAGTTGGTGGAAGCGCGTATCGCAAGGTTGGCGCCGGCGGAAAAGCCGATGACGCCGACGCGCCCCGGGTCTATGCCGTACTTCGCGGCATCGCGCCTCAAGATGCCGATTGCGCGCTGCACATCGCATAGCGCCGCGTCGCGCTGGTTCGGCGCACGGTACAGCAGCACGGCGGCGGAGAAACCAAGCGAGTTGAGCCAATCCGCTATCTCGGTGCCCTCCTTGTTCCATCCGAGCTGCCAGTACCCTCCGCCGGGTAGAATCACCACGACCGGCCTCGCGCCATCGCCTTTCGCGGGGAAGAACGTGAAGAACGGATCGTTGACGTCCGTGACGACAAGGTTGCGCTGCCAGAGCTCGTGCTCGAGTTTCTTGAGCGGCCTGTCGTTGTCCTTCATCGGCACCTTCCCCTCGGGCCACAGCTTCGTGTCCGCCGCGGGATTGTGCTTCCAGAGTTCCACGATGAGCGCCTCGCGCGCCTCTGGGGTATCCGTATCAGCGCAGTAGCGCACCGGGTAGTGCTTCTCCTTGGACACCTCCTCTGGGGTCTTCGCGAAGGCGACGCTCATCACCGCGGACAAGCAGACAAGCACGGCAACAGTTCTGGGATTCATCATTGTAATTTCCTTTCAATGTAGTGCGTATTATACCAAAACAGATCAGACAAGGTTGAAGGCGTCGACGTCGATGGCGGCGCGGAGGGCGGCGGGCGGCGGACGCTGGGCGAGAAGCCACCGCCATGCCTTTACTATCGCCGAAACCGAGGGCGAGCGAACGACGACCTGCCAGCGATACCACCCGTCCGCCTTCTCAAGCGCGCTCGGCACCGCCTCGGACACCGTAAGCCCCTTCACCTTCATAAGCGACTTCGCGTACATGTCGGCCCACGACGAAACGAGCTTCAAGTCCTTCGAGCGCAGGTTGACAGCCGCGAGATGGCAAAACGGCGGGAAGAAGCACTCCTCGCGAACAGAAAGCTCCTCCTTCGCAAACGCGGCGAAATCGCCGCGCGCCGCCGCGACGATCGCAGGCGCCGAAGGATCGTACGACTGGATGACGACCTCTCCGGGGAGCTCCGCCCTTCCCGCGCGGCCCGACACCTGCGCGAGCAGCTGGAATGTCCGCTCCGCCGCGCGGAAGTCTGGCATGTTGAGCGAGCTGTCGGCATTGAGAACGCCAACGAGCGTGACATTCGGGAAGTCGAGCCCCTTCGCAATCATCTGCGTGCCGAGAAGGACGTCCGCCTCGCCGCGCCTGAACGCGGAAAGTATGTCGTCATGCGAGTTCTTGCGCGACGTAGAGTCTGCGTCCATGCGGAGAATCTTCGCATTGGGGAAGCACTTCGCAAGCGCGGCCTCCGCGCGCTGCGTCCCTATGCCCTTGTACTGGAGCGAAGGCGCGCCGCACGCGGGACAGACCTTAGGGGTGGGAATCCACCCGCCGCAGATATGGCAGCGGCAGCAGTCGTCGGCGCGGTGGTACGTATAGGGAAGCGAACATTCCGCGCAGTCGACCGTCGCGCCGCATGCGGCGCACGTCACGCTGCGCGAATAGCCGCGTCGGTTCAAGAAAAGTATCGTCTGCTCATGGCGGTCAAGCCGGAGCTTCACGGCGTCGAGAAGATCATGCGAGAAGATCGCGCCCGAGGAATCGCCGCGCTGAGGCGCGGACATGTCGACGAGCCGGACGGCCGGGAGAGTCCCCGCCCCGGCGCGGCACTTCATCTCGGCGAGCTCGTACTTGCCGAGCGAGACGTTGTGCCACGTCTCGAGCGACGGGGTCGCAGAGCCGAGCACGACGCGCGCGCCCTCGATCTTTCCACGCAGAACCGCCGCGTCGCGCGCGTTGTAGCGGGGATTGTCGTCCTGCTTGTAGCTCGAATCGTGCTCCTCGTCCACGACTATGAGCCCAAGGCCGCGGACAGGCGCGAAGACGGCGCTTCGGGGCCCCACTACGACGCGAGCCGCGCCCGAACGTATCCTGTGCCACTCGTCGTAGCGCTCGCCGTCGGAAAGCGCAGAGTGCAGGACCGCCACCTTGTCGCCGAAGCGCGACGCGAACCTGCGGACGGTCTGGGGCGTGAGGGAAATCTCGGGAACCATCACGATCACGCCGCGGTCAGACTCAAGCTCCTTCGCAATCGCCTGTAGATACACCTCGGTCTTGCCCGACCCAGTGACACCGAAGAGAAGGACTGGCTTTGTCGCGGCGGATATGACGCCGAGCGCCGCAGTCTGCTCGCCGTTCAGCGGTAGCGGCTTCGTCGGGAGGATGCGCCGCATGTTGCCGAGCGGATCGCGGCGCTTCTGCCGCGGAGCGATGGTGACGAGGCCGAGCCGCCCGAGCTCCTTGAGAGACGCAGGCGTCGTCTTGAGTTCGCGGCACAGCTGCTGCATCCAGCCGCCGCCGAGGCGGACGATCTGGTCATAGAGCCACTGGCGGCGAGCCGTCATGGGGACGGGTGCGGGGGCAAGCGCGGGCTCGATGAAGTACAGTTCCTTCGCGCGCGCATTGGGCTTCACAACGGCGGCGGGAACGGCGGCCTTCAAGACCGATTCGACGGGCGCGGCGGTATAGCAAGCGAGAGCGCGCACGAGCTCGAGGAGCCGCGTCGAGAAAAACGGCTCCTCGTCGACAATGGCTTCAATTGGCTTCAGGGCATACGACCTACCCCCTGACCCCTGACCCCTGACCCCTGACCCCTCATCTCCAATCTCCATCGCGAAGCCGCGGGCGGTGCGGTGGCCGAACGGAACGGAAAGAAGCTGGCCGACGGCCAGCTTCTTCTCGAGCTCTTTCGGCACTTCGTAGTCGAAGAGCCGGTCAAGCGCCAGGTCGATCGCGACCCTGACAAGCATTAGAGCTTCATGAACTCGGGCTTGTCGTCGAGGTTGGAGTTGTCGAAGCCCTGGTGGTTGAAGATGACGCTGTATTTGGAGTATTTGGCCTTGATGACCTGCGAGGCGCCGCCCTTGCGGACAAGAACCCAGCCCTTGTTGCCGAACGGCACATCCCTCTCGCCCTTGCCGTTGCCGCATTCGACCTCGGTCGTTTCATCGCCCTGGACCTTGCTCTGCAGGGCGGAGTTGAGCGTCGAATACTCGACGTTGCGGGAAACGAGCACGGGAACGACGTCGGCCATTTCGCTCTGGACATTCTTGGCGACGAGCCAAGCGACATTGTCCTGCTTGAGCGTCGTACCGGCCGCACCGGGAACACCGCCACCGGAAAGGACGCCGATATCGACATCGACATAGGGTTTCCACCTCGCGGAGTCGTTCTTCTTCTCGAAATCGAAGAGATACTTGAAGTAGTCGGTGGACGAAGTCGCGCCAATGAGCTGCTTGTCGTCTTCATCAAGTCCCTCGGTCTCGTCCTGCGGCCATATAGACGAAAGCCCCGCCGCCTCGCGGTCGGTGTTCGCCTGCGTCACCCATGAGAATGCCGAGAATGCCGATAACGACGAGCAGCTCGACGAGCGTAAAGCCTTTTCTTGCCTGTTTCATTTTTTCCTGCCTTTCGTTTTAGTTGTGGAACTGGGGATATTATCTCACAAATTTTCGTTTCTTTCAAGTGCCCTTTTGAGGTAGGGCATGTACGACCTCGTATATGTCACAAGGCTCACGAGCGTGAGAATGCCGAGAAGCGCCTCGACCGCCAGGACACTCACCGGCCAGACTGTGTTCGTCCAGACATTCGCTGCGCGAAACAACTCAAACTGGCGGAAACAGAGGTAGGCGTATATCCAGCCCGCGCCAGGGAAGGAGAGAGCCGTGCGCACCTTGCCAAGCCACATCGCGCCGACATCTGCCCCGTACATCGTGCCGACGGACCTCAGGAACGTCACCCAGGTGTCGCGCAGAAGATACAGCACCGTCAACGCAAGGAGCGCGAGCGTATGGAACTCTCGCGCACCGGCATGCCCAGACATCCACACCAGCACCGGAAACGCGACGATGTAGAACACCTTGTCCATCAGCGGGTCGGCCATCTTGCCGAGCGTCGACACCACGCCCCACTGGCGGGCGAGCCTGCCGTCCCAGAGGTCGGTAAGCCCGGAAAGGAACATCCCGAGCGACGCGAGGACGGCGAGCGTCGCGCTCGGGGATTGCCCGTCGACGCCGAGCTCAAGCTCCCCCCAGACGGCGAAAACCGCCCAGAGGAAAATCAGCGGAACACGCGCAAATGTGAGCGCGTTTACGAAAAGGGCCTTTTTGCTCACTCGTCGGCCAACCCTTCGGCAATCACCTGCTGCATGACGGCAAGCGTCTCCTGCAGCGACACGAGCCGCGCCTTGAGTCCCTGCACGCGCGTCTCGGCCTTCTGGTAGTTGCGACGGGTCGCGAAGAGTTGCTTCAGGATTTCGCCCGGATCCATGTCGAGGTCGGTAAGCTCCATGCCGTCCGGAATCGGGACGAGCACGTCCTTGCCGCACTCGGAGCAGCTGATCTGGAGCCCCGCCCCGCGGTAGTCGATTACGAGCGTCTTGCTGCAGTGCGGACAG
>ONVK01000103.1 GCA_900321255.1 uncultured Lentisphaerota bacterium | reverse complement strand
TCCCAACGACTGGGGCATGATGTCCCTGGCCGATGCGTTCGGCGAGGCCGTAAGAGAGGCTCTCGCCCTGCCGCGCAGCTGATGCAATAGACAGGGGCAATATCATGAATGAAAAGAAGTATCTTTCGGCCGACGAGTATCTCCGCGACACGTGGAAGCTCGCGGCCGCAGTCAGGAAGTCGGGATGGAAGCCCGACATCCTCATCGCGCTCTGGCGCGGCGGTGCGGCGGTAGGCGTCGCGCTGCACGAGTATTTCAAGGTCTCCGGCTGGAGCGTCCAGCACATTCCGCTCAAGTGCGCGAGCTACACCGGAATCGGCCAGAATCCGGGCGGCGTCGAGTTCACGCACGGCGATCTCGTTTTCGGGCTCCTTCGGCCGGGGGACAGGGTTCTCGTTGTCGACGATGTCTTCGACACCGGCAAGACCGCGCGAGCCGTCAAGGAGCGAATCGACGCGAAGGGTGCGGAGATGCGCCTCGCGTGCGTCTACTGGAAGCCCGAGAAGAACATCACCAACCTTAAGCCAGACTATTTCGTCAAGGACGTCGGTCTTGACTGGATCGTCTTCCCCCATGAGATAGAAGGGCTCACGAAGGAGGAGATCGCGGTAAAGGATCCGCTCCTCTCGTCGCTACTCGGCTGAAAGCCGGTGGCGACGTAGATGCCGGGCGGGGAAAGGTGAGTGTAACCTTTTGCCGTCTCGCGTGTAGACACGGCAGAAAGGAACGAATGTCATGGGCGGTATAAACTCTTTGAACGGACTCAACAAGGTGAACGTGGACTTTCAGCCCACGATCACGACTAATGTCCAGAACACTGGCAATGCGAACCAGCCCCAGCCGGGCGCGGATGCCGTTCCCGAGGAGGCTCCTCAGCTCGGAAACGCAAAGAGCGTCGTCCAGCAGCTGGACGTACTCTTAGTGAATGCTGCGGGCAAGTCTGTTTCGGCAGACGCCGTCAAGAACGTAAAGAAGGTCGGCGAATCTCTGACCGACCTCGGCGTGCTGACCCAGGAGGAAAAGGACAAGCTCGAAAGCCTCGCCAAGGACGCGACGGCCAAGCTCAAGGAGAAGACGGGCGATCTCGTGTGGCGGAAGGGCTTCTGGAGCATGAACCCCACGGCCAAGGCGGTGAAGGCGGCGATCGAGTCGCAGCAGGCGCTCTCGGCGGAGATCGAGAGGCTAGGCCAGCGCCTGGCCCGGAACGACCAGGTGGACGCAGAGCTTCAGAACGCGTTCACCGAGGTGCAGTTCCAGTGCGACCGGCGCGTCTCCGAAATCGACTCCATCGTGTTCAAGATGTACCAGCTTGTCCATCAGGACGCGGTGGAAAACCCTGCTGCCGACCCTAAGACCACGGCGCTTTTGAATGCGACGTTCAAGGAGCTGATGCCGCGCGAGGCAATCATGGGCCACGGTACGGCGGAATCGCTCGAGATAATCAACAAGACCTTCGGCGAGAGGATGCGTCCGCTCGCCGAGAAGCTTGACGCCTTCGCGGCGGACGGCTCCAAGGTGCTGAGCGGCGAGGATATTCTCGCCCTGCAGCGCGACATGGCGGACATGAAGAGCGCCCTTGAAAACGTGCGCAAGAACGGCCTCAACGAAACCGTCATGACAAACCACGAGGGCAAGGAAATCTTCGGCGAAAACGGGGTGGCGATCACAAAGATGACGGAGGTCGATTCGTCGCTCCTCGACGAGATGGAGAAGCTCCTGGCCGACGTCTCGAATCAGATTGCCGACGCGCGGAACGTCTCCGTCATGCGGTCGCGTCAGGTGTTCCTCGAGGAGGTGAAGGCCATGCTTTCGCCGGAAAGCGTGCCGGGCGGCGACAAGGTAATGTCGTCCAGCGCCGCCACGAGCAACAACATCGTGTTCCAGTTCAAGCTCGCGCGAAAGGAGTTCGTCGAGCTGATACGCGATTACTCGCTCGGCACGCTGCCGATGGAGGATTTCGACACTAATTTCAACGAATGCATCGTGAAGCTCTGCGGCCTGTACGCCAACCTTGCGTCGGCCCTGGTGTCGGTAGGCGTTGACGAGGCAACAGCGCAGGACGTCGCCAAGGCGGTGAAGGGGATTCGCTTCGTCAAGGCGCAGTTCAGGGCGCTTTTAGAGGCGGGCGAGCGGATCAAGAACGGCGGGGAGGATCCCGGGCTCGCGACGATCGACGTGCGCAGGATCATGCTCGGCGAGGTGGGGCTTTCCAATGTCATCGAGGCGAAGATCCTCGGGTTCAAGCCGGGCGACGTCGATCCCGCTACCGAGGAGTCGAACATAGTAGGCTCCAAGACGCTCGGCTCCGGTATGGCGGGGAAGACCTATCTGCTGAAGACGAAGTCCGGCGGAAAGCTCGTCTTCAAGTCCGAGTTCGACAGCCGCACAGGCATGAGCGGCATGCTGCTCGGCATGAACGGCGCCTACAGGGACGCGCAGAAGACGGTGAACCTGAACCTCGCCACGCAGGACACCGCCAAGGCGTTCGGCTGCGAGGACCTGGTGGTCAAGTATTCCGTCGGCAGCCACAAGGGTCAGTTCGGCTTTTTCATGGAGAAGGCCGAGGGCTACGCGGGAGGCGAATTCTATAGAAAGCGCAAGAGCAAAGGCGGAAACGGCATTGCGCCGGCCAACCTGCACAATACGGTTATGCCGGGCCAGGAGCAAGTCAACGTCCTGGGCTCGGTCGCACAGAAGCTCAACAGGCTTATGTGGCTTGACCTCATCACCGGACAGGGCGACCGCCATTGGGACAACTATTTCGTCAAGGTCGAAAAGGACGGAGAGAAGAAAGACAACTGGGGCAACGCCGAATACAACGTGACTGTCAAGGCAATCGACAACGACGCATCGTTCGCCTCGTGGAAGGTCGGCCTCCAGAAATTCGCAATTGACAAATACACTGCCGGGCGATTCGTAAAAAACCTGAAAATGGTGTGCGCAGAAATCCACGGCAAAGGAGGGGAGGACGAATTCAACCTCCGCGTGTCGAAGGATCCCGGGATAGAGAAGCTCGGCACAGACGGCGCACTGACGGTCGACTTCGCGAAAGTCAAGTCGCCGGAGGTGAAGATGGCGATCATCAGGACGCTCGGCATGCAGAGCATCGCGCTGCCGGAGGAGATCGACGAGGATTTCTACAACAAGCTGATGGACATGGACGCGCATCCCGAGAAGAAGCAGGCGTACCTCGACTCCCTCGCGCCCAGAATCTCGAAGAATGCTCTGAGGGCGACGGAAAGACGCCTGAACGAGGCCATCGCGTACGCCAAGCAGCTCAAGAAGAACGACATGGTGTACGGCGCGGAAGAGTGGAAGAACTACAGAAAGCAGAACAGGATGTCGCCGATCGAGTCCGAGCTCAAGATCAGGAAGGCCGACAACAAGACGGTGGTCACGGTCGATCGCGACTTGAAGTGCGTGAACGACTTCCTAATACAGAACTGTCCGTCGTACTTCAAGCGCGACTATGTGCATCTGATGTTCCAAAAGCCCAAGCCGGCTTCGTAAGGACGTCAATCTTTGGAGGCGACAATGGAAGAGAAGAACGAGCAAGACATTGAGGCGAAACGCGCGGAGGCGGCTGAGGAGCTCAGGGCCGCCTTCGCCGAACTTGAATCCGATGAAGGGCTGACGCGTTTTATCGGCGGGCACGGCGTCCAGAGCCGGGTATTCGAGTTCGAGTGGAGCGAACCGGCGCTTGTGATAAGTTTCCACATCCCGTACGCCCGCGTTCTTTCGGACGAAGAGTCGCAGAAGGAGGACGACGAGGAGATCGGTGCGGCGATAAGGATGGCGATACTTCTGCTGACCACGGCGGGTCACGTCGGGTCTGCGTCGCGCATAGAGGTCTCGTGCGACGACCGCGGCACATCGTACGCGGTCTACGCCGAAGACGGCGAGCTCGAGGATTCGGGCTCTGACTGGTCGCCGCTCGTCAGGCGACTCGGCGCCGAACTCGGCAACGCCCCGGAGTCCCTCTCCATCATCTGGCCCTGAACGGCGCGGCGGTTGGCTGGGCGAGTGGCTGTGTAACCTTTTGCCGTGTTGCGTGTAGACAAGGCAGAAAAGGATGTGCGCAAGTAAAAACAGGAGTGTGCCATGAGCGGAATCAACACAGTGAGCGGGCTCAGGAACGTCAGCATAGACTACCGTCCCCAGGTCGGGCCGGATGCGGCGAATGCGACCGGCGCGCAGCAGCAGGCCCCGGACGAAATTGCGGGGCAGGGTGACAATATCATCAACACCGGGGCGCATCCCCAGGCCGACAAGGCGAAGAGCATTGTCAGGCAGCTCGACACGTTGCTCCTCAACGCGGCCGGGAAGTCTGTTTCCGCGGATGCCGCGGAGAAGGTGAAGTCCGTCGGAGAGACTCTCGTCAAGAATGGCGTCATCACAGCGAAGGAGTCCGCCCGGCTCGAGAGTCTCGCGAAGAAAGCGTCCGAAAAGCTCGCGGCGCTCGACGACTTCTCGGGACGCAAGCTCGCCAAGGCGCTGATGAATAAAGGCGGCCAGCTCGTGTGGAGCACGGGGTTCTTCGGCGGCACGACCCGCGAGGCGACGGCTGTGAAGGCGGCGGTCGAGGCGCAGGAGAGACTTTCCGAGGCCCTTGCGGAGTTCAACGCCGTTCTTGCGGCGAGCGACAAGGTTGACGTCGCGCTCCAGGAGGATTTCATGGAGCTTCAGTTCCAGTGCGACCGGCGCGCGACCGAGATATACTCGGTGGTGGTCAGGATGCACGACATCGTCCAGAAGGACGCGGTGGACGGGCTGATAAACGACGATCCGAAGATCATGGAGTACCTCGGCGCGACGTTCAAGGAGCTGATGCCGCGCGAGGCGGTGATGATGCACGGCACGGCCGAGGCGCTCGAGACGATGAAGGCGAAGTTCGCCGACCAGATGCGTCCGCTCGCCGACAAGCTCGACGCCTTCGCGTCCGACGGAACGAAGACGCTGACCGACGCGGAGGTCGCGGAGATCGACGCGTCCATCGCGACGATGCGGAACGCGATCGCGAACGTGCGCAAGAACGGACTCGAGGTCAACGGCGCAACGACCGAGGTGGACAAGTCGATCCTCGCCGAGATGGACAAGGTCCTCGACGCGGCCAGGACGAAGGTCGTCGGCCTGAAGAAGTGGTGCGTGGAGAGGTCCCGCACGAGGTTCGTGAACGAAGTCCGCGCCAACTTCAGCTTCGACAGGCTCACCGACGCCGCGAAGGTGATGCGCGAGAAGGGCGGCAAGAATGCCGTCATCACGCAGTTCAGGCGCGCGGCGGACGACATGGTCGCGCTTCTCGGCGAGTTCGCGGAGGGAAAGCGTCCGATGGCCGAGTTCGACGCCGCGTTCGAGGCCTGCCGGGCGAAGTTCCCGGCCGCTCTAGCGCTTAGGGATGCGATGAAGGCCGCGGGCTTCGTCGAAAGGGAAGCCAAGAAGGCCGGGAAGAAGGTTGAGGCGCTCGGCGTCCTCGCGGCGCAGTTCAAGGAGCTGATGCGCACCGGCGAGCGGCTGTTGGAAGACGACGAGGATTCGATGGCCAGCGCGGAAGACGTCCGCAAGATGATGCTCGGCGAGAGGCGGCTTTCGGCCTACATCGACGCGAAGGCGCACGGGTTCGGACCAGATGACGTAGACCCCGCGACGGATCCGACGAACATCGTCAAATCGAAGCAGCTCGGCTCCGGCGCCGCGGGCACGACATATCTGCTGACCACGCGCTCGGGGAAGGAATTCGTCTTCAAGCCCGAGCTCGAGGGCCGTATCGGGCTCAACGGGCTGAGCATCGGCTCGGGCGGCGCGTACAGCGAATCGCAGAAGACGGTGAACCTCAACCTCGCGACGCAGCAGGCCGCCAAGGTTTTCGGATGCGAGGACATCGTTGTGAAGTACTCGGTCGGCTGCTACAAGGGGCAGTTCGGCTTCTTCATGGAAAGGGCCAAGGGCTTTTCCGCCGCCGAATACACGAACAAGCAGGCGGAAGGGAAGGACGGCATCGAGCCGTGCGACCTGAAGCTCGCGGTTCCGAATCCCGTCGAACAGCTGCGCATCAAGGGGGATATCGCCCGCAAGCTCAACCAGCTGTCGTGGCTGGACGTCGTCACCGGACAGGGTGACCGCCACTGGAACAACTACTTCGTCAACGTCGGCAAGAAGAACCACCGCGTGACGGTGAAGGCAATCGACAACGACGCATCCTTCAGCGCGATCCGCACCGGCGTGCAGCGGTACGTCATCCCTGTGTCTCGGAATGAGCGATTCCAGAAGGAGCTGATGACCATCTGCAAGGCGTTCCACGGCAAGAACGACGCGCAGGCGAGAGCCGACCAGATAATGACGGATCCAGGATTACAGGTCGACCCGAAGACGAACGCCATCATAATCGATCTTTCCAAGTCAAAGTCGCTGGAGCTGGAGCTTGTGGTAGGCCGCGTCATCGGGGCGAGGGTGACTGCCTTGCCGGAGGAGATCGACAGGTCGTTCTACAACGTCTTGATGGAAATGGACGAGAACCCCGCGAAGAAGAAGGCGTATCTCGACACCATCGCGCCGCGGATTTCGTCGGAGGCGCTGAAGGCCGCGGAGCAGCGGTTGGACGACGCGATCGCGCACGCGAAGAAACTCAACGCGAAGGGCAGGGTGTTCGACGAAGGCGACTGGACGGATGAGCGGAAGCTGTCGGGGCTGACAAATACGAAGACGAAGCTGAAGTTCGTGAAGTTGGACGGAACGACGGCGACAGTCAAGCCGAATATCAAGGGTGTGAAGGACTACCTCGAGACCAGCACGCCGTCGCTGTACAAGCGCGACAAATTCGACAAGATGTTCGAGTAGCGGATGCGAAGCCAAGTGGATGGCTCGCGCCAACGAAGCGTGATCGCGAGACGAGGCTTGGCATAATGGGATCTCTCTTCGACAGCTTCAAGTACGAGCCGGGCGGCTCCACGACCTTGGCAAACTCCGTATGCTTCTTCATAAAGGAGCAGATCGTCTTCGGCGCGACCTTTCCTTTCTAGCCGACAGGCAGTTTCTTGCTCTATTTTGCGGATTTTGCGGAAATCAACCACTCCCCAAGTCGGGGGAATGGTGGTATAAT
>ONVK01000116.1 GCA_900321255.1 uncultured Lentisphaerota bacterium | reverse complement strand
GGCGGGTATGTCCTAATCGTACGTCGATTTCTTTACGATGTAGCTCCTTCCGCTATTAGTTCTGCCGAGCTTCGCTTGGCGTACCTGTATCAATAAGCTGACCCTGCATTCTCCCCCCTCAACCTGCTTTTGCAGGTTTTTTTCGGGAAATGCGATTTGGGGGTTGATTGTTTGGCTTGGATCGCTTATAATTCGACGCATACAAACGGAAAACTGGTCTGCCGCGACCAGGTCTGCCGCGACAGCGAAAAACAAAACAAAAACCGCCCGACGCGCAAGCGGAGGGAAACGAAAACAGCGGGATCGGACGCGCAGGGCGTCCGAACCGGCAACAAGGAGGATACATCAATGAAGAAACTCGCAATCGGATGCGCGGCCGCGCTCGCCGCCGCCGCCGGAGCCGCGGACACGACCGCCGACGCCCCGGAGGTCTCCGAAGTGACGATGGCGCAGGGCCCCAACAACCGCCTCGTCACCATCAACTACAGCCTCTCCGCCGAAGCGGTCGTCACGCTCGACGTGCAGACGAACGCAGTCGCCAACGCATCCACCGGATGGACCTCCATCGGCGGCGAGGCGATATGGAACGCGGCGGGCGACGTTTGGAAGAAGGTGTCCGCCGGCTCCAGGACGATCACGTGGCGCCCCGACCTCTCGTGGCGCGACGAAAACGGCAACGGATTCAAGATCGGCGACGGCAAGGCCCGCGCGGTCGTCACGGCCTGGGCTCTCGACAACACCCCCGACTACATGGTCGTCGACATCTCCGAAAGCGCGGCCGCCAACTCCCAGAAGTACTACCCCGGCGTAGATTACCTCCCCGGCCTCGTCCCCGGACAGAATGGCGCGATCACCAATAACCCCGAATACAAGACCTCGAAAATCGTCATGCGCAAAATCGCGGCAAAGGACGTCGAATGGACGATGGGGTCGGGCAACAACGACCCGAAGACTTCGTATAACATAAATTACGCCGAGACCGAGCACACTGTCAAACTTGAGAACAACTACTACATCGGAGTATTCGAGATCACCCAGGGTCAGTGGGGGCGCGTGTACGGCGGCACGAAAAGAAAGGTCGGCTACTACACGACGGACAACACCATGCGCCCGATGGACATCGCGACGTACAACATGATTCGCCTTCAGTCGGACTTCGGAGTGTCAATTACGATATCCGACCGCGATGCCGCCGAGCCGTTCGGCGAATCCTACCTCGGCCGCCTCAGAACCAGGACGGGGCTTGACTTCGATCTTCCTAGCGAGGCGCAGTGGGAGTTCGCGGCGCGCGCCGGGAACAGTGCGGCGCAATGGGGAAACGGCACGTACATCACCGGCGCAGCCAACGACGCCAACCTCATGGTGCAGGCGCGGTGCGCGTACAACTCCGGCGACTACACCGCGACAGGGCGGACAAGCGGCACTGACGCAGGCACGGCGATAGTCGGCTCCTACGCGCCGAACTCTTGGGGTCTCTACGACGTCCACGGCAACGTCTGGGAATGGTGCCGCGACGGTGCGCATAGCGACATAACCTCCAACACGACCGGTGCGCCGATGGCGAACGCCAGCAACAAGCGCATCCTTCGCGGTGGATCCTACGCCCAAGGCTACGAATGGGATCGATGCCGTGCAACCTTCCGCCGCAGCGATGACGCCAACTACCCTGATGAATCCGCCGAGGTGGGCGTAAACGTCCCAACCAGGCACTACGGCTTCCGCGTGATCTGCACGGCGGGGCTTGACTGAGGATTCTTTGCCGGAGCAATAATGAATCCGAAGTCAACAACGCAACAAAAAGGAGGTGCGAATGAAGATGAAGGGAATCATCGCGGCGGTCGCCGTCGCGGTCTGCTGCGCGGCGGACGCCGCGACGGCGCCGAACAGCACGGCGTCCGCCGCGACCTCGCTCCAGTCCGGCACGTTCGGCGCGGGCGTCGTGATGAACGGCGCTCCGCTCGTCGCGCGCTTCAAGACGTGGGGCGCGGCGCTCGGATTGCTCGTCTCCGACAAGTGGTCGGGGCTGACCATCATAATCCGCTGACGTGAAAAGGGGCGGAATGGGAGGAAGGGCGAAGCCCGCCGCCGCGATGGTCGCGGCGGCCGCTTTGGCGTTGGTTGCGGCGCGGACGGCGCAGGGCGGTCCGCCGCCGAGGGTCGGGGATCCGTTCATCCTGCGCGACGACGCGCAGGGGCGGTACCTCCTGTACAAGGGACAGACGCCGAGGGTGTCCGTCTGGGCATCCACGAACCTCGTGGACTGGGCGCGGCTCGAAAACCCGGCGTTCGTCTCGCCGGCGTCGTTGGACTGCGCCGCGATCTGGGCGCCGGAGGTGCGGCGGTTCCGCGACGGGAAGTACTATATGTTCGCGACCGTCCTGACGCACCAGCAGGACGCGGACTGCATAGAATCGATGGAGCCGGGCTGGACGCCGGACGCCGCCCATCGGCGGCGGCGCCTCGGGACGTGGGTGTTCAGGGCGAACGCGCCGGAGGGCCCGTTCGAGGTGTGGAGCGAGGGGCCTGTCACGCCGAAGGACTGGGCGGCGCTCGATGGCACGGCGTTCTCGGAGGGCGGCAGACCGTACATGGTATTCTGCCACGAATGGACGCAGGTGCGCGACGGGCGCATGGACGCGGTGGAGATGTCGAAGGACCTTAAGCGCGCGGCCGGCGAGCCGTTCGTTTTGTTCAGGGCGAGCGAACTCTACCCGCCGGGCGGGTCGTGGCGCGACTACTGCACGGACGGACCTTGGATGCACCGAGCGAAGGACGGTTCACTCTTCATGCTGTGGAGCACCTACGACGGCGGGAGCTACTGCATCGTGTCGGCGAAGTCGGCGTCGGGGAAACTCGCCGGTCCGTGGAGCGGGCACAAGATCGTCCGGCGCGGACAGTCCGGACACGCGATGGTGTTCAGGACGTTCGACGGGCGGACGGCGGTCGCGTTCCATTCGCCGAACAACGGAGAGGAGCGCCGCCTCCGCATCCACGAGCTGCTCGAAACCCCCGACTCGCTTGAGATAGGGGAGTGGATCGGAGGAGAGAAGTAAGAATGACGAATGACGAATGATGGAGGGGAGGGGCGCGTTTCGTCGCGACCGATGAAATGGCAAATGTAAATCATGTCTAAAAACAAACCCGGAACGAAGGAGAAAAGAAAGATGAAAGCGGGAAAATGGTTCGCGGCGATGGTCGCGGCGGCGGCGTCCGGCGCGGCGTTCGCCGGCGGCGGCGACTTCGACATAGTGATCTACGGCTCGACCCCGGCGGCGATCTCCGCCGCCGTCCAGGCCAAGCGCATGGGCGCATCCGCCGTCGTCATATCCCCGGAGACGCGCATCGGCGGCATGACGACCGGCGGCCTCGGCCAGACCGACGTCGGAAACAAGTCCGCCTTCGGCGGCATCGCCCTCGAGTTCTACCGCGACGTCGCGAAGTGGTACGCCGACGACGCGCACTGGACGCGCCAGACCCGGGAATCGTACTTCCCCGACGGACAGTGCGAAATCGCGAAAAGCGACGACACCGCCGCGCAGTGGACGTTTGAGCCGTCCGCCGCGCTCGCGATCCTCGAGGGCTGGGAGAAGCGCGACGGCCTCGACATCCGGCGCGGCGAATACCTCGACCGCGAACGCGGCGTCGCGAAGAAAGACGGCGCGATTTCCGAGATCCGCACGCTCTCCGGCAACGCCTACCGGGGCAAGGTCTTCATCGACGCGACCTACGAGGGCGACCTCATGGCGGCGGCGGGCGTCTCCTACCGCGTCGGGCGCGAGGCCAACTCCGAGTACGGCGAGACGATAAGCGGCGTTCAGCGCAAACGCGCGCTCGGACACCAGCTCTGGCCGGGCGTCGATCCGTACGTCGTGAAGGGCGACCCGAAGTCGGGGCTTCTGCCGCTCGTCGTTCCGAAGGACGAGGACGCGAAGGACGGCGAAGCCGACAAGTGCGTCCAGGCGTACTGCTTCCGCATGTGCCTCACCGACGACCCCGCGAACCGCATACCCTTCGCGAAGCCGGAAGGTTACGATCCGCTGACCTACGAAATCCTGCTCCGGAACCTCGAGAAACCGCCGGCGGAGCATTTCGCGAAGAACGAGAATAAGCCTTGGATGTTCATGCCGTGGATCAATTCGCCGATGCCGAACCGCAAGACGGACACGAACAACCGCACTGGATTCTCTACGGACTTCATCGGCCGGAGCCACGAGTGGCCCGAGGCGTCATACGCCGAGCGGGCGAAAATCCTGAAGGAGCACCTCGACTACCAGCGCGGTCTGATGTGGACGCTCGCGAACGATCTGCGGGTCCCGGAACCGATACGGACGCGAGTGGCGCGGTGGGGGACATGCAAGGACGAATTTCTGGACGGCCCCGGCGACGGCTGGCAGAGCCAGCTCTACGTGCGCGAGGCGAGGCGCATGGTCGGCGAGACGGTTATGACGGAGCGGCACTGCCGGGGCAAGGAGAAGGTGGCGCGCCCCGTCGCGCTCGGCGCGTACGGCATGGATTCGCACAACGTGCGGCGCTATGTCGGGGCGGACGGCTTCGTACACAACGAGGGTGACGTCCAGGACTACAACGCCTACACGCCGGAGGAGAGCGCGAAACTGCCGAAGGGCGAGAACTGGAAGCGGTTTCCGCCGTTCGGGATCGACTACGGGGCGATAGTGCCGAAGAGGGCGGAGTGCAAAAACATTTTAGTGCCAGTGTGCCTCTCGGCGACGCACATGGCGTTCGGGGCGATTCGGATGGAACCTGTGTTCTTCACGCTCGGGCAAGTCGCGGGAACAGCCGCCGCGCTCGCGGTTTCGACGGGTGCGGACGCGGTGCAGGACCTGCCCTATCCGGCCTTGCGCGAAAGGCTGACGGGGATTCCGCTGAATTAGGGACGCCCCCGCGCCGCAAGCGGCACGGCACTATCAAGACGGTCGCGACGAAGCTCTACCCTCCAGGCGGCGCGTTGGGGGCAACGCGCCCTACCATACAG
>ONVK01000078.1 GCA_900321255.1 uncultured Lentisphaerota bacterium | reverse complement strand
CAGTCCTTCGTCGGCGATTCCGGAATCGCGTGGATCGTGTAGTGGTTCGGCATCACGGCAATCGCGTCGTCAGGGCAGCGCATCGCGACCCAGTGCCGTCCACGCACGACCTGCACCATCCACCCCTCCTCCGCGTCCGCGACGGTGTACGTGCGGCCGGACGGACGGTATCCCCACTTCTCGACGAGCGAGCCGATTATATCGACCGCCTCACGGGCGCTCTTTGCGCGTTCCGCGACGGCAAGGCGCAGCGCGAACCAGATGCCGCCGTCCGTCAGCACGTCGGCGTCGGGCGAGTTCTCCTTCGTCGGCCCAGCGTTGTCCGAGACTATCGCGACGCCCTTCTCGTTGACGAACGACACCGCGCTTCCCGCGCCGCACTTCGCGTCGCGCACCTCAGTCCAGAAGAAGCCGAGGGAGCGAGGCCCGCGCGGAACCTTCGCGCAGTCCGAATGGTCGACGAGCGTCGCGTCCGCAGGCCATTCGCGCGGCGGGACGTATCCATGCCGCACGACAAGCGACGGGTCGTCGTCCTCGTTGTGCCCGAGGATGACACGCCCCGTCGTCGATGCATCCTTCCCCACCAGAACCGCCGTGCAGGCTTCGGCATCGATGGCGAGGCAAAAGACTGCCGCTGCAGACATCACGGTTGCAAGGCACCTCATCGACATCGACTTCATGAGTATAACTGTTTCTGTCCCCGGAGATTTCTGAGATTTAAAGGTGCTACCTAATCACAATAACCATGCCCGGAAGACTGGCGAGATAACGCACGATTAGGACGCCGCAGCCGCCCTTTCCACCAACGCCGGAGACTCCCTGTCCACCTCCACCGCCACCGGAGCCCGTACCGTCAAGGCCCGGTTGCCCCCATGGGCGCCTGTTGACGCTGCTCGCCAGCGCGATTTCGCCGTCTCCGCCAATCCCGGATCCGCCGACGCCGTGGTTGCCGCGGCCATTTTTTGTGTCGCTCGAATAGCCGGCGCCGCCGCCGGCTGCGTAGAACCGCGATTCGCCCGTGATGTCGAAAGCGAGGCCGGCGCCGCCGTTGCCGAGGCAGGTCGTGGTCGAACCCGCCGTGCCATCGGTGCCGGCCGAACCCGCGCCGCCGCCACCGCCCGCGTTGTAGCTACTCGGGGCGGAGTTTCCGCCCGCGTTGCCAATCACAATGCCATCCTTCGGCACAGCAGCGCCGCCCGCCTTCATTGCGGCCCCCCCGCCGCCGCTTCCGCCATCACGGCCTGGGTAAAAGGAGCTTCCGCCTTCGTAGCCGCCGCCCGCACCGCCGCCGGGGGCGACGAGGGAGACGGTGCTACCCGCCGCGACGAGCGATGAGTCGCCCCCGCTCACACCTTTGCCTAATCCGCCCGCGCCGATTGTTACGTTGTATACGCCGCCGGCGAGGTGGATGCCGTTGGTGTGGATGAGGCCGCCAGCGCCGCCGCCAGCGCCAGAACCGGTTCCGCCAGCACCGCCACCGCCCACGAGCAGCAGCTCGGCGTCGAAGCCGTGTTTCACGACGAGCTCGCCGCTTCCGCGGAACTCATGGACGACCCAGTTGCGCTTGAGCTCCGGGTCGCGCCATGTGGAAACCGTACCACCTACGGCCCAGGCACTTTCACGGTCTGATGGCACCTCTCCGGCCGCAGTTGGGGCGACGAGCGCAATTACGATGCCGCGCCCGCCGTTGCCACTAAGTATCTGGCCCCCATCCGCATTCCATCCTGCACCGCCGCCTCCGCCCCCACGACCGTCCACGCCAGCCGTCGCGTCCGTCACCGAACCTTCGTAGAGACCCGCACCGCGTCCCCCACCGCCAAGACCGCCAACGCCACCGTGCTTGAAGTTGGAGCGCCGCGCTCCGCCGCCACCGCCATCGCCATAGGAAACAGCCTCGCCCGTGATGTCCGAGACGACGCCCGGACCGCCATTGCCGGCATGCTCGTAGTTGCCGTTCGCGTCCTGATAGTTGTCGTTCAGGGTCTGCGTGTGGAGAACTTGCGAGTCCTCGCCGGGGCCACCCGCCCCCGCTCCGCCGCCGCCGCCGCCGCAACCGGTGTTACTAGATCCATAGTTCGTCGCCTTTCCTCCGGGAAAGCAGCCATCCGCACCAGCCGGGAAGCCAGGCAGGACGTTGCCGATCGCGCCGCCGCCGCCATTGCCGTATTCCGCAGGCGACGAGGTGTCCCAGCGGTTGTCGTTTCCGTTGCGCGCGGCGCCGCAACCACCGCCAAGAGCGACAAACGACAGGGACGTGTTGCGAAACGAAGACGGGAATCCGTTGTGTCCGCGATTATCTGGGTTCCCCTGGTTTCCGCGGTAGCCGCCAGGGCCGACGATGACCTGCGCGGCATCGTCACTCTTGAGGAAAACGGGCGTTTCTGGCGTCCAATCAATTACTTGCCCGCCACCACCACCGCCTTGACCGCCGCCACCACCGCCGCCCACGACGAGCAGACGTAGGAGCCGCACATCGGCGGGAACGGTGAGCGTGCCGTGCGACGTCATCGTCACGACATGCGCTCCGACGATTGTTGGGTGGTCTGTTTCCGTGAATGTGCCGGTGTAGGAGACGAGGTTCTCCGCGGGCGCAGGAACCGCGAGCGCCCATACGACAAAAGACGAACGCCTCACGCGGCGCATTTGCCGCGTTCAGCCTCGCTTTCGCCCGTATAATACCACTTTCCGCGCCAGAATGTCAACGAAACCCAACACAAAACTGGAAAATCTCCTTCCCCACGAGAACCGCCGTGCAGGCCGCAGCGTCCATGGCGAGGCAAAAGACTGCCGCTGCAGGCATCACTGCTGCAAGGCACCTCATCGACATCGACTTCATGAGTATAACTGCTTCTGCCCCCGGAGATTTTTCACTTACCTAACATGCAACTTAAACCCTTCTCCGCCCATGTCGTAATCGCCGGAGAGAGAAAAGACCTCAAGATTACCGATAGCCTCAAAAGACTCAAGCCTAATGCCTCCAGCAAGCGGAACGGCCCATTCGCCTTCTTCAGTCGTCAAAGGCAATCCGTTGGCGTACCACGTTGCAGTGGGAGACTTGGCGGCAAAATCGACAACCGTCAGAATCTCAACGGTTCCGCCGCCCATCGGGTCAGCGCCGACCAACCGCACCCAAGCCGCGCCCGTCCATCCATACCAAGCTGGCGCACCACCATATGACTTGACGCCGATTCCAACCGCCTGCCCTGCCGCATCGGGCAAGGTGGCGGGAGGAACCGCCGGTACAGAGAATGTCGCACGGACGCGAATCTGCTGCCGATCCGGAGTCGTCTTCGCCGGCTTGAATACGCCGCCAGTCCAAGTCACATCCGCAGCATCGAACCATTTCACACGGCGTCTCGCATAGCTTCTGCCTCGAAGAACAGCGACATCCTTCGTTCCGTATTCCGGCCAGTCCTGCTCGGCGGTGGCCGTCCAGTTGTATCCCATCCGTATCGCGAGATCGTCTAATTCGGCAGCATAGACGTTCCCGTCAAGCTCAGCCGTTCCATTGAACGTCTCGCCGACTGTCCCGGACGCGGAGAATCTCGCGGCGGCAAGCGCCGGAACAACCGATCCGCCGCTCGCCGTTGCACCGGCGAGCGTGGCGAAAATCCCGATTTTGCCGGCCCCGGTGTCGAACACCGCGTCAGAGAGCGCGAGGGTCATCGGCTTGGCGACAAGCGCCGAGAAGCGGGCGGTGTAGGTCGTATTGCTCTGAACCGGTTCCGCTTCCGGTTCCCATTTGATAAAGCAGTAGTAGAACTTCGAGGTCGACGTCTTCGAGCCGCCCGGGAAGGAAATGGACGAGGCGGGCGTACCGTAGTCATACTTGGCGGTTGTCACGCCGTCGCCGTTCACGAAGGTAAGACGGTATTTGTTCACCGTGTAGGTCGCGGTGTATGTTATTGCCTCGGCGGGCATCGTCGAGACCTCCGGCGACCACCCGGCGAATGTGTAGCCCTTGCGCTCAGGGTCGGCAGGCGCCTCAACCGCCGAGCCGACGGCATAGCCCGTCGGACCGGAAAGAACCATCCCGTCCCAGTCGACGAATGTCGCCGCGTATGTCTTTGGAGTGGCTACATATGTCGCCGTGTACGTCGCATCGCCCATCACGTCGACGATCGTCGGCGTCCAGCCCGTGAAGGCGTAGGTGTAGCCCTCATCCGCCGCACGCGTGGGCGTCGTCGCAGGGCGCACGATGTCGGACGCCAAAGTCCCGTAGCCGTAAGGCCGAGAAAGAATCGGCGATTCGTCCCAGTTGACGAACGCGACCGTGTATTTGCGCAGAGACGTTTTGTAGACCGCAAAGAAATCGGTGTCAGCCGCAACCGTGAGGTCGCCAAGAACCGTCACGCCATCCGTCGACCAGCCGGCAAACGTGTAGTCATTGTCGATGGTGGACTCTTTCTCCGGCGTCAGCGGCGCGACGGCAACGGCGTTTTTGTCGGGCCATGTCGTCCCGAGAAGCGTCGTGCGGTCATCCTGGAACCACCGGACCGTGACAGTCGCGGCGGCGTCCTTCTCTTCGAAAACGGCGCCGTAGGTCGCTGGGCCTTCAACGACCGGCAGCGGATCGAGAATGGTCGAGCCGTCCGTCGACCACCCGAGGAAGGTGTAGGTGTGCGTCTCGGTCGCGGCACGTTCAACCGCCGCATGTTCAGGCCGGTTGCCATATTCGACAACCGTTGTCTCGGACTGGTCCTGCGCTCCGTCGAACCACTGCCACGTAATATTGTGCGCACGCGTGGAAGACGCGTAGACGGCGCGGAAGGACATTGGCGCTTCCACCGAAAAGTCAGCAAGATCCACAATGGTCGTGCCGTTCGTTGACCAGCCCGCAAATTCGTAGTCGAACTGCGCCGTAGAAGCTTTCGTTGGCGCGGCGTTCGTCCACGCAGGCGCCGTGCCGAGAAGCGTCTTCACCGTATCGAGCACGGTCGTGCCATCATCGTCGTAAAACGTGACGTCCACATAGAACGGCTCTTGCACGAGCCAGTTGTTCTGGTTGTTGGAGGCATAGTTGATATATCCGAGCGTCGCAATTCCGGGATAGTCGCTCTCTGACTTCATCGCTTCCGTCACAGGGGTGAAGGTGCCAGCGCTCGTTGTCCATCCAGGGTAAGTCTCCGCGTCTACGAAGATCTTATAGCGGTTGCCAGCGCCGTTCTTGCCCTGGTAGAGCGGATAGTCTCCGGTCCATGGAGGGACGCCGCCCGCGAAGTGGATCTCCGCGCCGGGCTTCATGTCGTAGAACTCCTTGCTGTAGAGCTTCGGGAACGACGCCGGCAGCTTCACGCACGGGACCTTCTTGCAGCCGGAGAAGAGGAAGGCGCCGCCCGTGTCCGAGAGCGTGGCGCCGGAAAAGTCAAATGCATTCGTTAGCGACGAGTCGTTGACGAACGTGCCGGCGTAGAGCTTCGTCGCCTTCGGCATCGCGGAGGGGTAGAAGTCCACGAGCGCCGGGCACTCGTTGATGGCGCAGTCGGATGAGCTGCCGCCGTTGTTTTTGAGTTCGGCCAGGTTGGGGGAGAACCGAACCGTCTTGAGGGCCGTGCACGCGCGAAACGCGCGGTTGTCAATCGACACGACACCGGGAGCGACGACATGCTCGAGCGACCGGTTCTGCCAGCAGAAGCCCCAGCCGAGTGTCGTCACGCCGGCGGGCAGGTCCATCAAGCCAACGACCGGCTCGTTCCCGCTCTGGTAGACCGACTCGAGACTGTAGCAGTAGCAGAATGCGCAATTGCCGATTGAACCGGCGAGATTCGGCGACACCTCGACAACCGTCAGGAGGGAGCAACCGCTGAACGCGTCGGTAGCCGTCATCGCCGCAAGCGACGGGAAATGCGCCTCGACGAGCTGTGTGCAGTTATTGAACGGTCGTTCGCCGGTGATGCCCGTGATGCCCGGCGCGTCGATGCGTTCAATCTTCGTCCGGTAAAACGTGTAGCCGCCCATGTTACCCGTGACCGTCGCAGGGATCTGGACGTGGCCCGCGACCCTCGTCGCCTCGTTTGTGTAGAGCGTCCGGAAGGACGTGCAGTCGCGGAAGCAGTCGGACCCAAGCGTATGGAGCGCAGGCGAGACGCAAACCTCCTCAAGCGCCGTGCAACCGAAAAAAGTCCCTTGGCTAAGCCTGACGCAGCAGGGCACCTCCAGCCGGCGCAGCAAGATGCAGCCGTTGAAGGTATAGTTGTTGGAAAACTGCTGGAGCGCGGGCAACACCACCTCTGCGAGCGACTTGCAATTCTGGAACACCCGCTCGCCGCTAAGGGTAGTGACACTCGGCGCCACGACGCGCTCTATCGAAGTGTCGTCGTAGAAGCAGTTTGCTGGAATCACCGTCACGGTCGCGGGAAGCACCACGCTGCCAACGACACGGTCCTCGTCATTCGCGTAGACCGTCGTGAGCGACGGGCAGGCGCGGAACGGACTGCCAGAGAGGGTCGTCGTGCCGGACGCGATCTTGACCTCCTGTAGCGCGGAGCATCCGAAGAACGTGTTCGAGAGCGTCTTGACTTTCTCGTTTATCACGACGCGCGTGAGCGCCGTGCAGTTCTGGAACACTGCGTCGCCCATCGTAGTGATGGAATCCGGCATCACGAACTCGCCCTCGAGACCGGTGTTCTTGAGACATTGGTTGGAGAACGTCGTGACCGTCGACGGCAACCGAACCTCCTTGAGGCCCGTGAGGTTCATGAAGCCCTCGTTGGAGAGGCCGATGACTGTGACGGGGTAGCGTTGTACGGCATTCCACACGATGCCGGCGTCAGCCATGTCATCGTTAAAAGTCGTGAGATCCAGGATCTCGCCGCCCGTTCCGGAATTGTTCCGACAGCTGTAGGCGCCGTTGGAGCCCCGTTGGAACTTGAGGTCCCACGTGCCGTCGGTTGCATAAAAATTGTCGGTTGTCGTGCCGTCGGCATTGAGCCCCGACGTGACATTCCATGTAGCGAAAGCCGGCGTGGCGATTGCGAGAAGGAGAAGAGGAAGGATTCGTTTCATGTCGTGACCTCCTTTACTTCATCAGCAACGCGGCGGTTTTGCCGGGGAACCAGAAGCGGACCTTGTCCGCATTGGAGGAACGGCCATTTATGTACCACGAGCCATCGGTCTGCGTGCCGGTGGTCGCGTCATAGACGGGGAATGTGAGCGAATTTCCGGATGTCTCTTCCTCGAACGCAGTCTTGTAGGTGGCCCAGCGCGCAGGAACGCCATCCTCCTGCGTTTCGTCATAGGGGATATAGTGGACTCGGGAGGTCTTGCTATAGGCCATGAAGTTGTTGGACGACTTGCTGAAATAGTCGCCCGTCGAAGGAGGCGTCCCGTGCCAGACGACCTTCGAGAGGTTGCTGTTGTTGATCACCTGGCCGGGGAACGCGATGCTCTCCGCCTCGCTCATTTCAAAACAGAACGCAGACGGGACAGAATGGAACGAACCGGCGCGATAGGTCGTGACACCCTTGCCGTGAAAGCCCTTGAGCGCGCTATCGCCGGAGAAGGTGTACTGCGGCACCTCGGTCAAGTTGTCCGGCCAGACAATGTCCCCTTCTAGCCTTGAACAGCCCTCGAACGCGCGCCCGCCATCGCTTTCCTTGCCGATGTACTGCGGCGTCCACGTAGCGGGATCGGGGAACGTCACAGTCCGCAGGTAGTAGCAGTTTCGGAATGCCCTTTGGCCGATGTATTCGAGGGAGTTCGTCAGCACCACCTTGCCGACGTAGTAGTTCTCCTGGAAGGCGTAGTTGTTGATGGCCGTGAGCCGGTAGGACGTTCCGTCCGCGCCGCGGATCGGGAGGGAGAAGTCGACCTCCGCCTCTCCGTAGCGGCAGCCGTCGAAGGGAATCTGTCCCGCGTTTTCGCTGTACTTGACGAGATCCGTCCCCCCCGCCGCCTTGCGGCGGATGTCGTAGATCTTCACCGGTTTATAGTCGACACCGGCCGTGTCGTTTGTCAGCTCAAGCCAGCAACCAAGACCATTGCCATTCAAGTCGCTGCGCTGCCCCGCGTTCGGCATGAGATCGCCGGAGAGGAGCCAGTAATATTCCGCCTTTGTCGGCAGAAGCGCCGCGAGCGCAAATGCCGCAAGCGCGGCGAATGCACACTTGTGTTTCGTTATGTTCATTGCGCAGTTACTCCCATGCTGCTCCATACGACAAAAGACGAACGCCTCACGCGGCGCATTTGCCGCGTTCAGCCTCGCTTTCGCCCGTATAATACCACTTTCCGCGCCAGAATGTCAACGAAGCTCAACACGTGTCAAGCCACGCCGCCCATTTCGGCCTGTCTCATTAATGGCGTAGTGATCTTACCGAACAACAATCGTTAGCCCTTTCGCAGGCTCGACTGCAGCCGCACCAATCGATGGACGGGGAAGGCTTGTCGTTGAGTCAACCTTGTACTTGACCCCTCGCTGGTCAGCATCAAGCGAAATCGTCGCGCCCGCGACCGTTCCCAGCATGGCCGTCCAGGACGAGCCATCCTTGCTGTAGGCGATGTTCGACCAGTCGGCGCTATGCTTCACGTAGTAGCCCGTCTGGTCCAGCGGGCCGTCCTCCGCGATCTCGACGACGCGGGGACGCTTCTTGTCGGCATTGAGGACCGGAACCGGACCCGCGCCCGTGTTCGTCACGGTGCGGTCGGTCGCGAAGTTGCCGGTCGCGGTCACCACGGCAACGAAGTTCGTGCTGTCCGCCCATTCAGCGTAGGGGTCGCCGTCCGCGAACGCCGTGGTCGTCTTCGCCGTTCCATAGGTCGCGTTCGCCTGCGAGCCCGAGCCGTCGGCGTAGTAGTGGATATCCCGGTAGTTGTTGTTGTCGAAATTCGTCCAGTTGAGGCACTTCACCCAGCTGTTGTAGCCACGGCGGCCGACACCCACGTACCAGTCGGCGAGCGTCGTCGTATTCGCCGTGTAGTTGTAGGCAAGCATCGTGTTGACCATCTGGAGCTGGTTCTGCGTCTTGGTCGTGTCGAGCGCGGCCCCGCGGTTCGTAGTCTTACAGCCGCACGCCGCGAACGTGGAGTTGACGAGGTAGATCGTCTGGCCGTTCGAGTCGGCCTCGATCGCACCGCCGACGTCCGCGGTGTAACAGTGGTAGAAGGTCGAGTTGGCAACCACGAGCGTCGCGCCGGAAATCGTGCCGGCGCGCCAGCCGATCGCCCCGCCGCGCGCCGAGCCGAAGCTGGAGCAGTCCGTGAACTCGCAGTTCTCAACGACGACCTGCTGGGAACCGTAGATGAGCCAGAGGGCGCCGGCGTTGCCGTAGATCGTCGTCGTCGTCGGATGTAGCGTCCCGTAGCCGGGGACGTTCATGTTGTTCTTGCCGTAGTAGGACTGGCACTTGCGGAAGATGCAGTCCTTGAAGACGACCGGGCCGCTCATGAGCGTCATGACGGCGCCGCCGCCCTGCGCGAGGTTCTCGAGGAACCGGCAGCCGGAGAACGAGACGGAGGTCGTGTCGACGCACGCGAAGTTGCCCGTCGCCTGGCCCGTCCAGCCGTTGCCGGAGAAGACGCAATTCGTGACGCCGACCGCGCCGCCGGCGACGAGGACGACCTCCCCGTAGTAGTCGTAGTAGCTGTCGCGGTTGTCGGTCGTGCCGGTGAACGAGCAATCCGTGGCGGAAAGGCCGCCCGCGGAGAAGACGTTGGCGGACGCCCACTTGGACCCGCCCGTCGCTTCGTCCTTGATGATCTTGTTGTCGGCGAACGCGCAGTTCCGGAGGACGAGCGGGCCGGCGGACCGCACGACGCCGGGGTGCCGGTCATCGTTGTCGGTCGCGGAGGAGCCCCAGCCGCCCGTGACGTTGTCCTTGAAGGCGAGGTTCTCGAGCGTCAGCGTCACGGTCGCGTCCGACGTCGCGAAGATGCAGTGTCCCTTGCTTCCGGAGGCGATCGAGGTCGTGAGGACGACCGACCGGTCCGCCGGGCCCCGGATCGTCATCGAGGCGGCGGGGAAAAGGACCTCGTTCACCGTGAGCGTGCCGGAAAAGCCGGAGAGGTCGACCGTGTCGCCGGCGCCCGCAGAGGCGATGGCCGCCTTCAGTGCGTCGGTAGTAAATGCACTTGGCGTTATGGTCGCAGCTGGAATCTCAAACGCCATTACTAATGCCGTGAGCGCGGCAAATGCATACTTGAGTTTCGATATATTCATTGCTCAGTTACTCCTGTGCTGTTTATTACGCCATGCAACAAAAGACGAACGCCTCACGCGGCAATTCCGCCGCGTCCAGCCTCGCTTTCGCCCGTATAATACCACTTTCCGCGCCAGAATGTCAACGAAACTCGACACTCGACACAAACATAATGCGTTACTTTTCGTGCCAGGCTAACTATCTCACCACAATGATCATTCCAGGCGCGGCCTCGCGCCACTGAACGATGTAGCAGGGGCTGTCCTTGGAGCCTTCGGTCGAAAGGCCAAGTACGTCGGATTCCTTCACCTTCGCAGGCACGAGGTCGAATCTCGCGCCACAGACCTTGACCTTCACGTCCGTGAACTTCGTCGGATAGTCGTCCCGTGCGCGGTCCGTGTCCGTGATCGCGGTCCACGTCCCGTGGTTCGAGAGCGCTGTCC
Source organism: uncultured Lentisphaerota bacterium (assembly GCA_900321255.1). Classification (GTDB taxonomy): domain Bacteria; phylum Verrucomicrobiota; class Kiritimatiellia; order RFP12; family UBA1067; genus UBA1067. The sequence continues at coordinate 6,977 of ONVK01000078.1, read as the reverse complement.
TCCACTCGGCGGCGTATTTCTCCGGAACGAAGACGGTCTGCCGGGGCTTGCCCGTCGGCACGTACCAGAGATAGTCCGGGTCGTTCGACGCCCAGTACATGTAGGTCGGCGGCGACCCGTAGAACCAGATGCGGCGCGGGGCGGAGAGCGCGTAGTCGTCGCAGCGGAGGGCCTGCTTATTGAAGGAGGTCAGCGTAGCCGGCAGGCGGAACTCCGGAACCTTCTTCGCGCCGTAGAACATCTGGGTCGCCAGCGACGTGAACGTCGCCGCGGAGAAGTCGAATGGCTGCGTCCACGAGGAGCAGCTCTGGAACTGCTGGCTCCCGCCGATCGACTCGATGCCGGAAAACGGATTGTTCCGGGACAGGGCGACGACGTTCGTAAGCGGGTAGCAGTTCTGGAACGCATAGACATAGAGGTGCTTGATGTCCTTCATCGTCACGGTCTCGAGCCCGTAGCAGTTCTGGAAGCCGGCATCGCCGCCGAAGTCCGTCGCGCCCGGCGCAATCACGTGCTTGAGGGCCGTGCTCTTGGCGTCCTGGAAGCAGTTCGCCGGGATCGCCGTGACGGTTTCGGGGAGGAAGACCACGCCGTTCGTCTCCGCCATGCCGTGCGGCGTGATGGTCGAGAGCTTCTTGCAGCTCGAAAAGCTCTGCTTGCCGGCGATCCGGGTCTGCGAGGAGATGACGACCGACTCGAGGTCGGCCATGCTCGAGAAGGACTGCTGGTTGATGCCGTAGCACGCCTCCGGCAGGATGACGCGCGTGATGCCGGACTTGCTGGCGAACCCGGAACCGGCGACCTGCGTGGGGTGCGAATAGCCTGCGACGGCGTCGACGTCCTCGCTGAGCGTCGTCATGTCGCAGACGGTGGAGACCGACGCATCGTGCGACTCGTACTTGAGCTGCTTGTTGTTCGTGTTCCACGAGATTACGAAGTTGCCGTCCGTGAACTTCGGTGCGGACGTCGTGGAGTCGGAGGTCGGGACCCACGCAGCAACGCCTATGACGGGCATCACAAATGCCGCAAGCGCGGCGAATGCACACTTGTGTTTCGTTATGTTCATTGCGCAGTTACTCCTGTGCTATTTATAACGCCATACGACAAAAAGACGAACGCCGCGCGCGGCACACTTGCCGCGCTCAGCCTCACTTTCGCCCATATAATACCACTTTCCACGCCAGAATGTCAACGAAACTCGGCACGAAACTCGGCACAAAAACCAGGCATAATCGACGGCGCGTTTCACGGTCCCTGCCCGGACGGGATTCAGTATTTCCAACAATCGCGTCCGGCAATTTGGTAGAATAGCAGCATGGCGAACGCACCAGTAACATCGATAACCCTGCTAAAGAGTCTCGCGAGCGGAACAGACAGCGCCCGCTGGGCGGAGTTCTTCCGCATATACGAGCAGCCGATGCGGTCGTTTCTCTCGGCGCGCTTTCCGTCGGTCGACGCAGACGACGCGATACAGGAGACGATGGTCGCGCTCATGCGGCGCATGCCAGACTACCACTACACGCCCGACAGCAACGGACACTTCCACAACTACCTCACGGGCATACTCAAGCACAAGGCGGAGGACGCCCTGAGACGCGAGGCGCGAGAGAGCGGCAAGCGAGACAAACTGAAGGAGCGCGGCGCGGCAGATGCGCCGCGCGAGGATCCCGACGGCTGGAAGCTCGCCGCGATGAACGCTGCGCTCGAGCAGCTGCTCTCCGACGAATCGGTGAACGCGCGCGCCCGCGAGGTGTTCCGCCACGTCGCGCTGATGCACGAGCCGCCCGCCGAAGTCGCCGCGGCGTTCGGCATCTCGCGAACGAACGTCGACCAGATAAAGCGCCGCATGGTCCAGCGGCTCTCCGTCCTCGTCTCGTCAATGACCGCAGAGGAATAACCTATCTGCCCCTGCCATTCGCGTGGATGAACTTCGATGCGACATCCTGAGAAAAGAATTCGCGCGGGTTGGTGCCTCGGGGAACGACGACTTCCTTCCCCTCCCAACCAATCCACGACGGCACAAGCCTGCCGGTCGTCTCGTCCGGCGTCGTTCCGTATACGACCGTCTCGGGCGAGAGGACGAACTTGGCGTTGAACCCAAGTTTGCAGGCCGCGAACACCTTGCTGACTTTATGGCCACCGGGGAACAGCGGCATCGACCGCACCGTCGCGGGAATTGCGAGTATTCCGTATTCGAATTCGCCCCAGCGGCGGTGCAGGAGATGGCGGCCCAATGCAACGACCGGCCGTCCGCCAAACGTGTCCGGAACAAACACATCGCGGCCTTCGCCGAGGAACATAAGGACGTTTGCACCATCCTCCCCCTCTTCGGACCAGAGGAAGTCGCCCTCAATGTGGAGGCGACGGTGGAGTTGGTCGTCGCAAAGGAACAGATGTGTGCTGAATAGCCCGTCTACCGGCAGGGCATGGGACTTCAGCGATATTTTCCTCCTCCCATGTGTCACGGTGTTTGTTATTCCCCCGGAAACCTTGACAGTGCTCCAGGATATCTCGACAGGAACCCCGACTGTTCCGCCGTAGAGCGCAGGTGCGCACCCGTCGAAGGCGTCACCCGCGATTCGTGACGAGTCAGAACCTTCGAAGACCACTAGGTTCAGCTTTGGCGATTCCGCAAATGCCCTTGCCGCGATATTGGTGAGGCCATAAGACTTGATATGTACCGTCTCGAGCTCCGGCGACCGCATAAACGCCTCAGCCGGAATCTCCCTTGCGCTTCCATCGACATACAGATAGCGGATTCCCTTGATGTTCTTGATGCGCTTGTCCGCCACTTCACTTGGCAGCCCCTCCGGACGCTCCTTCACGGTGCCGTAGTATGTGGCTTCGTCCGGGCCAGTCTTCGCCAGCAGAAGTTTCGCGCCGAGCCCAGGCTGGGCGATGATCAGCTTCTCCCCATGAAGTGGCCCCTTGGAGCAGCAGTCGGCAATCCATCCCTGGAATTCCGGCGACGAATACTGGGCGTTCCACCAGTTGTCGCCGTTCGGATAGTAGTTAAGGCGCACATCGGCGCCGGCCTTCCTGTAGGCTTCCACCATTGTGTTGACCTTGTCGTCGATTTCATGATACGCCTCCGACAAGGCGAACCACCAGCGGCCCGGACGGTATCTGTCTACCGCCGGCACGAGAAACTGACTCGACGGATATGTCGCGCAGACGCCGGCGTAGCGCCCGGGATATTCGCGCATCATCGAAAGCGCCGCGGACGCCCCTGAGCCAAGTCCCGTAAGCACAATGGCGTTTGGATCGATCGTTCCCCTTCCCTTTGACTCAAGCTGTCGCTGCAGCTCGAAGACTAGGTCCGCGTACATCCGAAGGAGATCCAGATTGGCAGGCGGATCGCCAGAGGGAGGGTTTGAGCAAAACGAATAGCGATGTGGATAGTGAAGATACGACGCCCGCGTGGCGAAATCTGGCGGCATGATCGCCAGCAGATGGCAGGGATGAGCAAAGACGAAGGAAGGATCTCGGACGGCATCGAAGACGCCGGTCTGCCTGAACATCTTCTTGAGATCGGTCCCTTGTTCGCCGCTTCCCGCGATGTAGACGACAAGCGGCATCGGACCTCTCCCCGGGGCCGGAGAGAACAGGAACGGTATCTTCTCCACAGTGCAGGTGTAGCAGCTTAGCACATCGTTCGTTTTGCTCTCCCAGCATTCGAGGCGCTTTTTGTATGACGAATAAGCCGGATCCCCCTCCTTCGGGAACCCGCGGTGGAACCAGCCCGTACGGAAGCGGTACTTGCGCGCGAGGGCCTTGAGTTCATCGTCTTCCTCGTATGGAGATATGCGGCCAGGGCACCCATAGCCGGGCGTAACCCCGACCTCGGGCATCTTGAGGGGGCCGCGCAGGTCGAAGAACCGGAAGAGGTCGCCGCTCCTTTCGTACCACGTCGAGACGAAGTCCAGATAATTGTCGCCGCCGTGCACGATCTCGTTCTGCGTGATTTCGCAGGGCAACTTCGAAAGATCGAGAAGCTCGCGCGTGGTTCGCTGGCTGACCACATGGGGCGGGCTGTTCCGAACGGAATTCCAGAACCCCTTGGCCGGCACTGGCGCACGCTTCGGCGGAACACGCCAATGCCCGGGCTTGGCGCCTTTGCGTGGCTTGACCACGGAAGACGCGCCCTTGCCGGCAGATTCAGGCGCGGTGGATTCCCCGTCGTCGCCAGAGCGAAAACGATAGCATCCCGGACAGACGGGCCACGGCGAGGACAGCTGGTAGCCATATCCGTCGAGATCGCGGCAGACGAACACCGCAGCGCCGGACTCGCCGAACCTAAGTCCGCACGGATCCTCCCAGTCCTCCGAAAGCGCGGGATTCGGGTGGAAGTCGCCATTGGCGTAGTCTGCGAAAAATCCCTCGTCCGCAAGGCAATAGCAGCCAAACTTGTCGCCTTCGTTCGCGCCTTCCTGCAGCATGGCGCTTCCGTAGCTGAGGCAGTTCAGCATGAAGAGCCGTGAGCCCGCAGAGTTCTCGAATACCGCCTCGTCGTTCAGCTCCCCACGGCAGCGGATGAATGTGCAGTGCACAACCTTGGGGTGCTGGCCGTCGAGCGATTCGGCCGACATGATCGCACCGCCCTGCTTCGCCGTGCAGTCGACGAAAAGACATGAAACGACGTCGCGGCCTCCGTAGATAGCGCCGCCTACGCCTCCGTTTGAGATCTCGGAACCGCAGCTGCGGAACTCGCAGCGCGAGACATCGCCAGCCCCGGCTATCGCGCCGCCGCCGTCAAACGCGCGGCAATCAATGAACAGGCACTCGACTACGTATCCGCAGTCGCTCAGTGCGCCGCCGACACGCGCACGGCAACGCTCGAAACCGCAGCCCTCGACAATCCCACACCCCTGCACCGCACCGCCCTCGCCCGCCCAGGCATCGGCGGACGAACCGCAGCCGATGAAATCGCAGTCCTTCACACGAGTGTCTTCGACGCTGACGAACTCAAGCCGCCCCTGGTTGACAAGGGTCAGGTTCCTGAAGACAGATCCCTTGCCGCAGCCCTTGATTGCTACAGCCCGTCCATCCCTACGCTCGCCATCGCCGCCGATTACAATGGTGCCGCTTGGGCAGTCGCCCGCATCAAGCGTTATCCTGCGTCCGCCACAGTCGAGGAGGCACTTCGCGTCCTGGTTCCAGATATCGTCTTCACCGATCTTGATCGGCGCACAGTCCGCCGCGAAGACGACATCGAGGTCCTGCACCAGAAGGCCCTTCCCGTCCGACGCCTTAGCAACTGCGTCGAGGAGCTCGTCCCTGCTTCTCACCGTCGCCGACACGCCAAATGCGTCTGCGGTCAAAAACAGCGCCGACGCAATAATCAGACACGAAAGAAAAAACTTGCTTTGCATAATGTGTTGCGGGGGATGTTATCTATCGAGGAAAATTCGCATCGAGCCGATGCGGGCGGCCATGTTCACGATGGACATGTCACAGCCGGCTGCGGCAATTGCATCGCCGGCAGCGCCGTGGAGCCAGGCGGAGGATGCCGCAGGGAGAAAAGCGTCTCCACCGAGATACGCCCATCTCGCGGCGACCACGCCGGAAAGAAGGTCGCCCATTCCGCCAAGCGCCATAAAGGGATTGCCTGTCGGATTCTCGTACACCCTCCCGCCATCGGGAGAGACGACAAGCGTCCCAGGGCCCTTTAGAACGACCGTGGCGCGATAGCGATGCGCAATCTCCTTTGCCGCGGCAATTCTGCCGCGTGAGACTTCCGCGCAGTCGACGCCGAGAAGACGCGCCGCCTCGCCTTCGTGCGGAGTGAGAATCAGCTCCGCCCCGCCCTCGCGGTCCCCGCCATTGCCGCAGATCGCCGCGAGATGCGTCAGCGCGTCTGCATCGACTACGAGCCGCCCTTCCTTGGAAAGTATATCGCGCACAAGAACCGCCGCTTCATCGCCAAGCCCTAGCCCGGGCCCGACGACCGTCACATCGGAATGCGGAATTTCGCCGCCAAGGTCAGACACCGTCGCCTCGGGGAGCAGCGCTCCCGCGGCACAGCGCGACTCCGTCGGGACGACGAGACGGACAAGCCCCGCTCCGGCGGCTCTTGCTCCGAGGCCTGCGATCACGGGTGCGTGAGGGAAGCCGTGCGAACCGCCGACGACCGCAACGGTGCCGACGGAACGCTTGTGCGCGTCGCGCGGCCGCGCACAAAAGCCCCCTGCTATCTCCTTAGGCGTTTCCATGCGAGGGTGATTATACCAAAAAACGCCGCGCGGCGGATTTGCCGCGGTGGCAGGGCGAGGACTCGGGCCGCGCCGCGTTACTTGACGAGGTTGTTGTTGCGGGCGACGGTTGCCTTGAACGCTGTCGTTTTCATCACGGGGACAGACCCCATGAAAGTCGCTGTTTTATTGGCTGTCATCGCCTCTCCTTCTTTCACGCTGCCCTTTCCGCCGCCTTCGCGAGCCGCCAGCCGTGCGTCGCGTAGCCAAGCTCGCCCACATCCCTTGCCACGACGCTCCGCGCTCGGAACCGGTCACCCAGCGCAAACGCCGTCGCCGTCACGAACGCGAGGCTCCCGAATATCTTCCCCGCCCCTATCTGCGCCACCCTCCTCATCAGCCTCCCGTCGGGGACAGACCCCGCGGAAGTGCCGTCGGACGTGGCGATCCAGCTCCAGGCATAGTCGGCAGCGTGCTTAACCATCCCGGCGCGGACGGGGTTCAGGTAGACGTAGCGCATGCAGATTGCGCGGTAGCGACCGTCCTCGACCAAGGTAGACTTGAAGCGGCCGTCCCATATCGAGCCGCTGTAGCCGTGCTCGCGCTTGAACCAGACGTTGAAGAGCTCCTTGAACGTCTTTATGAACTCGCTTACGTCGTTCATCCGCGCGCGCAGGCGCTCCTGCACCTCGGCAACCGCGGAATCCATGCCGATGCCGCGGAGCTCCTCCCAGTGCGACGCGAGGTCTTCGGCCGCCCGCTCGCCCTTCAGCGCCGCGACACGGC
>ONVK01000013.1 GCA_900321255.1 uncultured Lentisphaerota bacterium | reverse complement strand
CGCGGTGCTCGGGGTCTCGGCCTCTCTCACGCTCCCTGCGCCGCCGCTCCCGTCGTCTTCGCGGCGATACGCGCCGCAATGCTTCGTCGCCGGGATACCACCTCCTCGCCTTGCGACGTGTCTCACCGCGCATCCGACGAACCGCGTCGTCGCATGTCGCTCAGTTCGGCACTCGACCCCTCGTCCCTTGCCTCACCTTCCATAAGGCGCGTTTTTCTTCGTAGCTTTTGCGCTCGCCGACGTCTCGTCAGCTCGCTTAGCCGCGCCGCGTATCCCCCGAGCGAAGCGGAGTCGCCGAAGGCGAGCTCAATGCGGGGTGCAAATCCGTCGCGCCGCCTTGGTAGGGGCGCCTCTCCGAGGCGCCCGCTTCCCCGCGGCAAATGTGTCGTGATTTCGTCCGCACCGTAATCTCACGAAGTCGCAAATCCGCTGCGATTCTCCATCCGCAGGGCTGATTATTTGCTATAATATTGGCGTTGTCGGGGGGCGAATCTCCTCGGCAGCAAACAGATTTCCCGCGCAGGGAACCGGTAGGACGCGATCACCGAGCGCGCCGCCATCCCTGCGGACATGGGATGCGTCAGGGTAAAGCCTAGGAAACTTAAACCTGAAAGACGCACGAAGAGGACACTGCCCGTCCGTGCAGTTTCGCCTCCTTCGGTGTATCTTTCAAGGTCCATCCTAGGCACCTACCCTGATGCATCGGAGGAGGTGTTTTGTTTTCCCGCTTTCGCCGATGTCTGGAAGGGTGTAAATCCAGAGGAAGACATAACAAAGAGATGCGGGCGCATGAAAAGTATTGCGATTAGTCTTTTTGCATCAAGCATTGTCGCTTGTTGCATGTGCCTGTCTGCGGAGACGGTGGGTACCAGAATCAATACAGTCGCAAACACTAACTCCGTTTCTGGGCGCGTGGTCTCCGTCGCCGACGGTGACACCATCACCATCATCGGCGACGGGAACACCCAATACAAAATCCGCCTCAACGCTATCGACGCGCCCGAGAAGTCACAGGCCTTTGGGCAGAAGTCTAAACAGCAGCTCTCGAACTACGTCTTCGGCAAAGACGTCACCGTAAAGTGGAAGTCCAAGGACAAGTATGGTCGTGTCCTCGGCACGGTCTTGGTCGGCAATACCGACATCAACCTGCAGATGGTCCGCGACGGCTTCGCCCACCACTACAAGCGCTTCGACAACTCGCCCGCCTACGCCGCCGCCGAAACCGAAGCGCGGCAAAACCGCCGCGGCCTCTGGTCCGACTCCAACCCGATTTCACCCGAGCAGTACCGTCACCGCGGCAAATCTGCCGCGACAGCGCCGCCCGCACCCACCGCAACACCTGCCGCGTCTCGCGTCGAATACAAAGCCGGCAACGCCATGCCCGTCTCCTCGCGTACCGCCGCGCCAATCACAAAAGACTGGCCCGACACTGGCTTCTGGCTGTCCACAAACTCAAACAAACGCCACAACCGCAAGTGCGAGAACTACCGCAAGACACATGGCTATCCTTGTGGCAGGGATGAAGGTTTGCCATGTGGCAAGTGCGGAGGGTGAATAGAAAGCGCATGGGAATGATAGATTATTCAGAAGAAAGGACTTAAAATGGCAAAGACGGAAGACCAAGTTAGTAAAGAGGCTGACAAGACGCTTGGCTTTGACGATGGTGAGAAAGGTGTCGAGCAAGGCGTCGGCCAGCGCACCAAGTTCAATACACTTGGATTCAAGGGAATATCAAAGGCTCCTGACGGATGGTATTTTCCAAATGAAAAGGGTAAGACAGCAATTGTTCTTGAGGCAAAATCGCAAGCGACTGACATATCAAAGCCGAAGTGTGAAAGCCAGCTTGCGGATTACATCGGAATCGTCCTTAAGAAATACGCGCATTGTGTTGGCATCCTTTACAATGGCGAGGATGTTCGGGTGTGGAAGGATGGAGATGAGGTTAAAAAGGGAATCTCCCCGAAGCTTGAACATAAGACATACTATCTAAAGCTTTTCACGCAGAACAAAATTGACAAGCAGCGAATTTATTCGCTTACCAAGCGTATCAATGATTGCTTGCATACGCAGTTTGGAATTAAGAATCTTTACCATCGAATGATTTTTACTGCTTGTACGCTCGTAGCCAAGCGTTATGGCGCAGATATTCGGCCTGGGATGGAATTTTCCGTGCTTAAGCAAGTGATTCTAAACACGCTAAACAAATCTCTTGAGGAAAGCCGTAAACAGAACCTCAAACTCGATCTGCTTACTGAGGTCTATGCTGAAATTAAGATGAATGCTTCGACCAATCAGGAGGCTCTCGATGGTTTTATTGACAATATCATTGAGATATCGGACTGCGTCAACTCGGACTACTGGAATGGCGAAGATGTGATGGGGATTTTCTTCAACGAATTCAACCGCTACAAGGGCAAGTCTGAAAGTGGGCAGGTGTTCACGCCAGACCATATTACATCTTTTATGTATAGACTCATAGGTGTAAATTCGGACGATGTGGTTCTTGATGCGGCTTGTGGTTCTGGTGCGTTTCTCGTTAAGTCGATGTGCAACATGATACGCGAATCAGGCGGCATCGGCTCGGCGAAGGAGAAGAACATTAAAGCGGTTCAGCTTTACGGAATAGAGTTTGACCGTGAAATATTTGCTCTTGCCTGTGCCAATATGCTCATTCACAAGGACGGAAAGACGAATCTAGAACAGTTTGATACACGCTCTGCAGACGCCTGTAAGTGGATTCAATCTAAGAAGATAACCAAGGTTCTCATGAATCCGCCCTACGAGCGAAAATATGGGTGTCTGAAAATAGTGGAAAATGTCCTTGATTCTGTTCCTTCCGGAACCATTGCGGCATTCATTCTCCCGGACAAGAAGCTGGAAAAGGATAACGGCAAGCGACTACTAAAGCACCATACGCTGAAACTTATCGTCAAGATGCCGGAAGACCTGTTCTTCAAAGTCGGCGTTACAACCTCAATTTTTGTTTTCGAGACTGGCAAACCCCAAATGCATAAAGCCATTGAGGGTTATTGCATAGAGGAGGATGGGCTTGAAACTGTCAAGAACCAAGGACGCCAGGACATAAAGGATCGGTGGCAAGAGAGAGAAGATTACTGGGTAAAGGCCATAACGGAATGCCATGAGGATACGAAGAACGGCACCAAGCAAATAATCAACCCCGATGAGCATCTCTCTTACCAGATGCCCGAAAAGCCGTTTGAAATCTACGAAGAGGATTTCGTAAAGATGATGATGGACTATGAGATGTTCAGGCGCGGCATTGACGCAAAGAGTTTTGGTGAATACCTTTTGGACAACATATTCTATGCTTCGACTGTTGCGAAGAAGGGTAAAAAGGTTACCATTTCTTTGGAGGCCAATCAATGAATAAGATTAATACTAGTCAGTGGTGCAAATTTGAAATAGGAAAACTTTTTGTGAAGTTGGATATGAAATGCCTCAATCCAAACTTCAACAAGAAATGGGATGTTTCTACTGAGCCATCGGATGAGTTCAATCTCCCTCTTGTCAACGCTAAGCATTTCAATAACGGTATTATGTATTATGGTCGAGATAAGGATTTTCAATCCGCGGAAATGACATTAGATGTTGTGAAGAATGGAGCGATTGCAACTGGAGATGTATACGCGCAGCCTCAAAGAACGGGTGTGCTATGGGACGCCTATCTCATAAAGCCGATTGCTGAAATCAAGTCAAAACATGTCCTGTTCTTCTTGGCGACATGCTTGCAAAAGGCGATAAAGGACAAGTTTGGCTATGATGATAAGTGCATCTGGGATAAAGTAAAGAAGTTGTCGGTCTCGCTTCCTGCAACGAAAAAGGGCGAGCCAAACTTTGCGGCAATGGATGGTTATATGAAAAATTTGGAGAAACGCGTTAAACAGTCCATAGACTTATTGGCTTTGGTAAAAGGTGGGGTGACCACCGAAAAAACAGGAAACACGATTTGATTCCTATGGTAGAAACCGCGCGGTGAGATAGGGAGTCTACGTGCGTAAAGATTTACTAACCAAACAAGGAGATAAAAATAATGAGTTATTCAGTAGTTCCAAACAGGGCCAACCCGATGGCAATTCTGTTTGTCGTTGACCAGTCTGGGTCGATGAGCGACAAGATGCCAAGGAGCGGCAACACGAAGGCCGATCAAGTCGCTACGGTAATCAACAAGATGTTCAGCGAGTTGATTACAAAGGCAACTAAGCAGGATGGTGTCCGTCACTATTACGACGTGGGCGTTATTGGCTATGGGCAGAGGGGCGTGTACAACGCGCTTCAGGGGCCTTTTGGGTCGCAGATTCTGAATCCTATAGACCAGATCGCCGCGAATCCTCTTCGCGTGGAGCAGAGGATGAATGAGGTAGTTACGGCGACAGGAGACATTGTTCAGGTGCCTGAGAGTTTCTCGGTGTGGTTTGATCCCGTCGCAAGCGGGGGTACACCGATGTCGGGCGCAATGCAGCTTGCCGCCGAGACGATTGCGCCATGGTGCGATGCGCATCCGACGTCATTCCCTCCGGTGATCATTCATATCACAGACGGCGAATATGGTGATGGCGATCCGTCAAATATCGCAGAAGGTATCAGGTCGTTCACTACTAACGACGGCAATGTTCTTCTTTGCAATCTTCACATCTCGTCTGATGGGGCGGCTCCGATTGCGTTCCCCGACGACGAGTCGGTTCTGCCGGACAAGTTCGCAAAGACCCTGTTCAGGATGTCAAGCGTCATCCCGGAGTCAATGTACCCTGCAGTGGCGGAGATTCTCGGGCCGAACGCCAGGTTGTCGCCGGGCACCAGGTTCTTCACCTTTAACGGCAATGAAGTCGACATCGTCAAGTTCTTGCGCGTTGGCACACAGGGCACGCAGCCGGTGCTGATTACTTACGGCGGGGAGCGATAAAATGAAACTGCTCTGGCGCAAGACCACGACCAAGGTGTTCGGAGACGCACACTTGAAGAACGAGGACGTATTTCTTCCTCGGTGTTCAAGGAACGAGGATATAGATCGCTTTGTCATGTGTGATGGCGCGACGGCTTCCTATGCGTCAAGGACATGGGCGGAGGCTCTTGCGTCAGAGTTCTTTGCATCTGGTGAGATGTCGGATAAGGAGAGGGTTTATTCTGCTGCAAAGAAGTATGAGTCTAAATATCCTCTGACATCTCTTGCTGGAATGAGCCACGCCGAGATTGAAGCGTTCAAACGTGGGAGCTCGGCGACATTGCTGCTGCTTGAGACGACTCCTTCTGGACCACGGCGAATCCATGCTAAGGCAGTGGGCGATACTTGTTTGTTCGTGCTGGACGGAGAAGGTCGGGTTGTGTACAGCTTTCCACTGACAGCGCAGGAGCAGTTCTCCACTAGCGCTTATCTTGTGACAGTGACGTTTGAGGGCCTGAGGCAGCTTTTTGACGAGCAGACAAAAGGCTTCTACTGGAAGGAATTCGAGATTGACCTGACGGATAAGCCGGATGCGTTGCTTCTGTGCGCAACTGATGCTGTTTCCCAATGGATTGTCGCGAGGCGAGATCGTCCGGGTGAGATCAACAGGCTGATCAAAGCCGTCAAGCGTCCAACGAAGGAGAAATTTGTCCGTTTCATTGAGCGAGAACGACGCTTGGGGACAATGCCCACCGACGATTCAACTGTAGCGATACTGAGGCCTTGATATGCTGCCGAACCTAAGCGACTATATGCAGACATTCCAGAATCCGCAATTGTTTCTTGCGGATAGGGAACTGGTCGGCTGCACATGTCCAAAAGATCAGCTCGGCCAGCCGAAAGTGCAAAGCGGAGGATTTGCGCTTACGTTCAGGCTCGAAAGCCCGACCCATAAATGGGCTGTGCGCTGCTTTCATCGAGAAGTCGCAGACAGGGCCACGCGTTACACGGCTATTACTCTGAAACTGAACGAGCCTGCCTTGCGGCAGTCTGGGTATTTTGTTGACTTCGAGTATCAGCCTCAAGGCGTAACTGTCAAGGGGGAGAAGTATCCGATTGTCAAGATGTCGTGGGCAAGTGGAGTCACATTGGGCTCGTTTCTTGAGGCAAATTATAACAATCCCGTCAGGCTTAGAAGTCTACAGGAATCGCTAAGGGCGCTTTATAAGTTTCTGTCAAGTCAGCATATTGCCCATGGCGACATTCAGCCTGGCAATCTGATGGTGTCTAATGACGGAAAGAAAATACAGCTCATTGACTACGACGGCATGTTTGTCCCTGGAATGGATAAACTGAGTGCATCGGAGACCGGTGTCCCAAATTTCCAGCATCCGAAGCGTCAGGTGACGAACCCCTGGAATGACAAGCTCGACCGCTTCCCATTCATTGTCTTGGATATCGCACTTTCAGTGCTCGCCGACAAGCCTCAGTACTGGACGAAGACTCAATCATCCGATGAGAAAGTCCTGTTCGAAACGACCGACTATGTCGCGCCCTTGGGTTCGGCTATATTCAACGAGCTCAAGGCTGATGTGCGCTATTCGCAGCAGATCGCCGCGCTGCAGCAGATTTGCCTTTCGGATTTCGATGCTATTCCGCCAGCAGATAACTTTATTGGATTTAAGGCGGTCATCACGGCGACGCAAGCCGCAGCGCAGGCAGGACCAATACAGGTGTGGTATAAAGGCAACTACCCGGTAGCTGATGCTGTGGCGCTGGCGAAAATCAAAGGTTATGAAGGCCATGTCGTTGAGATTGTCGGCAGGGTGTACGATGTGCATAGAGGAATTACAAGGCAAGGCAAGCCGTATTACTTCATCAATTTTGCTCGCTGGCAAAGAGGAAAGGCATCGTTTCGGCTTGTCGTTTGGAGTGAGGTCCTTCAAATGTTCGCCGCAATGGGTGTGCCGACCTTGAATCATCGATTTAAAGGCCAATACATTTCAGTAACAGGACTTGTGGTTAAGTTCTCCAATCAAAACGGGGTTTCCTATCAGATTGTCCTGCAAAAACCTACAGCAATATCTGTAATATCATCGGATGCGGCAGATTTTAGATTAGGGAGAAGGCCTAAGATCGTGAACCCACAAGTAGGCGGCACTTTGCCGGCGAATAATAGCAATGTTCAGAAGGCCAGCCCACTCGTTAACTCTCAGAAGCAGCACCCGGTTGCTTCGGCCTCAACAGACAACATCGAAAAGCTAAAGGCGGTGACCGACAAGTTGCAGAAGAAGTATGGGCAACGTCGGGTTGCTACGAATATGAGCGTTGGAACTGCGGCCACCGTTGGAATTTGCAGTCCGAGTCCAAGCGTTTCCCAGAAGCCATTGTCAAACGCAGAAAAGCTTAAGCGTATGAAAGGAGGTGTGGGCAATTCGGCGTCGCAAGCATGGTCATCAGGAGCGCCCAGTCCAAGGAGGACGCCGAAATCGGGATCGTCCGGCGGTTGCCTTGTGCCGCTTGTTGCGATTATTTCAGCGCTCGTACTAATGGGGAAGGCTATAGCAATGGCTTTGCAGTGAGGGGCGAAGGGAGGATGGAAATGTTTGAACTCGTTGTGATAGCTGTAATTTTCGCAATAGCGCTTAAGATATTCCTCATGTGGTGGAATAGCCCGAGGCGGAAAGGGATACGTGGGGAGAGACTTGTCGCTAAACGGTTGCGGAACGGATTGCCAGAGGAATACCGCATCCTCAACGATATTTATCTGCCTCTCCCGGATGGCACTACAACGCAGATTGACCACATTGTCGTGTCGCAGTACGGCGTGTTCGTAGTCGAGACAAAGACCTACTCGGGCTGGATATTCGGCGACGAGAAGAGCAAGGAATGGACGCAGTCCATTTACCGCAAGAAAAGTAGGTTCCAGAATCCGATTCGCCAGAACTACAAGCACATCTGTGCGCTCGCGGACAACCTCGGCATTGACAAATCGTATTTCTACGGTGTCGTGGCGTTTACAGGTGACTGCACGTTCAAGACAGATATGCCGGAGTATGTGCTCTATTCGCGGAACGCGGCGGACTACATTCGCTCGGTTGACCGCCCGATAATCAAGGTGAAGCAGGTCGACGAGATTGCCGCGGTCATCGGCGAGTGGGAGGGGACACTGAGCGAAGGCCAGATAAAGGGACATGTCGCCAATCTGAAGAAGCGTCATTCGGCGGTGAGAGAAGGCGATGCGTCGCCCTGCCCGTATTGCGGCGGAGAGATGGTGCTTCGCAGACGCAGGGGCGACAGCAAGTCGTTCTACGGCTGCAAGTCCTATCCTAAATGCCGCGGAATCGTGAATGTGGAGTGAATACTAAAAGGAAACGCTAATTGCGATCACTGCGGGGCGAATGAAAGGGAACGACGATATGATTATGAATGGTAATTTTGTTGACGCGGATGATCTTGCGCGGCTACATAAACCGGCAGATGCGGGAGATGCGGAGGCGTTGTACAGATTGGGAATGCGCCATTTCAGGAGAGAGGGCGTGTGCGGGATGTCGTGATAGGTTCGCGGTTGCTGTATCTGGCATCGCAAAAGGGACACGCCGAAGCTGAAAGAACATTGGATGCCTGGTTGGGAGAGTGAAGTGCTGATCGCGAAGATAGTTTCCGGTGGGCAGACAGGTGTCGATCGCGGCGCGATTGAGGCCGCGCTCGAGCGCGGCTTTCCATACGGAGGATTGATTCCGAAAGGACGGCTCGCGGAGGACGGGCAGGTCCCACTTGTCTTCACCGCGATGGAAGAGTCGACGCGCAAGGATTACCTTTTCAGGACGGAGTGGAATGTGAGCCATTCGGACGCGACTGTGATTATAACAAACCAGGTTCCGCTATCCGGGGGCACGAAGCGAACTGCGGACTTCTGCAAAAAGCACAATAAGCCATGTCTGGTCCTTGAGTGGCCGTTTTCGACGAGCTGCGGACATCTGAACAAGGTTAGCGAATGGATACTTAAGCTATCGCATGACATTTCCCACCGGGAAGAGCTTGTCATAAACGTGGCTGGTCCAAGGGAATCTAAGGCAAACGGGATCCAAGCCGGGACAAAAGAATTCGTCAGCGAGCTTTTAGCGTATGCGGTCCAGCATGGCGAAAATGCGGAGATCGAGCGAGATTGAGACAAAGGGAGAAAACAAAATGAATAAACTGATGATGGTTGTTGCGCTGTGTGCGGCGGCGGCTGTGCTGCCCGCGGCGGAAGTGCTGCGGACGGAGGGCGAGAAGAAACTGCCTCCGCCGCAGTTGGCCGGGTTTGCGATTGGCGAGACTATTGACGTCCACGACAAGGAAGCGCTGGCGGCGCGGAACCTTTCCTGTTGCGGAGAAACGCGGCTTGCGCAGGTAGGCTACACCTACTACGAATGCGAATCTAAGAAGGCGATAGGGGAATTCAAGTCTGTCTTTGTCGATGTCTCGACCAACAAGCAGGTAATCGGAGTCTGTGTGGTCCTCCCGTGCAAGGATAAGGAGGAGTCGGAGAGAAAGGCTGCCGAGATGCGTGAAAAGATAAAGGCCGAATTCGCCAGCCGTCTTGCCGACCCGGGCACGTACGACCTATCGGTGACGCCCGCTGACAATTCCGTCGACATCGAGTACAGGACAACGGCGTTCAAGGCCATCGTCGACCGCAACACCGCTCTCGCCTCGGGCGCAAAGTAGCAGCGGCAAATCCGCCGCGTTAAATGGTATAATATCAACGTAGTGAGAATGAAACTCAGCCTGACATTTCTGGTCTTTGCTTTCTCAGCTTCTGCTTTTGCGGCGGCGAGGGTTGTCGTGCCGTCGTTGCCGGAGGCGGTGCGGGCGCTTGCCGAGGTTGAGACGAATGTCGTGTTCTCGACAGGGGCGGCGGCGGACAACAAATGGACGCTGACAATTGAGCGCGACGCGGCGTTGAGCAACAGCGTCGAGGTCGTGTTTGGACGTGACGCGGACGAGGACGGCGTGTTTGGGGTCGAAGAAGGGGAGCTTTGCGTCGGCTGGGACTGTGGGGAGTGGTTCTGGCGCGACAGGCGCTCAAACACGGCATGCCGCGTCGAGGGGACGACACAGCGCCTCGACATGACGCTCTACCTCAATCGAGACCGCGAGGCGAAGTCGCTGGCGTCATCGGTGTTTCCGGCGGTCGTGTCGCCCACATGCTTCAACCCCGACTGGAATCTTGCTCGCGTCATCTCGCGCGGTGTGGAAACCTTGCGCGTCGAGAGCAAGGTTACGATTGACGCGTTAACATTGAGGATCAGGTAACATGACGGCGCTCTTCCAGACTGTGTTGATGCGTCTTGCCTTGTGCGGGCTTGCGGCTTCATTACTCTTGCTCACGCTTCGTTCGCGCATAGCACATGATGTCTTTGCGCGACTGCTATCAATCTGGCGTTCGCTGACTGCATTTGGCCGCGTTGCCGTCTGCTCGTTCCTTCTGATTGGTATCCTTATTGGCGGAGACAAGACTAACAACGTGCCGCCAAACTTGAATTTGCCGTTGCCGCAGATGATGCAAGGGGGAATTTCTTTTCAGACAGGATTTACAGGATTAACAGGATTGTCGGGGATGGGTAATCTTGTAAATCTTGTTAATCCTGTCCAAACAACTCCTGTCCAAAACAGCTTTGCGCAGCGCAAGGCCACGAACTGGAACGTGCGCGGCGCGTGGAAGGACTCGTTCTGGCTGGACTTCGAAAACGACTTTGTGTTCCCCTGGGGCACGAACCACTTGTCCGGCGTTGAGGTCGTTTCTTACGGCCAGGTCTGGGCGACGCCATTTGACACAAATGCCGTCGCCTCTGCTGGCGCACCGTTCGAGATAGTGCCGGGGCTTACGACATTTGCATACGAGTTCACCCCGTCAAATTCCTACCGCTTTGTCTGGACTGACGCGGCAATCAACCGCGACACGAACAATCTCGTCTCTGCCGCGCTTGAACTTTTCCGCAACGGCGATGTCTCGGTCACGACCAACGGCGTCGCGGCATTTTTGCCGCGGACGCTTCCGTTTCCTCACAGCGGCTTCGGGCAAGATGACGAATGGGTAACGGCGAACTTCACGAACGCGACCGAGATCCTTGCCGTTGGCTACCCGCAGTGGGTTGACGCGCAGGTTGGCGAGGGCCTGACGAACGGGCTCTACAAGCTCTCCGTCACCGTTGCAGACGATCCACCCGAAACGACGCTCCTCTCCGTTGGCGATCTCTCCGTCGCAGTCACCAACGCGGGGGAGTACGTGTTTCTGCTTGGGAAGTGCATTGACTATCCACTCTCCGTGTTCCCGGAGACTGCCACAAACTTCACGTATGCTGCGGTGGACGACATTCCCGCTCTTCGGTCGCTGCCGATGCGTGGGATGCGCGGTGGTCTGAACGACGGACGCTGGACGAGAGATGAGGGGCACCTTGAACTTGTCGTTCCCATTTATCCTCTCGTGCCATTCTCGCCGTCTGCGCACATCGTATGGACTCCGGATCTAAGCGTGTCGCCAGAAAACTGGCAACCGTCAGAACTGAATGACAGCGAGACGTTTGCCGCGATACTCTCTGATGTTCCATGGTTTGTTTCGCCTACGTTTAGTTGGAACACTTCTGATTCGTCAATCGTGTCTATCTCGACTCCTGCCGCGCAGTCGACGCAGATGACCGCGCACTATCCGGCGGCTGACACGCAGCAAGTCTCGCTTTCGCTTGAAGCGGATGTCGGCGACTGCACGCTCAATTCCTATTACGCGCATGTTTCCGAAGGACAGAACGGCGGGCCAGGCATTGGCCTGACGATCTCCCTGCCCGAATTTATTTTCGTAAACGATGATGACGACAACAACGACGGTACGCCCGATTGCGTCGCCACATTCCCAGACGATGACGACATAGTGTCGGGAAGCATTGACTTTAGTTCGCCACAGTCGACAAACGGCATGATCGTTGTTGAGGGCATCTACGGTTATGACGGAGGATTTGGCGAAATGCCGCTTCTCTACTCCAACTCAAACTGCACAGACGCGATTACGTCCGGCAGGATGTTTGCCGTCTCTGGTGTTTCGGAGCTGTCGCAGCCGATCTACCTCAATCCGGCTACTGTCAGCACATCGGTTCCGGGCGTCCAGATTAAGGTGCGCTGGCATCCCGAGTCGGGGCCCGATCTGACGGCCTCTGCGTTCCTGACGATCGTTTCTCCTGTTGCCGAGCCCGTGTGCAATGCGGTGACCAATGTTGTAGAGAACGGCGTCGAGCATTCCTATGTGGTGAATCCCTGCGGTGTCGCGGTCGGGCGAGAGGGCTATTTCCGCGTCGATGTCGCGCCAGATTCATTCCCCGATTCCGAGATTGTCTGGGAGAAGACTCCCGGACTCGATTTCGTCGGCTCTTGCACAGGCCGGTGCGTTACGGTGCGTGGCGCATCCACTGGCTACGAGACGCTATCCGTCCAGATCGGCGGGAGAACGAACAATACGCCAGAGTTCAATGTGCGCGTCGTGGAGATGGCTACGGTCAATTTGCGGGCGTGGATAATAGAAGATTCGCAAGAACAGTTAAGACCAATAGAACCGAATGGTGTTCGCCAAATGGTAAAGGACGCAAATGACATCTATGCACAGGTTGGCGTCACGTTGAATCTTATAGAGCCGATTGTCGTGACGAATATTCCCGACGCATACAATGCGTTCTATGATGCACCTGCAAGTCCGACAAGCACATGGACATTTGACCAGATTGTTGACATCGACTCTGATACCGGAGGTCTGGAATGCTACTTTATCAATCGTTTTGTTGATTCCGAGAAAACGGTTGCTGCAAACAGTGCGTGGGGTGCTGTTATCACGAAGCAAGCCGACTGCAAGTGTTTCGCCCATGAGATCGGTCATGCATTTGGGATGAGTGATATCTATGTTGAATCCACCGATGCAACTGTGCCGCCAGCCGCGCTTCAGGCAAGCGACTGGGCGGCGTATTCGTGCATGAGCAATGATTGGAATGGGGGATGTCATGGACACAACCGGTGCGGTGCAAGGTACTATGCACCCCAAACGAGCATGGAAAGAATCTTGTCGCGAATGCTGATGAAGGGGACCAACAGCGCGGGGAGCGGTCAGGTTGACATCACTTCCGGCGATGTCTACGGCGTGTACTACACGTACGATGCAAATCACAGAAAAATCTGGCACAAGGGCGCAGCGCCGGTGGCGGCTCCTTGGATTTACAGAAATCCGGCTCATCAATAGGAAGGAAAGAAACATGAGGGCAATCATCTGTTTGAAAATGTCTATGGCGTTGTCCTGTGTGCTGGCGGTGTCTGTAACCTGTCTCGGCGAGACATTGACAGACGACGAGGTTAGACAGGATGTGCAGAAATTTCTTACAACATACTACTGCGGAAATTATGGAATACCCGTCTTGACAAAGGAAGTTCGTTTCGGCGGCGACACCAACAGGCTTGCCCGTATCCTAGCGGAATGCGCTCAGACAAATGATGAACGAGTTGTCGAAAGTGCATTGGAGCAACTTGTGAAGTATGGCACGTTCGAACAACTTCCGTTCCTCTATTCCTGTGTTACAAATTCCAATATT
The DNA here is from genome assembly GCA_900321255.1 of uncultured Lentisphaerota bacterium. Taxonomy (GTDB): domain Bacteria; phylum Verrucomicrobiota; class Kiritimatiellia; order RFP12; family UBA1067; genus UBA1067. Next base: position 31,752 of record ONVK01000013.1, on the reverse strand, counting down.
GGCGACAAGGCCATAAAGTCTATCTTGCGTATAGAGGGTATTACGAGCAATTCTGTCGCTGCAGTGCGGAGTTATTTGTCTTTTACAAATGCAATTACGCGTCAACAGGCTTATGACAGGGCCATTGCGAGTAGGCAATTTTTGGGTGCAATGCAGAATTCGGCAGCGTCTACCGAGTTGAAGGCGGCGGGGTTTCGGGCTGTACGGGCTTTTGCTGCTGACATAAACACAAGCAATAGCGTTGTTGACGAGGCTCTTATTGCGGCAGATGACACATATCGTTACAGCAAGCGACGTCTCGCCGTTATGCGAGCGGCCTATCCTCGATGTTTCAACGAATACCAGACAAACTATGTCACCAACGCCATCAATGAACTTGTGGCCTATCCTGAAGCGAACTTGCCTGATTAAAGGGAGAACGAAATCATCGAAAAAGGGTCGGACTTTTCTGTAGAAGATCTACTGTATATGATTCGTCTGCTTGCGGCTCCTTGCTTCTACACGATCTCCACGTTCTGCACGGCTTCTTCTCCACATCTCCACTTCTACACGGCTCACCAGCTTTTTGTGTAATCCAGACAATGCGGAAAGTTTGGCGAGACGCGCTTCTCCTGTTTCTCCTGTGGCTAACTGCCGGTAGCGGATTTGCACCCCGCATAGCGCCCGCTTCGCGGCTCCTCCCTCCGGTCGTCGGGGGATACGCGGACGGCGGGGATTTATGGTAAAATACTCGCATGAAGTTCGGTGCGGCGATTTTGGTGGTGGTGTTTGACTTGGAGTGAACCGTCTTGGGGGCGGGGGCGTTTGATATGTAGAGATGGTAAACCATGTAAAACATGCAGAACATGTAGAGGTTCTACTCGATCTACACGTTCTACACGGCTAAACTCAAAGTTGACTCTATGGAGGAGTGATGGAAGCCCTTAACGCAAGCGGCGTGTGCCGCAGATACGGCAAGCAGGAAGTCCTCAAGGACTTTTCCCTGAAGATGGCGCCTGGCAGCTTCGAGGCGCTGATGGGCCCGAGCGGGAGCGGCAAATCGACGTTTCTCCATCTCGCCGCCGGGCTTCTTTCCGCGGACGCGGGCGAGATTCTCGTCGGCGGCAATGATGTCGCGAAGATGGGCGACTCCGAGGCCACCAAGTTCCGCCGCCGCCACATAGGAGTCGTCTTCCAGTCGTTCAACCTCCTCAACGAGAGGACGGTGCGCGACAACATCGTCCTGCCGCTTCGCCTCGACGGCGCGAAGGTCGACGAAGAGCGGTTTGCGTCGCTCGTCTCGGCGCTTGGCATCGACGGTATCCTCAAAAAGAAACCCGAGGAGCTCTCCGGCGGCGAGCAGCAGCGGGTCGCGGTCGCGCGCGCGCTCCTCGCGGAGCCAGACGTCGTTCTGGCGGACGAGCCGACTGGCAATCTCGACGCGAAGTCTTCCAGGGCGATCTGTGCGCTGCTCGGCGACCTGCACAGGACGGAGAAGAGCGCGATACTCGTCGTCACGCACGACCCGCAGGTGGCCGCGACGGCGAGCAAAGTCCATTTCCTGAAGGATGGCCGCATCGTTGCCTCGCACGACACGCACGGCGACCCCGAGCTCATCTCAAAGCTTTACCTCGAGACCTACCGCGCTTAGTCGTCAGTCTTCTGTCGTTTGTCCTGTTGAGGTGGAGAATATGAAAGCTAGACATATCTGTGCGACGCTCGGAATCGCGGCGGCCGTCGGAGCCGTCGTGTTCATGCAGTCGCTCGTCGCGACGAACGACCGCCAGGCCGTGGCGATGGCGGAGCGGATGCTCTCCGCGGTTCCCGTCGAGGCGGGCGCGAAGAGCGTGCAGCTCCAGCTCGATTTCCGTCCCGACGGCCGCGTTCTGCAGGGGCCGCCGATGATTGCCTTCGCCGCCGTAAGAAAGGGGATCGACGGCGCACTGGTGACGAAGGCGCTCTTCGCCCAGCGCCGCGTCAAGAACCTCCCCTCGGTCGGCGACGAGCTGACCCTCGTCGGCAGGAAGGGCGCATACCGCGTCAGGATCGCGGGCTTCGTCGAATGGGAGCGTCCGGTGCGCGGCTATCCCAACATGTTCCTCCCGCCCTCCGCCGTCGCGGAGATCGACGAGGACTGGCAGCCGTTCGAGCCGGTCACGGCAGAGGAGGCCGCGCCGATGTTCATGTCCGACGCGGGGCGCAACATGGACCGCGCGAAGGGCCTTCTTCTCTGGGCCGCCGCGCTCACGGCGCTGTGCCTGCTCGTCAACTCGCTTTTTCTTTCTGTCGAGTCGCGCCGCCGCGAGCTCGCGGTCCTCAGGATGGTCGGCCTCACGCGCTTTGGCGTCGCGAAGCTTGTCGCGAAAGAGGCGCTGCTCCTCTCCCTCGGCGGGCTTGCCGTCGGCACTTTTGCCGCGCTCGCGGCGCTCCGCGTCTACGTTGCGTGCGATGCCGAGACGTTCCCGTCCGGCACTGCCGTGGGAATCCCCGGCATCGCCGCGTGCATCGTAGCGACGCCGCTCGTCGCGCTCTTCGGCGCTCTCCTCGCGCTCAAGCCCGCGCTTTCGGTGAGGCCGCTCGAGGCGGCGTCTGGGCGCGCCCCGCGCAAGCGCCATTTCGGGATGCTCGTCGCCTTCGCGTTCGGTTTCGGCGCGTTCGTCGCCGTCGAGGTCTGGGGATCTTCGCTCACGAAGCCGTTCATTCCTTCGCCCGAGTGGCCAGACGCGATAGTCTCGATACTCCCGGGCGGCGTTTCGAGCTTCGACATAGAGCATCTGCGCAATCTCAAGGGCGTGAAGCGCATAGGCGAGCTCCAGCCGCTCCAGGTGAATTTTCTTCCGCTCGAGGAGCTGAAGGGCTTCGGCGGGGGCGGAGGCCGCGGTGGAAGGGGAGGTCCGCCGCGCACGGCATACCGCAACGCGCTTCTCCTTGCGAGCGCGTGGCTCCCGGACTTCAGGTTTTCGCAGGGCGACCGCGAGTCGGCGGAAAAGGCGCTCGCGGAAGGCGACAACTGCGTAGTGACGGAGATGATGGCGCACGCGCGGAATCTCAAGCTCGGCGACGAGCTGAAGGTCGACGCGGGGCGCGGGCTCGAAATCGCGCTCAAGGTCGTCGGCGTAGTCGACCTCAACTGGCACATGGTGACGAGCCGCGCCCTCGTGCGGGGGATGAACAGGATGCCGGTCAACACCGACGGGCCCGTCTTCGTCTCGTTCGACACTCTCGCGGCGTGCGACATGCGGCCGCAGGAGTTCGTGAAGATGACGCATGTGTGGCTCGACTACGAGCCGGAGTTCCTTGCCGCGAACGGCGTGTTTCCTGCGGGGCGCATCGTTGAACGCGAGATCGTCGAGGCGCTTGGCGGCGCGTGGAGCGAGGATTCCGAAGGCGAGATCCGCGGCAACACCGTGCGCCTCCATTCGCGCGACGAGATTGCCGACGGGACGCTCGCGCACGGGAGCGATCTCGTCGGCGCGATGGCGCGCGTTCCGTTCATCTTCCTTGCCGTGATCTCGCTCGGGTTCGTTGCGATGCTCGTCGCGTCCTTCGAGTCGCGCCGCCGCGAGTTCGTCGTTCTCCGCGCCGTCGGCGCGACGCGGTTCCAGCTTGCGAAGGTGCTTGTGGGCGAGGCGCTTGCGGTTGCGGTGGCCGGCGTTGCGCTCGGGCTTTTCGGCGGCGCGCTCGTTGGCTGGCTCTGCACGGCCGGTACTCGCGCGGCCATGTCGAACTGGGGGCTCCCCGCGACCTTCGCGGTGCCGTTTGGCGTAATCGCCGAAGGCGCGCTTGGCGCGGTCGTCTTCGCGCTGCTCGTAGCGGTTCCGACCGCCCTCGCCATCGTCCGCCGCTCGATCCATCGCTAGCCTAGAAGTGTCAGGCCATTCTGCATATGTTTACTGTATATGATTTAGTGTGTGTATATCCTTGACGGTAGGCAGGATGCTATGGTAGACTGCACTGCACCATGAGGGGAAAAAGAGTAATCCATACCGGGAAGTGCCGCCACCTTTTCGCGGTGGAGGCTGGTCTGACCATTTTAGCCGCCTTTCTGGTCGGCTTCTCGTCCTTCGCAAGTCCATCCCGCCGCGAACTCAACGCCTGGCTTGCGCGCGACCTGGCCGCGGCTGGAATCGTGCTGCTCGAGAACAAGGACTCCGCCCTGCCTCTCAAGGCGGACGAGGAAGTGGCGCTCGTCGGCATCACGGGATATTTCTGCCATCGCATGGGCTGGGGCTCGGGCGATATGCTCGCGCACGATCCCGTGCAGATCGACGCGGGACTCGAAGAGGCGGGCGTCAAGCTCGACGCCGACTTCGCCAAGCTCTACCGCGACGAACTCGCCAAGCGCGACTACAGCCGCCTCAACCGCGACTGGGACAAGTGGACGCGGCGCTTCGACGAGCCGAAAGGCGCCCATGACGCGTTCGCGAAGCTCGGCGAGGGCAAGCGCGCGAAGAAGTGCGTCGTCGTGATCGGACGCGGCTCGGGCGAGTCGGCGGACATCCCCGAGGCGCCCGGCGGATGGCGTCTGCACGCCGAGGAGGAGCGGCTTCTCGCCGACGCCTGCGCCGCGTTCGACAGCGTCATTGTCCTCCTGAACGCCCCGGGCGTGCTCGATACGTCTTTCATGGACAAGTACCCGGTCAAGGCGCTTGTGTTCGTCCCGTTCCTCGGCGAGACGACGGGCGATGCGGTAGCGAGCATTCTGACGGGAAAGGTGAATCCGTCCGGCAGGACCGTCGACACGTGGGCGAAGCGCTACGGCGACTACCCGACGACCGACTGCTGGCAGACCTCGGAAATCGAGTATTACGAGGGAACGGTTGTCGGCTACAGATACTTCGACATGAATAAGATTGACTACATGCAGATGGTGCGCTATCCGTTCGGCCACGGCCTTTCCTACACGACGTTCGAGCTGACGCCCGCAAAGGTCGAACGGCGCTTGAAAAACGTCAAGGTTCCCGTGACGGTCAGAAACACGGGCAAGGTGGCGGGGGCGGATGTCGTCATGTGCTGGTTTGACATGGGTCCTCTCAATGAAACGAGGCTCTGCGCCTTCACAAAGACGCCAGTGATCGCGCCCGGCGCGTCCTTGACCGTCGCCCTGTCGTTTGAATGGATGGACATCGCGAGCTACAATGAAGACGAGGCGCGATGGGAGATACTTGGCGGCGAGATACTTGTCAGCGACGGCGGCTCGTACGACAGTCGCATCCATGTGGCGAAAATGGATTTCGACGAGCCCATCGTCGTGCAGAAGGTGACGAACCGCTTCCGCGGCAAATCCGCCGCGCCCGCGCGCAGGGAGCTCGCGAAGCCGTCCGCATTCGTCAAGATGGACGACGTGCTCGGCGGCAAGGCGACGGTCGAGGACCTCGTCGCGCAGTTCACGGACGAAGAACTCGCCGCCGTGGTTAACGGCAGGATATTCGACGGCGAGGGATATGCGGTCGAAGGCGGCACGGGCGTGGGCGGCGTCAAGAAGGGACGCGTCGACTGCGAGGCCGGCGAGACGTGGAGTTCTGAGAAGTATGGTTTCGGCGCGATCACGATGGCCGACGGTCCCTCGGGCGTCCGTCTCGGCAACTTCGGCGATCCGCGCGAGAAGTACAACGACAAGGCGTCGGCCGTCGTCTCCTGGCCGTGCGCGACGGCGCTTGCGCAGGGCTGGGACGTCGCTGCGGCCGAGCGCTTCGGACGCGCCGTCGCGTCCGAGATGGCGCTCGTCGACATCGACTGCTGGCTTGCGCCGGGCGTGAACATCCACCGCAATCCGCTCTGCGGACGCAACTTCGAGTACTTCTCCGAAGACCCCCTCGTCGCGGGTCTCATGGGCGCGGCGGTCGTGAAGGGCGTGCAGACGAACACGGACGGGACGCCGTCCGGACGCTCCGCGACCGTCAAGCACTTCGCCGTCAACAACCAGGAGTTCGAGCGCGGGTACGAGAACAACATCGTCGACGAAAAGACGCTGCGCGAAATCTACCTCAAGCCGTTCGAGATAGTCGTCAGGAAGGCGCATCCGAACATGGTCATGTCGAGCTACAGCCGTCTCAACGGCGACTACTGCGCGACGACGTACGACCTGATGACGGGAGTGCTGCGCGAGGAGTGGGGCTTCGACGGTTTCGTGATGACGGACTGGTGGAATTCGGCCGACAAGCTGCGCCACGCCGAGGCCGGAAACGACCTTGTGATGCCGGGCGTCCGCGGCGAATACGCCGCGCTCGTCGCGGCGCTGAAGGACGGGAAGGTCCGCCGCGCCGACGTGCAGCACGCGGCGGTGAACATCCTCAAGACCTACGTCCGCATATCCCTCGCCAGAAAACGCTGAGCCGAACGCATGGGACGAGCGCAAGGCCGACCTTGTGAAAGAGATGCGCAGACTTGACATGGACATCTTCGGCATGCAGGAGGTGTAACCGAGGCAGGCGGCGGACGGCGGCCGACGGGAATAAGGCCGCCTCAGCGGCGGGCGCGGCGTTTTGGTATAATATCAAGACTTATGGAACTCAGCGACATTGTGAAGGCGGCCTTTGAGAAGGCGTATCCCGGCGAGGACTTCGGCGGCGTCAGGGTGCTGCCCGCTACCGATCCGAAATTCGGCGACTACCAGTGCAACGACGCGCTCAAGTTCGCGAAGAAGGCGAAGGCCAACCCGCGCGAGGTCGGCGCGAAAGTGGCCGAGGCGCTCAAGGGCAACGACGTCTTCGAGAAGGTCGAGATCGCCGGCCCAGGGTTCCTCAACCTCACCGTCTCCTCCGCCTGGCTCAATTCGCAGCTCGCGGACCTCGGCTCGCGGCCCCGCTGCGGAATCCCGCAGAAGGGCGCGGGCAAGAAGGTCGTAATCGACTACTCGTCGCCAAACGCCGCGAAGCAGATGCACATCGGCCACATCCGCTCGACCGTCATCGGCTGCGCGATAGACAGGATATTCCGCTCGCTCGGCTACGATGTGATAGCCGACAACCACCTCGGCGACTGGGGCACGCAGTTCGGCATACTCATCAAGGGCTACCGCGAGCTGCTCACCGACGACGAGCGCGAGAACCTCACCGTCGCCAACCTCGAGAAGTGCTATGTCCTCTCCGCGGCGAAGGCGAAGGAGGAGGACGGCGTGTGGAAGGACGCGTGCAAGCAGGAGCTCGTGAAGCTCCAGCAGGGCGACAAGGACAACCTCGCGCTCTGGAAGCGCTTCATCGACATCTCGATCGGCGAGTTCGACCGCATGTACGCGAAGCTCGGCGTGAAATTCGACACCTACCGCGGCGAGTCGTACTACAACGACACCATGCCCGGCATCGTCGCCAAGCTCCAGGAGATGGGGCTTGCCGTAGAGTCTGAGGGCGCTCTCGTCGTCAACCTCGAATCAGAGAAGCTCGGCGTCGCGATCGTCCGCAAGTCCGACGGCGGCTACAACTACACGACGAGCGACCTCGCCTGCGTCAAGACGCGCGTCGAGGAATACGACCCCGAGCGCATCATATACGTCACCGACGCCCGCCAGCAGCTCCACTTCAAGCAGTGGTTCTCGATCGCCGCGAAGATGGGCTACACGACAAAGCTCGTCCACGTTCCCTTCGGGCTCATGTCCTTCCAGGGCAAGGCGATCTCCACGCGCGAGGGCAACCTAATCAAGCTCGACGAACTTCTCGCAGAGGCGAAGCGCCGCGCCTACGACATTGTAAAGGAGCGCGGCGGGGACGAGAAGCTCGCCGAGCAGATCGGCTACGGCGCGGTCAAGTACTCCGACCTCTCGCACGACCCGATCACCGACATCGACTTCAGCTGGGACAAGGCGCTGGCGCTCGAGGGCAATTCCGGCCCCTATCTCCAGTATGCCTACGCCCGCGTCTGCTCGCTTCTCGAAAAGGCGGGGAGTGGAACGGACGGGGCCTCGGGCGCCCCCGAACCCATGCCCAAGGATGTCGGCTTCGCCGTTTCCACTTCCTCCGAGAAGCGGCTTGCGCTGCAGCTCCTGGAGTTCCCGGGCGCGGTCGTGCGCGCGGCAGAGGCGTACAAGCCGAGCGTCCTCGCGGACTACCTCTTCCAGGCGGCGCAGCTCTATTCGAGCTTCTACCAGAGCTCGCCGATTCTCAAGAGCGAGCCGTCCGTCCGCGCGGCGCGCCTGAAGCTGTGCGAGCTCTTCGGCAAGGTGCTTTCGACAGGACTCGGGCTCCTCGGCATTGACACGCCGCGCCACATTTGATACCATATCCACCCACTTGCAGGAGAGATGGCAGAGCCTGGTTGAATGCACATGACTCGAAATCATGCATACCCGCAAGGGTATCGGGGGTTCGAATCCCTCTCTCTCCGCCAGATGCGTTCCCCGATGTGACCTTCGCCGTGGCCGGCGATTCCACTTCATAGATTTTCCCTATGCGCTGTCGATTTGCAATTGCACGGGACAAAGACCGTATTATTTGATATAATCACACAAAACGCAAAAAAGGAATCTCCGCAAACATGAAAAAACAGATGGTTGTCGTCGCGCTCGCGCTTGCGGGCGCCGTGTGGTTCAAGGGAATTCTCGCGCAGGAGGCCGCTAAGCCGGCGGAGGGGGCCGAGGTCGCCGCCGCCGAGGCCGCGCCAGCGGAGGGGGCCGAGGCCGCCGCCGAGGCGGAGGCGCCGAAGGAGATCACCGCGCTCGACCAGTGGGCGACCTACATCAAGCAGGGCGGCAAGACGATGTGGTTCATCGGGCTCCTCTCCATCCTCGGACTCGGCTGCGCGCTCGAGCGCTTCTGGAACATGCGCCGCTCCCGGATCGTCCCGGACGGATTCTCCGCGAAGGTGATCGAGCTCTGGAAGGGCGGCAAGACGGACGAGGTCGCCGCGCTCTGCCGCTCGTCCAAGTCTATGCTTTCGCGCGTGGTCGAGACGATGATACAGCACAAGGACTCGAAGGACTACAACGAGGTCAAGATGTTCGCCGAGGACAAGGTCGGCCGCGAGCTACGTCTCGAGAACCGCAAGGCCGCGATGCTCTCGACGGCTGCTACGCTATCGCCGCTTCTCGGACTCTTCGGGACGGTTCTCGGCCTCCTCGGCGCGTTCGGCACCGTCGCCGCAATGGGCGAGATGGGCGACGCGTCCGTCCTCGCCGACGACATCGGCAAGGCGCTTGTCACGACGGTCGCCGGCCTTGCGGTCTCCATGCCGTGCCTTTTCGTGTTCGGCATAATCAAGAACAGGCTGAACCTATACGCGGTGCTCCTCGAGGAGGAAGTCGCCGATCTCGTCAACCAGATCTTCGTCAAGAAGTAAGGCGGACACCATGGCCGTAAAATACGAAGAGGAAGAGAAGCCCGAGGTCCAGCTCACCTCGATGATGGACTGCATCTTCCTGATGCTCATATTCTTCCTGGTTTCCTCCCAGCTGAAGAAGGTCGAGAAGGAGCTTCCCATCGAGCTCCCCCGCGCCAACACGACGCGCGACGTCAAGTCGACCCCCGACCTCATCACCGTCTCGGTGAACGCGAAGGGCGAGCTGTTCGTGAACTCGAAGCCGGTCGGCGACGCCGGACTCAAGAACGCCCTCGCGAACGCCGCGAAGGAGAACCCCGACCGCCGCATCAGGATAAACGGCGACGTCTTCGCGCCGTTCCGCTCGATTGTCCAGGTGCTCGACACCTGCCAGGGCGAGGGGCTCACGGTGGTCGGCATCCACACCGCGACCGACATAAGGTGATCTGCCGGCCATGAGCGACAACAGCGACAGCATCGACATCAGCCTGCAGTCCGACGACATCCGCCGCCGCGAGAGGAGACGCCGCCGCCAGGGGCCCCTCTGGGGATTCCTCTCCGTCGCCGCGCACGTCGCGTTCTTCGCCGTCATCATCTTTTGCACTCCTGTGAAGGATCTCGTCTTCGAGGAGAAGGAGATGCCGCCCCCGAATCCGGCAGAGGACCTTTCGGCGGATCGCCTCGAGGACCTCTCCGACCGCCTCGAGGAGGCCCACAGGAACGAGCTTCTCGAGGAACTCGAGGAGATGCAGGCCGTCCTGCACAACATGGAGATGATGAAGCAGGAGCTTCTCGAGGACTACGACGACTTCGCCGAGGAGAACTCCAGGACGATGAAGGACGAGCTCGAGAAGCTGCTGGACGAGGCGGAGAAGGCCCAGCGCAAGGCGGTGGAGGAGCAGCCCAAGGTCGAGCAGAAGGTCGAGGAGGTGGTCCGCGAGGAGCAGCAGAACCTCGACGACGAGAACAGGCAGAAGAAGCTCCGCGAGCTCGCCGCGGACGTCATGCTCGAATCCGGCGCGAAGGTCGTCGACGAGATGGCGAAGGCCGTCAACGCGCTCGACAGGCTCCAGATCCAGGCCGAGTTCACTGGGCTCGCGAAGGCCGCCAAGGCCGCCGAGAAGGCGATGGATGCGCAGAAGGAGGTCGCCGCCAGGCAGGACGTCGCCCAGCGCGAAACAAACGAGACCGCGGCGAAGCTCGCGAAGGCGCTGGACCACAGCCGCGAGAAGGAGCAGAACGAGAAGTGGAAGCGCGAGCAGGAGCAGCGTCGCGACAAGGCTAAGGCGGACGCCGAGCAGGCGCACCAGCGCATGGAGCAGGCAAGGGCCGACCAGAAGAAGGCCGATGCCGAGAGGCAGGACGCCGAGAAGAGGCGCGAGACCGCGAATGCCGAGGGCGAGAAGGCGAAGAACGAGGAGGAGTCCCTCAGGGAGCAGGCTTCGAAGACCGAGGACAAGAACAAGGCGAACGAACTCCGCCAGAAGGCCGACGCAGCCTCGAGGCTCGCCCGCGAGAAGCGCGACGAGAGCCACAGGGCGAACGAAGAAGCCCGCCGCAGGCAGAACGAGTACAATTCCGCCGTCCAGCGCGAAAAGAACGAGGAGCGCAGCGAGGAGCGCGCGCGGAAGAGCGAGGAGGACGCAAAGGCGAACATCGCGAAAGCCGAGGAGCGCATACGCGAGAAGGAGAACGCCCTCATGGAAATCGAGAAGACCCGCCGCGAGAAGGGAACGCACGCCCAGGTCGAGAACCTGCAGAAGGTGCGCAAGGATCAGGAGGAGCTCGCGAAGAAGCTCGCCGCGGTCCGCGAAGCCCTCGCGAACGACACGCCCAGTCTCGAGAAGCTCGCGTCCGAGGAATTCCGTGACAGCGAGATGGTCCGCAGGAACCTCTCCTCCATGAAGCTCGTCGCCGCGTACGAACTCGCTAAGGAGATGGAGGCGAAGATCACCGAGAACTACAAGGACATCAAGGCGACCGAGACGGCGATAAGCCGCCGCATGAGCTACAAGGCCGCGCAGAAGCTCACCGACGTCGCGCGCACCGAGCGCATGGAGCTCGACGAGAAGACCCGCGAGGCCCTCGAGGCGAGGGTGAGGACGAAGTCGGCCCTCGACGCGCAGAAGGTGGCGGAGGCCGATGTCATGCGCGAGGCGGACAACATCGTCGAGTCGTCGAAGGCCATGATGGAGGACGCCATGAAGATCGTCAAGCCCGACTTCGCGGCGAAGTCCTCCTCCGGGTCCAGGAGCTCCCGCGGCGAAAAGGTCGAATGGCTCACGGAGGAGAACTTCAAGGACAGGGATTCCGCGGAGGCCCGCGCCGAGCGCCTCGCGGCGATGAGCGCGGACGCCGACTACCAGCTCGCGCTCTCGGAGGCCGCCGCCGAGGACGAGTCGCAGCGCGTCAAGAACGTCGCCGCCGTCCAGCGCAATCGGCCCTCGTCGTCCGAAGGAGAGGGCGAAGCCGCGGCGCAGGGGATTCCCGGCTCGCAGAAGGCCGACGACAGCGGCGGACGTCGTGCGAAGCAGGGAAGCGGCCAGAAGGACGCGCTCTTCGGCGGCGGCGGACCTGGTCCGCTGCAGGGCACGATGCCCGACCTCATCGCCGGCAACGTGGTGCGCTTCGGCAGGCTTCCGACGGGCGTCCAGGAGAACCTCGGCGGAATTCCCGCGAAGTGGATGTACGTCAACTCCTGGTATGTGATCGGTCCGTTCCCGAACCCGAACCGCGTGAACCTCCGCCGCAAGTTCCCGCCGGAATCCGTCATAGACCTCGACGCGACCTATCCCGGCAAGGACGGCAAGATGGTCGGCTGGCGGTTCATGCAGGCGCAGTCATCCGTCCGCGAATGGTGGGGTGCGCCGTTCAAGGCGCGCGTCAAGCTCAACGGCGACCACCAGTACGAAATCTGGTACGCGTACGCCGAAGTGTTCTCGGATACCGAGAGCGACGTCTGGTTCGCCGTCGGATCGGACGACCGCAGCGACGTGTGGCTGAACGGACAGCCCGTCTGGGGGTCCTCCAACAAGCTCAAGCCCTGGCAGATCTCCGAGGGATTCCGGCTCGTGCATCTCAAGCGCGGGAGGAACCGCATCCTCATGCGCGTCGAGAACGGCTGGGGTCCGCTCGAATGGTCCCTCTGCATCGGCGTCGGCGAAGGCAACCCCTCGAAATAGAGACGAAGTTTTTTTGTAAGATTCCCCCTCGACCGGCGAGTATGGGGTGATATGAACAAGAAGAAACTCGCCGTCGTAGGGGCGTTCGCCGCCCTCGCAGTCGCGCTCTGCGCCACTGCTTCGTCGTTGTTCTGGGTCTGCCGCAAGGTTCGCGCCTTCGAAGCCGAGCATGGAGGCAGCGTCTACGCCAACTTGAGCAAGGCGCAGATGGACGAAATCGTCAAGCAGAAGATAAAACAGGCCGCGACCAACGCGGCTCCCGCCTCCGCCTCGGCTGCCGTGCAGCAGCGGCAGGAGCCTGTCCCCGAGAAGCCGAAGGGCCCGCCTCCTCCGCCGAAGCCGACGGTGAGGTTCGCCGCCCCAGGCCGCTATCTCCCGCCCGGCGGCGCGAGGGCCGTTGGCGTAGAGTCCGTCAACGTGACGAACATCCACGCCGAGATTCGCCGCGTGGTGCCGGAAAACGTCGTACAGCTTCTCGCCCGCGAGGAGCGCGAGTACAGCCGCTATCGGTGGGGCGGCTCCGCGGACGACGAGGAGACCGAGGAGCTTTCGGGCGAGGTCGAGGAAAGCGACTTCGCCTGCGTGAACAGGCCTAATGAAAAGGAGACAGTCGCCGTGCCAGTCAAGATGAACGACGGCGGCAGCGCCAACGGAATCTTCCTCGTCGCCGTCAGAAGCGCCGACCGTCCGCGCGCAGACGGCTGGTGGGTCGACGAACCAAAGCAGAACCCCAACCGCTACCGGCTCGTCTCGCTTTCCGATCTCGGGCTTTCCGTCCGCCTGAACGGAACCGACTCGCCCGGCGTCTGGGTGACTTCGCTTATGAAGGGTACGCCCCTCGACGGCGTCAAGGTGGCAGTGTATTCCAAAGCCAACATCAAGGTGATGGAAGGCGAGACCGACGAGAACGGCTGGAGCCGCCTCGTGCGCGTCGCGAAGGGCGAGCCGTTTGCCGTCGTCGCCACAAGCGCCGATGGCGCCGACAGCACGTTCCTCGCTCTCCGCGACTCGATGGAGGTCGACGAGACGTATCCAGACGGATGCCGCCCCGAATACCTCGCGGACGACGGCGTGGAGGCGTTCCTCTGGACCGACCGCGGCATCTACCGCCACGACGAGAAGATCATGGTTCACGCGCTTCTGAGGAACGGCCGCCGCCAGGCGCCAAGCCCAATGCCGGTCGAGCTGCGGCTCGTGAGCCCGAAAGGGGACACATACTCCCATCTCACGGCGACGACCGACGCCGAGGGGTCGCTTTTGTGCGATAAGTTTACCGTCCCCGCAGACCAGCCGAGCGGCGCGTGGAAGTTCCACGCGAAGATCCCCGGCAAGGACGGCCGCATACTCGGGACGGCGGGGATAAAGGTCGAGGAGTTCGCGCCGCCGCAGATACGCGTCAAGGTCGAGGCGGACGCCTCGGCGCATCCGTCGAACTTCGCGTTCTTCGTCTCCGCGGAACACCTTTTCGGTGGTCCTGCCCACGCGCTCGCCTGCGAGGGCGCAGTCGTGTTCGAGGATTACTCTTTCGCGCCGCCGCAGTGGAAGGGGTGGGCGTTCGGGAACTGCGACCTCGGCCTCAAGCCGAATTTCCGGACACTTTTGAAGACTTCGCTCGACCGCGAAGGCAAATGCGTCATGTCCGCGCCTCTCTGGGCCGATTCGGGGCTGCCGAAGGCCGCTGTGCGCGCGACGGCGCAGGGAACGGTGTTCGAGGACGGCGGCCGCCCGGCGACGGCGCGCGCCTCCGCGGTTCTCCACTACTACCCATACTACATTGGCTCAACGCTTGAGTCGTGGATGCGGCTCGACCAGGGTGCTGCGCCGAAGATCCGCCTTGCCTGCGTGAAGCCGGACGGCTCACGCCACGGAGAAGCCCGCACTCTCTCCGCGACATTGGAGCGCATCGACTCCGTGTACTCCTACCGCCGCCAGTCGAACGGATGGGAGACATGGGATTGCGAGCGCATCCGCAAGGTCGTCGCGCCGGCCGCCAAGATCGTCGTTCCTGCAGGGGAGGACGCGACATTCGAGATTCCCGCAGGCACCTGCGGTGACTACGCGCTCACTGTGACGGATTCCGACACGGGCGTTTCGTTTGCAAAGACCTTCTACCTGAGCGACTGGGGCGACTCGGCGGTTCGCGCGCCGCTCTCCGACCCGACGGCGGTAACGCTCACGACCGACAAGCCGTTCTACCGCGTAGGAGAGACGCCGCGCTTGATGGTCCGCGCGCCGTTCGCCGGCTGGGCGCTCGTGTCGGTGCTGCGCGAGAAGGACGCGTACACAGACATCCTCGCGCTCACGAACGCGACGAGCGAAATCGCGCTCAGGCCGGTCACGGCGGATAACGCGCCGAACCTCGACGTGTACGTGTCCGTCGTGCAGAGCGTCGAGGCAAACGCAAAGCACATGGCTGCGCGCGCCCACGGACAGGCGACGGTCTCTGTGCGCCCTGCCGAGGACGAGATCGCCGTCAGGATTGCGAAATGCGATGTCGCCGTCGGCGGCGAGAAGGGCTCGTCTGCGACCGTCGCCTTCGAGGCGCGCGGCGCATCTGCCGCGCTCGTCACGGTCGTGGACGAGGGTATAAACATCCTTACGGACGAGCAGGTGCCCGATCCCGTTGCGCATTTTGCCGCGCCGCGCTACGCGAGCCATCCGCTCTACGACATCTACCACCGCATGCTTCCGGTGCTTGGCGACGACCTTCTCCGCGCGAGCGGCGTCAAGACAGGCGGCGGCGCGGGGGCGGAGATGCTCGGGCGCGTAAGCCCGGTGCCGACGCGCAGGTTCAAGCCGCTCTCGCGCTGGAGCGGCCGCGTGGAAGTCGGCGAAGACGGGAAGGGCGTGTGCGAGTTTCCCCTTGGCGAGTTCGTCGGGGAGGTCCGCGCGACGGTCGTCGCGTGGAGCGCGTCGGCGTCTGGCTCGGCCGCGGTTCAGGCGAAGGTCACGCCGAAGGTCGTCATGATACCGGACGCGCCGCGCTTCGTCGCGCCGGGGGATGTCTTCGAGGCGACGCTGCCGATCTACAGGAGAGACGGGAATGGCAGTGCAGAGCCTGCAGATGGAGTGATCGAGTATTCGATCAGCGTGGGACGGAATGTCGTCGTTGCAGAGGGCAAGGTCATGCTTGAGAAGGATGGCCACACAAACATCGTCGCGAGGTTGACTGCTCCGGAAGAGCCCGGGGAGATGGGCGTCGCATATTCCGTGAAAGGCATGGGGGAGACGCATCATGAGAGGATAATCCTGCCCGTTCGCCCCGCCGTCGCCTGGGTGGAGACTTCAGGAGTGAAGATGGGTCAGGGGTCAGGGGTCAGGAGTCAGGAGTCAGGGGTTGGGGGGAACCCATTTGAGAAATATAGCGAAAAGGTCTATGACACTCCTCTCGGTGGGTATGAGGCGGCGCTTCGCTGGCTCGCGGAATATCCGCACGGCTGCCTTGAGCAGACTTCCTCGCGCATGTTCCCGCTGATCGGCGCGGGCGGGATCCTCGCCTCCGTCTCGCCGGCGGGGAAAGACGTGGTGGCTTCGGGCGTCAGGCGCGTCGAGTCGATGGTGAGGTCTACCGACTTCGTGATGTGGCCCGACTGCAGCTACGCGCCGTGGGACCGCGAAGTGTCGCTCTATGCGGCGCACTTCCTCGTCGAGGCCGAAAAGGGCGGCTATGCGCTCAACCGACTCGCGCGCGACCGCGTCTTCAGCTTCCTGAAGCGCTGGGCGATGTCGACGAACGACACGGTGTCGGCCTACGCCTGCCATACGCTCGCGCTCGCCGGCAAGCCCGAGAAGGACCGCATGCTGCGGCTCTACGACGCGTCGACCAACCTGACGCTCCTTTCGCGCTCCCGCCTCGCCCGCGCCTTCGCCCTCGCGGGCGACAGGCGCCGCGCCGAGACGCTGCTTGCGGCGAATGTCGCGCCGTCGTCGGTGAAGGACGCCTCGTTTGCCGTCCTCGCGCTTCTTGAAATCGACCCTGATGATTCGCGCATACTCCCGCTCATCTCCTATCTCGACAGACAGCGCGGCCGCGAGCGGCTTTCGTGGGGAACGACGGGCGACAACGCGCATGCGCTTCTCGCGATAGGCGCGTACTACCGCCACCATCCCGCGAAACCGGGCGAGAAGTTCGCTGTGTGGCACAAGCTCTCGCTTCCCAGGCCGGGCGACGTAAAGGACGAGTCGAGCGGCATCTCCATTGCGCGGCGCTACCTTACGCCCGAGGGAGGCGAGGCCGATCTTTCGAAGCTCTCGCTCGGGGAGATGCTCATAGCCGAGCTTGCGATCAAGGTCGACGACACGCGCGAGCTTTCGGATCTCGTTGTCGAAGACCTCTTCCCCGCGTGCTTCGAGCCGGTTCACGACAGGATCGCGGCCGGCCCCGTCCAGCCATGGGTCATGCGTTCCGACGCGCGCGACGACAGGATGCTCGTCTTCTCGAAGAAGTTCACGCTTGCGAAGGGCGAG
Organism: uncultured Lentisphaerota bacterium; assembly: GCA_900321255.1. Taxonomy (GTDB): domain Bacteria; phylum Verrucomicrobiota; class Kiritimatiellia; order RFP12; family UBA1067; genus UBA1067. The sequence continues at coordinate 14,875 of ONVK01000013.1, read as the reverse complement.
GAGGCGACGTTCCGCTATCCGGTGCGCGTCGTTTCCGCTGGCGACTACATCCTTCCCGGTCCAAGCGTAGAGGCGATGTATCACCCTGACCTCCATGCCCGCCGCGCCCCCTCGCGCATTTCCGTAAGGCGGTAGCGAAAAATCGAAAACACCCCCTTGCGCGGCACTTTTCGGAGCAACGGGGTTGTGGCGCAATTGGTTAGCGCACTGGACTGTCGATCCGGGGGTTGCGGGTTCGAGCCCCGTCGACCCCGCCAATCTGAGAAGATAGGGCGTTTGCCTCGTGGTGTAATGGTAGCACCGCAGATTCTGATTCTGCTTGTTGGGGTTCGAGTCCCTGCGAGGCAACCAACGCGACGACGAAGAAAAAACCTCGGCCACAAGCCGGGGCTTTTTTGTTATAATCAACGCAGCTTATGAACGTTCTCATAACCGGTGCAAGTTCGGGAATCGGCGAGGCGCTCGCGCTCGAATGCGCGAAGCGCGGCGACGGGCTTTTCCTCTGCGGGCGCGACCGCGGGCGGCTCGACGCCGTCGCGTCCGCCTGCCGCGCGGCGGGTGCCGCAGTTCGCGCCGACGTCGTCGACGTGGCGGACGAGGCGGCGATGCGCGAATGGATCCGCTCCTGCGACGCCGATGCGCCTCTCGACCGTGTTTTCGCGAACGCCGGCGTCGGTACAGGCATCGAGGACGAGGCGAACGTGCGGCGGACGTTCTCGACGAACGTCGGCGGCGTGCTGAACACCGTCCTCCCCGCGGTAGAGGCGTTCCGCCGCCGCGGAAAGGGCGGACAGATAGTCGTCACCGCCTCCATCGCCGGCTACGGCCCTCTCAAGAGCTGCCCCGCGTATTCCGCGACGAAGGCCTGCGTCAAGACATGGGGGCTTGCCCTGCGCGGGATGCTGCGGCCCGAGGGGATAAAGGTCTCTGTAGTCTGCCCGGGGTTCGTCCGCTCCCGCATAACCGACAGGAACACGTGCCCAATGCCGTTCTTCATGGAGGCCGACAAAGCCGCCCGCGTGATCCTCGGGCGAGTCGACCGCAACGTCGGTCTTATCGCGTTCCCCTGGCCGATGCGCCTCGCGTCGTGGGGACTCGCGAGCCTGCCGTTCCGCATCAACGAGCTCGTCAACCGCCTGCTTCCGGCGAAAGTGGCCGCTGGGAAGCCGAAGGTGCTTTAATATGAAATACGCGATCATTTCCGACATCCATGCGAACGTGACGGCGCTTGAGTGCGTCCTCGCGGATGCGCGCGCCAACGGCGCGGAGAAGATCGTCTGCCTCGGCGACGTAGTCGGATACGGCCCGCTCCCGGCCGAGGCCGTCGCGCTTGTGCGCAGGGAGTGCTTCATCGTCCTCGCCGGCAACCACGACGACGCGGTTTCGGGGCGCGGCGACTCCTCGACGTTCATCGATCTCGCGAAGGAAGCCGTCGAGCGCCATCGCGCCGCGCTCTCCGACGAGGACGTAGCGTGGCTGAAGTCGCTCCCCTACACCTGCACCATAGACAAGGCGGTCGCGGCGCACGGCGATGTCTTCGATCCGCCGAAGTTCTACTACATCCTCGACGAGAATGGCGCCGAGGCGAACTTCGCGAAGACGGACGCGCGGCTCGTCTTCGTCGGCCACACGCACGAGCCGGCGATATTCGTGACGGGGCGCTCGGGCGCGGTCTACAAGACGGACGCGCAGGACTTCACGATCGAAGAACACAAGCGGTACATAGTGAACCCCGGCTCCGTCGGCTATCCGCGCGAGTCGGGCGGCAGGTGCTTCTCGTCCTACGTCCTCTACGACTCAGCCGAGGGGACCGTCACCTTCCGCTACCTGCCGTTCCAGGTGTCGAGCGTCATGCAGCGCGGCGACGCGAAGAGGATCGTAGGCAGGCGGCTCGTCGCCGCAGTCGCCGCGGTTGTCGCTGCCGTCGTGGCGGCGGTCGTCTGGGCGCTCGTGCCGAAGACGGTGGAGGTCGTCGACGATCCCGCGCTTGTCGTCGCCGAGAAGTCCATCCCGCTTGATCCCGACCTGAAGCACGTCAGCGCGAACATCGCTCTGGCGAGGGAGTCGGATCCGGTCCAGCTCCGCATCGTCTTCGAATCGCCCTCCGGCACCGTCGTCGGGGTTGAGTCGCTCACCGTGAGGCAGTCGTCGAAGAGGGGCGTCAAGGTGCCGGACGGCTCCGCGCGCGCCCGCTTCACCGCGCTCAAGGCGCGGCCCGAGGAGCGGCCCGCGATAGTTTTCTTCGCTCCGAGCGCATCTACAAAGTGAAATTTGGTATAATACAGGACAACAGCAGGCATAATACAGGGCAACAGAGAAGAAAGGACAGCTTAAATAATGAGCATCTTCAAGGCATACGACATCCGCGGCATATACGGCACGGAGCTCACGCAGGACGACTTCTACAAGATCGCCAGGGGCTACGCGCAGTTCTGCGGCTTTACGGGCAGGAACAGCAAGGTCGTCGTCGCGCGCGATTGCCGCAAGTCGTCGGACGCGCTCTTCGCGGCGTTCTCGAAGGGCCTTGTGGACGAAGGAGTTGACGTCATCGACATCGGCCTCGCCTCGACGCCGATGAGCTACTTCGCGAACGCGAAGCTCGGCGCGGACGGGTCGGTCATGATCACCGCGTCGCACAACACGAAGGAGTGGAACGGCTGCAAGCTCTGCAAGGCGAACGCGGTGCCGATCTCCGGCGCGACGGGGATCAAGGACATCGAGAAGCTCGTCGCGGGCATGAGCGGCGACGAGCCGCCCGCGGGCCGCGGAGACGTCACGAAGGTCGACGTCTCGGCCGACTACGCCGCGCATGTCAGGGCCTTTGCGCACATGAAGCGCCCGCTCCACCTCGCGCTCGACTTCGCGAACGGCATGGGCATAGCGGAATCCGTCGCGTTCAGGGACTCCGACATCACCTACGACGCGCTCTACGGCGAGTACGACGGCGATTTCCCGAACCACGACGCGAACCCTCTCCACCACGAGACGCTGAAGGATCTCCAGGCGCTCATGAAGGCGAACCCCGGCAAGTACGCGTTCGGCGTCGCGTACGACGGCGATGCCGACCGCGCGGGCTTCCTCGACGAGAACGGCGAGATCATTCCGATGGACTTCATCACCGCGCTCGTCTCGCAGGACCTCCTCGCGTCGAACCCCGGCGCGGCGTGCTTCTACGACCTCCGGTCCTCCAAGGTGTGCGAGGAGGTGATCGCCGCGGCGGGCGGGAAGCCCATGATGTCGCGCGTCGGGCACTCCTTCATCAAGGAGCAGATGCGCCAGAACGATGCGATCTTCGCGGGCGAGCTTTCAGGCCACTACTACTTCAAGGCGAACTCCACGGCCGAGTCGAGCTCGATGGCGACGTTCGCGCTCGCGAACATCGTCTCGGCTTCGGACAAGCCGCTCTCCGCCCTGATCGCCCCGCTCAGGAAGTACTCGCAGTCGGGCGAGATCAACACCAAGACGGCTACGCCCCCCGCCGAGATCCTCGCGAAGATAAGGGAGCTCTACGCGGCGAAGGCGCGCGTGTTCGAGCTCGACGGGGTTTCGGTCGACGCCTGGGATGCCGAAGGCTACTGGGCGAACGTGCGCATGTCGAACACCGAGCCGCTGGTGCGTCTCAATCTCGAAGGAAAGACCAAGGAAATCATGGAGGCAAAGCGCGATGAATTTCTCGCGATCATCCGTAGCTGATCATCTGCCTGTCTGCGCGCTCGCTGCGGCGCTCGGCATCGCCCTCGCGGGCTGCAACCCGAAGGACGGCGTCGGGGAATACGCCGACGGGCTCGCCGCGTACGAGGCCCGCAGCCTCGAAAAGGCCGGCAAGCTCTTCGCCAAGAGCGTCGCCTACGCGCCCGGAAACGTCGACGCGCTCGTCATGCTCGCGCGCGTCCAGTGCGATCTGGGCGCGATGTCCGATGCCGGCGACACGATCGCGAAGGCCGTTGCCCTCGCTCCCGACGCTCCCGACGTGGCCCTGCTCGACGCCGAAATCGCCCTCTATGCCGGAGACATCGCACGTGCCGTGAGCCGCTTCACGGCCGTTGCCGAGGACGCGAAGCTCGATCCTTCCGCGCGGGCTCTCGGCTGGGCCGGCCTCGGCATCGTCGAGATGACGCGCGACAGGCGCGACTTCGCGCGCATCGCCTTTCTGCGGGCTATCCGACTCGACAGGCGCAACGCCTCCGCGCGATACCATCTCGGTCTCCTCTACCGCGGCGACGAATACGGCTACCTCGACGCGGCGCTCGAGCAGTTCGAGATATTCGTCCGCCTCGGCGAGACGGCCGATCCGCGCGCCGTCCACGTGCAGCGCGTCATAATCCCCGGCATCAAGGCCGACATCGCCCGCCGCGCCGCAGAGCGCCCGGGGGCGCAGCGCCGCGACGCGAACGCCTCGGCTGCAGCGCTTGCCCGCGCGGATGCCGCGTGGAAGAAGGGGAGCCTCAAGGCCGCCCGCGACGAATACGCCGCGGCGTACAAGGCCGATGTCCTGAGCTATCCTGCGGCGCTCGGCCTCGCAAAGGCGTGGGAGAAGACCGACTCTACGGCGGCCGGACGCCAGAAGGCGCTTGACAGCTACAAGGCGGCGTGCGCGCTTCGCCCGGGCGCGATAGCGACGTTCCTGGCGGCTGGCGAGCTCGCCGCCAAGATCGGGCAGCACGCGACGGCGCTCGAGCTCTATTCGCGCGCGGTAGCCGCGAATCCGGCCGACATCTCGGCGATAGACGGCCTCATCCGCGCGCTCCGCAAGGTCGGCGGCAAGGACAATGCCAAGGTCGCCGACGCCTATCAGTCCTATCGCGATTCGCTTTCGGCCAGGAAGTCCAAGTGACCCTCGCGCCGCCAGACTACGTCGTCCTCGCGCTGGCGGCCGGCGGTGCGGTGACCGGCGTGTTCATCGGGCTTTCCGGCGCGCTCGCGTTCTTTTCGGGAAGTCTCGCGGCGGCGTTTGCGGCGACGTTCGGCTGGCGCTTCTTCGCGTCGTTCGTTTCGTCTGGCCTTGCCCGCGGCATCGCCGCGGCGCTCGCGGCGCTCGTCGCGTTCTGGGTCGTGCGCGCGATCGTCAGGAAGACCGTCAAAGTCGCCCTCGCACAGCCCGGCGACTCGATCTTCGGGGCTCTTGCCGCGGGGCTTTCCGGCTTTGCGGTCGGGCTCGGCGTTGTTTGGCTCGCCCAGTTCATCGGCCTTCCCGGTGCCGAGGGGTCGGCTCTGCTAAGCGAGGTCCTCGGCTATGTCGGATGAAGAGCTGCTCGCCGAGGCGAAAAAGTTCGAAAAGAATCTTCTGAACTTCTTCTGGCGCCAGGGCGTTCAATATTCCGAAGGCGAGGATCTTGTCCAGGAGACCTATCTGCGGCTGTGGAAATACCGCAGGGAGTACAAGCCGACGGCAAAACTCTCGACCTTCCTCTTCCTGATGGCGCGCCAGGTGCGCATCGACGCCTTGCGTCGGCAGGCCAGGCGCGAGGGACGGGAGAAGTCCTGGGGCAAGGAGGCCGCGACGTCGGCCGAGCCTTCGGTCGGCAGGGCCGACGTGCGGGAAGACGTACGCTGGGCGGTCGCGCGGCTTTCCGAGCCGCTCCGGGAAGTGGTGGAGCTCGGGGTGTTCCAGGACCTTCCGTACGCGGAGGTCGCGGAGATCCTCGGGATCCCGGTGGGAACGGTCAAGTCGCGCATGTCGAACGCGATTAAGAAGCTGAAGGAGTTTTTCGATGAACGGAGATCTTGAAAGGACGCTGGAGGAGCTTGGCCCCGAATACCGGGCCGTCGTAGCGAGGCTCAGGTCGTCGCGCGAAGTGGAGCCGGGGCGCTTCGGCCTGAAGGGCCTCGCGCCAGGACTCGCGGGTTCGTCGTCTCGCGCCACCTGGCGAAGGGCCGGCTATCTCGTCGCCGCGTCTATCGTCGTCGTCCTCGGTTTTTCCGTCTTCATGCAGGGCGCGGCAAATGCGCCGCGCGAGCCATACGCGGGCGCCAGGGTGTACACCGTCGCCTATGCGCCGACAGAAGAGGCCCTTGAGATAATCGTCGCCTCCCAGCGCGCCGACGGAAGCTGGTCGAACGACTTCCTCACGCGGCAGAACGCCGCCGCGCTCCGCGCTTCGGAGGACGCGAGGATGAAGATCGCCTACCGCCGTGCCGTAAGGTATCTCCGTTCAAAGGGCCTGAACCCGCTTACGGACGAGGAGCTCAGGCTCCGCGGCGAATACGCCGCGAAGGCGCTCGCCCTCGCCGCGTGGCCGGGGCGTTCGTGACGCAGGAGGCAGGGCATGCGCTGCAGCACGACATTCCTTGGCCTGGTGCTTGCCCCGTTCGCCGCCCTTGCGGCGGCGATAACGGCGCAGCCGCTTGTTGACGCCGACGTTCTCGAGCCGAGCGTGCTGAACGAGGTCGACCATGCGCTTGGCCGCGCGCCGACCAATGAGGTGCCCGTGTCCGAAGCCTCCGTAGACTTCGCGGCGCTCGGGGCCACCAACGGCGCGAGCACCACCGAACGCGCCATCGCGCTCGTCTCGTCGCAGATGGGCGACGGACGCTGGCTCTTCGGCGGGAAGGACGTCACTCCCGTCGCCGCGAGGCTGCTCCGCCGGGCCGCAGGCTATCCCGAGCCGCCGATGAAGCTGTCCATATTCTCAAGCCACGTCGAGGACGTCGCCAGGCAGGAAGGCGTGTCCTTCGCGGAGGCGGCTGCGAAGATGCGGGCCGCCGGCATAGGTGGGCTGACGCTGGTGCAGGGGCTCTCCGCCGACAGGCTCGCCGCGGCGAGGGAGGCCGGCTTCACGGTCGCGTGCGTTGTCGGATGGCCGGAATTCGAGAAGGGATACGATGAGGCGAAATGCGAGGCGCTTGTGTCGCTTGCTGTCTCGAACGGGTGCTCGCAGGTGATGCTCGTTCCCGGGTTCTATCCATCTGCCGCCGACGACGCCGGTCTTTTCGACGCGATTACACGCCGGACGCGGCGGTTCGCCGACATGGCCGCCTTGCGCGGGGTGGAGACCCTGGTCGAGGATTTCGACGACGAACGGTCGCCGACATTCGGAATCAGGCGGACGAAGGCGTTTCTCGAATCCGTGCCCGCAGTCGGTTTCGTCTACGACACCGGCAACTTCATCGGCCCCGGGGAGCATGCCGAGAGCGGGCTTGGGCTCCTGCCTCGGACGCGGCATTTCCACCTGAAGGACCGCCCGTCCTATGGCGGCCGCGCCTCATGCGCCGTCGGGTCGGGTGTTGTGCCCGTCGCGCGGATAGTCTCCGCCGCGCTTGATGCAGGTTACGGCGGGTGGTTCACCATAGAGCATTTCGGCGTGACCAACATGCTTGAGAGCGCCAGGTCCTCTGCTGCGTTCCTCCGCGCGCTTTAGCCGCCTTGCCGACGCGGCAAAAAGTTGACATGTCATCTTTCACATGCGCGCGAGCTGTGTGGTAAAATGCCGGCATGAACAAGTTTCTCCTGTATGTTTCCGTCGCCGCTTCGGTCGGCGGCTTTCTCTTCGGCTTCGACTCCGGGGTTATATCAGGTGCAGAGAAGGCGATCCAGGTCGAGTTCGGGCTTAGCGCGTTCTGGCACGGGCTCGTCGTGTCCGTGGCGCTTATCGGCACGCTCTTCGGCGTGTTTCTGGCCGGGAAGCCAAGCGACAGGTTCGGACGCCGTCCGACTCTCTGGGCGATGGCGGTTCTCTTCCTCGTTTCGGCGCTCGGCTGCGCGTTCACTCCGACTGGCGCCGCAGGCCCGCATGCGCTCGGATGGTTCCGCTTCATCGGCGGGCTTGCCATCGGCGGCGTTTCCGTCGTGGTTCCGCTCTACATCGTCGAAATCGCGCCTGGCAGGTGGCGCGGACTTCTCGTGGGCTTGAACCAGTTCAACATCGTCTTCGGCATCCTCGCGAGCTACATTACCAACTACCTCGTCGCGCGCTACATGCCGGGCTTCGACCCGCGCGTCGTGTGGCGCGTGATGCTCGGCGTCGAGTGCATCCCGATCGTCGCGTTCATGGTTATGCTTGCGACGATTCCCGAGTCCCCGCGCTGGCTTGTGCGCGTGGGGCGCGTTGCGGACGCGACAAGGGTTCTCTCGCGCGTAGGGTGCGAGCGGGTCGCCGAAACCGTGGAAGAGATCAAGGCTTCGCTTCTCGCCGCGACGAACGGCGTCGACGTGCCGCTTTTCCAGCGCAGGTTCCTGAAGCCGATCCTTCTTGCGTTCTTCATCGCGTTCTTCAACCAGATAAGCGGAATCAACGCGATCAACTACTATGCGCCGCGGATTTTCCAGATGATATTCGGCGAGGGGTCGTCGCTCGCGGCCCTCGCCGGCACGATGGGCATGGGGCTCGTGAACCTCGTCTTCACCGCGATCGCGTTCGCCGTAATCGACAAGGTGGGGCGGCGCGTCCTCATAATGATCGGCGCTGCGGCGATGGTCGCCATGCACTCCCTCGTCGCCTGGCAGCTGTCGCTGCCGAATCCGACGGCCGCAATAGCGGTGTTCGGCATCTTCGGGTTCATAGCGGCGTTCGCCATGTCCTCCGGCGCGTGCCTTTGGGTCTACATATCCGAGGTGTTCCCGAATACCGTGCGCGCGAAGGGCCAGGCGCTCGGATGCTTCACGCACTGGTTCCTCTGCACCATCATCAGCTGGACGTTCCCAATGGCAGCCGAGAAAGCCGGTTCGTGGACCTTTGCGTTCTTTGCCGCGATGATGGTCTGCCAGTTCTTCTGGGCCGTGTTCTTCATGCCCGAGACGAAGGGCGGCACGATCGAGGACATAGAGAAGAGACTTGGGATTAGCGGGTAGTGGTGATTTCAACGCAGAGGCGCAGAGTGCGCAGAGACTCTGCGGCCTTTGCGTCTCTGCGTCTCTGCGTTAAACATGAATTTGAAAAGGGAAACTGCAATGACGAGTCGAATCAAATCACTTTTAGAGAGGACGTTTGACAAGGAGCAGGCGAAGTTCCGCCGCGACGTCGACTGGAAGCCGCTACTTGAGCGGTTCGTCGCCGAAGGCACGAGCGACATGGCGCGCGCGCGCATCGGACTCGAGGAGATGCTGAAGGCCGAGACGCCCGCGTTTATGGACGGGGAGCGTCTCGCGTTCCTTCGGACGGTGAAGCAGATCCCCGATCTGCATACGGATGAGGAGATGGCCGCGCGCCGCGCAGCGGGAACGGCATTTGGCGAGAAGGGCGTCGTCTTCAACTTGACGGCAGACTTCGCGCCGACGATCCGCGACGGACTCGACGCGCGGCTTCTGGAGATTGACGTGCGCCTCGCGCGGTGCCGCGCGGAGGGCGATACCGAGGGAATTGAGTTCCTCGAAAACGCGACGCTGTCCGTGAAGGCCGTTCTTGACCTCGCGGAGCGGTACGATGTGGCTGGAGCGGCGCGGCCGTCATACCAGGCCGTTGCGCCGGCGCTGCGCAAGGGTGCGCACACTTTGCACGAGGCACTGCAGTCGCTTCGCATCCTCCACTACGCAATGTGGTGCGAAGGCGAGTACCACTGCGGGCTCGGACGCATCGACCAGTATCTCTTTCCGTACTACGAGGCGGACGTCAAGGCAGGACGTCTGACAGAGGAGACGGCGCTCGAGGAGATGGAGGAGTTCTTCATCGCCTGCAACCGCGACAGCGATCTCTACATCGGCGTGCAGCAGGGCGACAACGGACAGTCTGTCATGCTCGGCGGCGTCACGCGCGAGGGGAAGCCGGCGTTCAACGACCTTTCGCGGCTTTGCCTGAAGGCCTGCGGCGAGCTGAAGCTCGTCGACCCGAAGATCAACCTGCGCGTCGACAAGTCGACGCCGCTTGGAGTATACGAACTTGGCACCGAACTTACGGCAAAGGGGCTGGGCTTCCCGCAGTACGCGAACGACGACGTCGTGATTCCGGCACTGCAGAGGTGGGGATACGAACTCGAGGATGCACGCGACTATGGACATCAACAACATCGACGCGGTGAGTTTCGTCGGTGCGCTTGACAGGGCGCTTCGTGTTTTAACGCAGAGACGCAGAGGCGCAGAGCTTCTTTTTGACGACGTGAAGCGCGAATTTTTTGGCGAGGTGCAGAGAAGGGCGGATGCGCTTGTGGAGAAATATGCGCATGTCGAGATCCTTCCTGGGCCTTTTGTGTCGGTCATCTCGACGGATTGCATAAAGAAGGCGAGGGACATCTCGAAAGGCGCGAAGTACAACAACTTCGGAATCCACGGAACTGGCATTGCCGTCGCCGTGGATTCGCTCGCGTCCGTCAGGGAGCTCGTCTTCGAGAAGAGGCTCGTCACGCTCGAAGAGCTCGTGAAGCTGCTCGACACCGATTTCGCCGGACGCCCCGACGTTCTCGCCGCGGCAAAGGCCGCGCCGAAAATGGGCAACGCCGATGCGAGGGCGGACGATCTCGCGAAGGAGCTTGTCGCGTTCTGGGGACACGCCTTCGACGGCAAGAGGAACGACCGCGGCGGGATCTTCCGCCCCGGCACCGGAAGCGCCATGTACTACATCTGGCACGCGAGGGACGTGCCGGCTTCGGCGGACGGACGGCTTAAGGGCGAGCCGCTTTCCGCCAACTATGCGCCGTCCCTGGACGTGCCGGTGAAAGGCCCGGTGAGCGTGGTTAGATCCTTCACCGAGCCAGACCTTGGCCCGGTGTGCAACGGCGGGCCGCTTACCATAGAGATACACGACTCCGCGTTTGCAATGCCGGATGGAGTGGGGAAGGTCGCCAATCTCGTGAAGTTCTTCATCGAGCGAGGCGGGCACCAGATGCAGATCAACACGATAAACCGCGACACGCTTCTCGACGCACAGGCGCATCCCGAGCGCCACCGCCATCTCATCGTCCGCGTCTGGGGCTGGAGCGGATACTTCATCGAACTGGATAAATGCTTCCAGGACCAGATCATCAAAAGAGTGGAGTTGTGATGGTCGGGTTTTTAACGCAGAGACGCAGAGGCGCAGAGGGCGCAGAGCGTTTTGGAAGGGTGGATGTGGATGTTGGGTCGGATATTTGAGATACGGGAATTTACGCTTCACGACGGGCCGGGGCCGCGCACCACGGTCTTTCTCCAGGGATGTCCGCTCCGCTGCACTTGGTGCCACAATCCTGAAGGGCAGGAGTTCGGCGCCGGACGCGAGATGACGGACGCTGAAGTCGCGGACGAGGTGCTGAAAAACGCCGACTTCCTCGTGATGTCAAAAGGCGGTGTTACGCTTTCAGGCGGCGAACCCCTCGCGCAAGCCGACTTCGCGGCGGCGATCATCGACCGCATCCGGGCAAGTGAACGGCGGCTTACATACGCGATCGAAACGAGCGGATTTGCGTCGGCGGAAGATTACCGCACGGTCGTCTCGCGGCTTGATTTCGTCTACCAGGACGTCAAGTTCCCCGACCTTGACGGCTACCGCCGCTGGACCGGCGTGGACGCGACGCCGATATTCGAGAACATAAAGTGGCTCAGGAAATCCATGGTGCCTTTTGTCGCGCGCGTTCCGTGCATACCAGGCGTCAACGATTCGCGCGAGACGAAGTCGGCCATCGTGCAGCTTGTTGACGGCGCGTCTAATCTACGCGGGATTGAGTTTCTTCCATACAATCGTCTCGCGGGCGCGAAATACGCGAAGCTCGGGAGACCCTACTCGCCTGGTTTCGATGAAAGCCGCGATCCGGACGTTTCGAGTGTGGTATAATGTACATGGGCCTGGAGGCAGAGATGGCGGAAGACAAGGCAAAATACAGAAAGATCTTCGAATACCTCAGGAAGGAAATACGGGATGGACGCTACCCGCGCGGCGTTCCGCTTCCGTCCGAGGAGTCGCTTGTCCGCAAGTACAACGTTTCGCGCATAACGGCAGTGCGCGCGATGGACGAACTGGTGAAGTGCGGGCTAGTCTACCGCAAGCGCGGAGCGGGCACTTTCGCGACGAAGACGGCGGCCCTGGAGTCTGGGCGGATCGGGCTCATCATGCCGAGTCTTTCGTTCGGGGAGGTGTTCCCGTGCATCTGCCAGGGGCTGATGCGGTGTGCGCAGAAGGACGGATACACTCTTCTCCTCGGCGACATCTCCGCCGCAACGCCCGCAAAACGCGCGGTCGAGGCGGCGAAAGTCGCACGCGCCTTCGTCAAGCAGCGCGTCGCCGGTGTGGTGCTGCAGCCACTCGCGTTCCTGAAGTCCCCCGACAGGGTGACGCGCGAGATACTCGCCCTGTTCGACGGCGCGGAGATTCCAGTCGTTCTCATCGACAGGAACGTGAGTCTCGGACAGGATCCGATCCGGCACGACTTCGTCGGCATAGACAACTTTGCCGCGGGGCGCGCCCTTGGAGAGCATGTTGTCGCGCAGGGAGCGAAAAGGGTTCGGTTCCTGATGCGCCCAGAATGCGCTACGGTAATCCGCGACAGGCTTGCGGGAGCCGCTTTCGCCGTCGGGAAGCGCGGCGGGATGGAGTTCGAAATCGTTGCGGAGCCCGACGACGTTGCGGTGCTTGCGTCGGTTTTCCGGAAGAAGAGCCGACCAGACGCCGTCATCTGCGAGTCCGACTACGTCGCCGCGGTCTTGCGCAATACGCTCGACAAGCTGGGGCTTTCCGTGATGTTCCCCCCGCTCACGACCGTGCACCAGCCGTGCGAGGACATCGCGCTCGTCGCCTACCGTGCGCTTCGCGAGCGCATGCGCGATCCGTCGCTTCCGCCGCGCCGCATCCTCGTCCCCGCTCCGCTCGTCGTGCGCGAGTCGACCAAGGAGTCATGAAAACAACATGAACAACATGAGACAACTATATTTTGGGCCGCGGGCTAACTTGCCCGCGAAAATACGCTGTGTGGTTGAACTGTGCATGAAATACACGTTGTCTGTCTGCGCGACATTTGCATGCTTGGCCGCTTTCGCCGACACCGAGTTTGACGCGGGCAGCTGGAAAGTGTCCTTTGCCGACGAAGGAGCCCGTCTGACCCTTTCGCACAAGGAGGGGAACGCCGAGCTTTTCGGTCGCCTGTCGTTTACGGGCCCTGCTGCGGTCACTGGCGCGGGAATGGGTGCGGACGGCTCGACCGCGCGCTGGCGCGTCGCTTCCTCTCGCGACGGGTTCCCAAACCGACTCGCGCTCGTCGATACGCGCGACAACGTGAACGGCTACATCGCGTTCCAGCCAGACGGCGAGGGCGTTTCGCTGCTCGTCTACCACCGCACGGCGTTCGCATACGCTGGGACGCTCGCGTTTCAAGGCGAAGTCCGCTACCGCGACGATGCGTATCCCTGCTCCGTCACGCCGAAGAAGGGCGACCGCGTTCTGTCCGTAAAGAGCGGCCCGGCCGTCTCGCTGGGCGACGATGCGCTCTTCTCTCCTTCTGCGGACGAGGCGCTTGCGCTCAAGGGGATGAAGTTGAAACTGGAAAGCGGAAAGTTGTCGGCGTCGGCGGAGTTGCGGATCGACGATGCGACGCAGAACGCGTTTTCGCTCAAGATCGTCAAGGACTGGTACAAGTCGCGCTGGGTGCCGAACTGGCGTGCGCCAGATCGCCGGCGTTCGCCCCATGCGCCCACCGGCTGGCTCAGCTGGAACACCTACTTCGACCAGGCCGGCTCGAAGGAGAATCTTGATGAAGCCCGTTTTGCCGCGAAGTGGTTCAAGCCGTTTGGGATGGAGATATGGAACATCGAGTCGTGGCAGGACAACTCGCCGAAGCTCCCCGTCTCTGATTTCCACAACATGAACCTCGAGACCTACAAGGTGCAGTTTCCCGAGGGTATGAAATGGCTTGCGGACGAAATCAGGAAGCTCGGCTTCAAGCCGGGGCTCTGGATGGCGCCTTACGGAACAGGCAACGACAAGTTCTACGCCGAGCACAAAGACTGGTTCCTCCACGGCAAGGACGGCAAGCCCATCCGTTCGTGGAACGGAAAGTACACGCTCGACCCGACTGCGCCTGGTGCGCTGGAGCATCTTACTTCGATATTCGACAAGGCCTCGCACGAGTGGGGGTATGAATTCTTCAAGATCGACGGAATGTCGGGACGCGGGCCAGGCTACTGCGCACACCTCTACGAGAGGCCCGAGATCCGCGCAGTCATGCACGACCCGAATTGCCCCAATCCGTTTGAGCGCACTGTCGCCGCGTACAGGAAGGGCATTGGCGACGACCGAATCTTTCTTGCCTGCCAGGGGCACTTCACCGGTGCGGAAGCGGGATATGCCGACGCCAGCCGCACGGGTGCGGACATCGTGCATCCCAACGAGCCGGTAAAATGGGAGAACATCCTCCTCCAGGCGCGCTGCACGGTGAACCAGTTCTTCGCCCACGCGAACGTCTTTTGGTCGGACCCGGACTGCATGCTTGTTTCACAAGCCGCCCTCGCGCGCGAACAGGCGCAGGTCGAGGCGACGGTAGTTGCGCTTCCGGGGCAGCAGACCTTCGCGGGAGACAAGCTCGCGGAACTTGCCCCGGACCGCGTAAAGCTGATACAGCAGGCGCTGCCTGTTTGTCCGACGCGACCAGGGAAACTCTATCCGATGTTCGGGCATCTCCCGGTCTGGGATCTCCACGTGTCGCGTCCCTTCGGCGACTGGCATGTTGTCGCGCTCTTCAACTGGAGCGACGAGGAGAAGGAGGTCTCCGTCGCATGGGATGAGCTTGGCGAAGATCCCGACCGACGCTTCGTGGCGTGGGAGTTCTGGACGGAAACATACTTTGGCGAGAAGAAGGGCGGTCTTTCCGCGGCAGTTCCGCCGCGCGGGGTGCGGCTCTTCGCGCTCCAGCCGCTTGCGGGCCACCCGCAGTTCCTCACGAGCGACCGGCATCTGACGCAGGGCGCGGTGGAGCTGCTCGGCCAGAAGTGGGATGGTTCGCGCCTCGTTGCAAAGATTGCCGCCGTGGGTGGATTCCCGCAGGT
>ONVK01000028.1 GCA_900321255.1 uncultured Lentisphaerota bacterium | reverse complement strand
CGAGGTCGACACGCCCCGCATCCGCGCGGCGATGCTCTACGGCCTCAAGACCGGGACGAACTCGTTCGACGACTCCGATTTCGTCGACGCGCTCTACCGCCAGGAGCTTTCCGCGTGCTGCACCCACCACTGCGTCAACCACTACGACGAGAACGGCCTCGCGCTTGCGGCGCGCGCCGACGTCGTCGAGGCGGGCAAGGCGCCCGAAGCGGTGAAGAAGCTTGCCGCGAAGTTTGCGAAGTCCGTCGGCTGGAAGGCCGAGGGGAAGGGCGATGTCGCCTATTTCCTCGACGAGACGACTGCGTCCGACAAGCAGGTCGTCGCGGCGGCGAAGAAGCTCTTCGCGGCGGCGAAGGTCACGCCGAAGACGATTACGGGCGGCACCATCGGCAAGGTGCTGAAGGTGCTCGGGTATCTCCCCGAGGCGAAGGCCGCCGCCGAGAAGTTCGCGGCGTTCCTGAAGGCCGAGGGCGTGAAGATGCTCGTCGTCTCGAACCCTGCGGCGTTCGACGCCTTGACGAAGGACTATCCCGAGTTTGGCGTGAAGCTCCCTTGCAAGGTCTTCTGCTTCTCCGGCTTCCTCAACCAGGCCAAGGTGAAGTTCACGAAGAAGGCGGGCGAGCTCTACTATCTCGCGGACGACTTCATGCGCAACTACGACGGCTGCGGGTGCCCCGAGAAGCTGCTGAAGACGCTCAAGGCTGATTTGAGGCCGTTCGGCACGAACGACGAGGAGTCGTATTGCTGCGGAGAGGGCGCGATTGTCCTCGACAAGCTCAATCCCGCGCTCGTCAAGGCGCTTGCGGAGTATGTCGCCGCACGTGCGGACGACCCGAAGAAGGACAAGATCGTCGTCCTCTCGGCCTATACGAAGAAGTGCCTCAAGAAGTACGGCAAGCTCAACGTCGTCACGATGGAAGAGCTCGCCGCCTCCTGCCTGTGACGATACACGGCCGCCGCTTTTTGGTATAATTCCCGCATGGACAAACGCCTCAAGGAATATATCAGGGCCGGCGGTACGCTCGGCAGTCTCGCAAAGCTCCCGAAGGGAAGAAAGGCGTCCGCGCCGTTTCCGTGCGATCCGGCGAAGGTGTACGCAAAACAGGTCGACGCTCTCGCCCTGCGTCTCAGGCGCATAGGCGCAGGGGATGTCGTAATAGGAATCTCGGGCGGGCTTGACTCCGCCCTTGCGCTGCTCGTTGCGGTCGGCGCATACAGGAAGCTTGGTCTGCCGCTTTCGGGAATCCACGCCTACACGATGCCGGGGTTTGGCACGACCTCGCGCACTAAGTCGAACGCGGAGCTTCTCTGCGAGGGGCTCGGGCTGAAAATCGAGACGATCTCGATCGCGAAGTCGGTGCACCAGCACCTGAAGGACATCGGCCACGACGGTAAGACGGCCGACGTCACCTACGAGAACGCGCAGGCGCGCATGCGGACCATGATCCTGATGGACAAGGCGAACATGCTCGGGGGAATTGTCCTCGGAACGGGCGACATGTCCGAGATCGCGCTTGGCTGGTGCACATACAACGGCGACCACATGTCGATGTTCGGCGTGAACTCTGGTGTTCCCAAGACGATAGTCCGCAAGGTCTGCAAGTGGTGGGCGGAGGAAAGTCGTCAGGGGTCAGGGGTCAGGGGGCAGGAGTCAGGAGTCAGAAGTCAGAAGTCAAGGGGCAGGGGAATGGCGGCGAAGGCGCTTCTTGACATCGTCGCGACGCCAGTAAGCCCCGAGCTCGTGAAGGGCCAGGTCACGGAAGACAAGATCGGGCCATACGAGCTGCACGACTTCTTCATCTGGAACTTCTGCAGGAACGGACTTGAGCGCAAGGCGCTCTACGACGCCGCGGCGAAGCGCTACGGCGATAAGTACGGGCTTGACGTCATAGGCAGGACTCTGGACACGTTCCTCTGGCGCATAGTCTCGCAGGCCTTCAAGCGCAACTGCGCACCAGACGGCGTGCGCGTCTTCTCCTTCGACTTCTCTCGGGAAAGCTGGTGGATTCCCTCCGACCTCCCGACTGGCATCCTTTGACGGCATTGCCAGGGAGCGATTCTGAACTGTTGCAGAGGCGGCGAAAATTTACCCGCTGGAACGGGATTTTTGATATAATGCGCGCATGAGGATACGCGGCAGGAAAGGGCAAACGGCCGTCGAGTACGTGCTTGCGCTGTGTGCGCTTCTTGCCGTAGTCGGCGCGATGTGGTACCTCGTCTCGGCGTCGCAGAAGAGCGTCGTCAGGACGGAAAACCTTGTCAGTTCCGACTATCCTTGAATGAAAGGAACGAAGAAAATGATGAAAGCGCTAAGAAAAGGCCAGACGATGGTTGAGTACATCATCATTGTCTGCCTTATCGCAGTCTCGCTTATCGCGGTGTTCACCTACCTGAGCCGTGCGATCGGCAAGAAGGCCGCTGGCGCCGCAGGCGCTCTTTCCGAAGAGGAAGGCGACAAGGCGAAGTCCGCAGCCGATTCGATCAGCGAAGACTCGCTCAAGCAGCTCGGCGAAGACTGAGGAGGGGGCTTCATGTCCTTCCGTCGAGGACAGGCGATGCTGGAGACGGCTCTCGCCGTCCTCTTCATCACTGTCCTCTTTCTCGTCGTGTTCCAGGTCGCGCACATGGTCACGACGAAGATTCTCCTCGACCATGCCGCAGCCCGCGCCGCGCGCGCGAAGGCCGTTGGCTTCAACGAGTGGATGTGCCTCAAGTCGGCGCGCGTTGCCATGATTCCGGTCGCCGGTCGCCGCCTGTGGCCCGAGGAGGGGGAATACGACGAAACGTCGCTTGTCCCGATCTACATGACGACCGAGCACGAGTCGATGGCGCGCGGAATTCTCGAGTACGAGCGCTGGAGGACGATGGACGTGGCCGTCAATTCGGGCGGCGGCATCGGCTCCGAGGTGTCGGCACGCGTCGCGGTGGATGTGCCGCGCTTCTATTCGCGCGGCGACGAAGATTCCGACACGACCGAGATAGTCGGCGAGTCGCGCATCGAGTCGCATTTCCCGCTCTACATGAACGACCAGGGGCTTTGACATGAGACGCGGACAGGTCGCCATATATCTTCTGATGGTGCTTGTGGCGCTTTTCCTCCTGGCGCTTCTCAACGTCGACGTGTTTGACGTGGTGCGCGGCAAGAACCGTGTGCAGAACGGCGGCGACGCTGCGGCTCTCGCGGCGGCGCGCAAGCAGGGCCGGCTCCTCAACGAAATCGGCAAGCTCAACATCGCCCATCTCGTCGCGGCTGCTGAAAACGACGCGCGGACTTGCGAGGAACTCACGATGGAGCAGCGGCGGCTCGCGCTCCTGGGCCCCGTGGAGGCGCTTCGCCTTGCTAACAACGCAGCCAAGAAGAACGGCATGGAGGTGCGCGACGAATTCGCCGCGATACTGCACGAGCATGTCGAGGACATACGGCTCGTCTATTCGGGCGGCACCAACGAGGAAGGAGAGCCGTACCCGGAGCCGTATCCAGGCGCCTGGACCGAATACGCGACGGCGATAGAGAACGTCATCTCCGAGGGCCTTGCCTGCGGCCCTGACAACGTCGAGTTCTACGGCGCGCAGGGGGGGCACTACCTTCTCATGAAGGACTTCTACCACGCGATCGCGGGCGAGAACTGGTGCTGGTTCCACTGGCACGCCGAGGGGCTCCTGAACAGCTATTCGTCCTATACGGACTGGTCTCCGCTTCCTACGAGGAGCGAGAATTCGATGGAGAACAGCGAGATATTCAATCTCCACGTCCGCGCGTGGAAGGGCGCGATAACCGATCTTCTCTCTACGAACGAGATACAGCACATCTGCAGGGTCTACGGCGACGGCGAGATTCCGCAGGAACAGCTCGCGGAGTCGTTCATCCTCACGAACCGAGACCAGGTCTGGTTCCTCTTCGAAAGCGGCCGCTGGGGCCGTTGGTTCAACGGGCTTTCGCTTGCGGGCGAAGACGACGGCTACGAGTTCCCAATCGTGGGCGAGATCAAGCCGGAGTACAACGTTCGCGGATGCGCGGCGATCACGAGGTGCATAAAGGAAGTCGAGTCGGTTGCGCTCGAGTCGACCTCGGACGTCGTTTGGGCGGCGGGCGCGAAGCCGTTCGGGACGGTTGAGAACTTCGAGGGAGAGACAGACGTGGTGACGGCGCTCAAGTCGTTTGTCGTTCCGTGTTTCACCAATGTGCGTCTCGTGCCGCTCGACTCCGTCGGCGGCGAGGATCTCGCGACCGCCGACTACGGCTGGGTCACGCACGTCCGAAAGCACCTGCCGTTCTACCTTGAGCATGGACCGATGAATGCGCAGGGGTGTTTCTACTGCCTGCAGCTCCAGACATGGGAGAAGAAGTATTTCCGCGACGGCGGCATACGGTGGCTGAAGTATTACGCCGGAACGTGCATCCGCGGGACGGGCGGCGGCGGCAGCCATGGAGGAACCAGCCATGGTCACTAGGCATGCGCCCTTACTCGCTCGCTCCGTGTCTCGGCGACTTTGGAGTCCTGGCCAGGCCTTTATGGAGCTTGCGCTCGGGATGCTCGCGCTCGCGCTCGTCCTCTCGGCTCTCTTCGGCTTCACGGCCTACATCCTGAACTCGCTCAGGATGCAGCGCGACATCAGGGCCGAAGCGGGGCGCGGCGCGCTCAACTCGGGCGGCGGCGAGGAGTCGTATTCCTCCAAGATCGCCGACGATACGGTAGAAGTGGAGCCGCTTGCGGCAACGTATATCTTCGGCTCGTCCGAAGTGGAAGTAAAGGAGGAAGTCCACATCCCCTCGATGTCGGGCCTTGACCAATGAAAAACGCAATCATTAGAACGGCGGCGAATGTCCGCGCACTTACTGGCGTCGACTGCGACGAAGCGTGGGTTGTTGTCGCGGACGGCGGAGAGCCGACGCTCTACACCGACTTCCGCTACATTCCGATGGCGCACCGCGTCGCGCCTACGCTAAAGGTCCGCGACATAAAGCATTTTGGGCCAGACCTCAAGCGGCTCTGGGGCGGAAAGGGCGCCTCGTCGCGCAAAATCGGCTTCGAGAAGGCGATATCCGTCGCCGAGTTTGAAAAGCTCAAGAAGTTCCTCCCCCGCGCGAAGTTCGAGGATGTCACGCGCGATCTCGCCAAGCGCCGCTCGGTGAAGACGCCTGGCGAAATCGAGAAGATGCGCGCGGCCGTGCGGCTCAACGACGAGATATGGCGCGACGCGTCGCGCAAGTTCAGGCCCGGCATGACCGAACGCCAGATGGCGTGCATCATAAGGTCGATGATGTTCGATCGCGGCGAGGGCGAGGCGTTCGAGACGATCGTCTGCGTAGGCGCAAACGCCGCGGAGTGCCACCATGTTCCAGACGACATGGTCTGGAACGGCCGCGATCCGGTGCTTGTCGACATGGGCGTGAAGCTCGACGGCTACTGCTCGGACATGACGCGGAATCTCCTGCCGAGGCGTCCGTCGTCGCTGTACCGCAAGGTTTACGATCTCGTTCTCAAGGCGAATCTCGCGGCGATCGCCGCGGTCAAGCCCGGCATTACGGGCAAGGCGCTCGACAAGGTCGCGCGCGACGTCATAAGGAAGGGCGGCTTCGGGAAGTGCTTTGGCCATTCGCTTGGACACGGCGTCGGACTTGAGGTCCACGAGGCGCCGAACGCGTCTAAGAAGTCGGACTGGATTTTGAAACCCGGAATGTTCGTGACGATAGAGCCGGGAATCTACCTCGAGGGGAATCTCGGCGTCAGGATCGAAGACCTTGTTCTCGTGACGGAAGACGGGTGCGAGGTGCTGACGACGAGCGGCAAGTAGCGCGGACTTTTCCGGGGGCATTGAAGACAACATGAACATAATGAACAACTTGAGACAGTTCTTCGGCGGCGCATTCATCGCGGCGCATGCCATCCTCGTGCCGGCGTGCTTCGCGGGCGAATTCAGGGCTACGGCGCTTACGCCGGAATACATACTCGTGCAGGGCGACTCGTCGGCCGACGAGATCGCTGCCTATTTCGCAGACCCGCGCGCGGAGGAGGCCAAGAAGGCCGGGCAGGACTGGCAGGTCAGGCGCAAGCAGCTCGTGCTCCACGAGGATGTCGAGAAGAAGGTGCGCGCGCCGTTCGCCGAGAAGATGAAGGCGATACCCGGCTGCATCGCATACTGGCCTGAGGCGAACGGCATGAAGCACTATGTCGAGCCAGATGGCCACCGATTCATAGTCAAGGCCGGAGAGGTCATACACAACGCGTTTGTCAAGGTCCCGCCAATGAAGAGGGGGGACAAGGTCGACCTCGGCTTCGCCGGCGCCTTCACTTACGACCCTGCCGTGCCTTCGCCAGTATTCAAGGTCAACCAGGTCGGCTATGTGCCGTCCGCACGCAAGTACGCCTACCTCGGCGCGTGGCTTGGGCCCGCGGGTCCGGTTCCCCTCAAGTCGTTTGCAGGCCGCGAGTTCTGCGTGATTGACGCGAAGGGAGGGTCGGTCGCCATGAAGGGCGTTCTTGCGGAGCGGCGCGACGACCCGAAGAACAAGGACGGCACGCCGTTTACGGGCGAAGAGACTCTGGAGGCCGACCTTACCCCCTTGGCGAAGGATGGACGCTACTTCCTCGAGGTCGACGGCATCGGCCGCTCGATGGAGTTCTCCGTGTCCTCCGATGCGGTCGTGACGGCCTGGGGCCACCACATGCAGGGGCTCTTCAACAAGCGCTGCGGCATCGAGAAGAAGGCCCCGTACACCCAGTGGCCCTGCCCCGCGTGCCATCTCGACGTGATACGCGGTGTCCAGCCGCCGGACGAGTGGCAGTACGACAAATACGTAAAGCCCGCCGACGGCAACGACGTCAAGGACAAGAACGGCAAGGTCGTCAAGTTCAAGCACTTCAACGTCATTACCTCAAGCCGCGAGATGTGCGCGGGGAACGAGCACCTGTCGCTTCCTGGCGGCTACCACGACGCGGCTGACTACGACCGCAGGCCAATGCACCTGCAGATACCGCGTTCGCTCGCGCTCGACTACCTGCTCAAGCCGGGCAACTTCGCGGACGGGCAGCTTTGCATCCCAGAGTCTGGCAACGGGATACCCGACATACTCGACGAGGCGTTCTGGGGCGTGAAGCACCTCCTTGCCGCGCAGCAGAAGGACGGCGGCATCGGCACGTGGATAGAGACGACGGGCCATCCCGGCGGCGAATATGCCGCGCCAGAGCACGAAGACCACCAGTACTACCTCGCGATCCCTACGCACAACTCGTGCTACGACTACGCCGGAACAGCTGCGCTCGTCGCGCGTGCCCTACGCGCAGCCGGCGAAAGGAAGCTTTCCGCGAAGCTTGCGGAGAGCGCAAGGCGCGCATGGGAGTGGGCCGAATCCCACGGCCCCGTCGAACAGAAGATGAAAGGCTGCGCGACCGGCAGATGGAAGGACGGCCCATGGGTCGACCTTGTCTACCGCGAGCCCGAGAACTGGTCGCCGCGCCTGATGATGACGGCGGCGCTTAACCTCTCCGCGATCGACGGAGACATGAAGTACTTCGCCTCCGTGTCGAATCGCGCGAAGGAGCTGCAGGCCGAGATAAACAAGTCGAGCTGGGGCTGGAGCGCCTACACGTTCCTCGAGTTCGCCCTGAAGGACCAGCGCGTGCCCGAGTCGCTTGAGCAGATCAGGAAAGACTGGATACGCCGCCGCGTCAACACGGCAAACGAATATCTCAGGGACCTCGAGGAGAACTATCCCTACCGCACGATGTGGTTTTCTGCGCATCACGGGTTCGTGCACACGATGAGCTGGGGCAATTCGCATCCGTTCCGCCGCGCGGAGAGCCTTGTCGTGGCGCATGCGTTCACTGGCGACGACAAGTATCTCGCGGGCGTGCTTCTTGCCAACGACTTCCACAACGGATGCAATCCGCGCGGCGAGTCGCTGACGAGCGGGATGGGCGTCCGCTATCCGGCGCGGTTCCTCGACCTCCAGAGCATGGACGACGGCGTGACCGAATATGTCGGCGGCATCACCCCGTACCGCTGGACGTACGGCGTCGCACAGGACGCGAAGACGCTTGTCTACGGAGGCGACGCGGTCAAGTCGTGGCCGATCTGGCGCCGCTTTGCCAACATCGAGAGCTATTCCGTCGCGGCGAGCGAATATACGGTGTGGGAGACGATACTCCCGCCGGCTGCGGTTCTCGGCTACATGCTCGACGGCCCGCGCAAGGTACCTTCGTCTGTCTACTCCCGCCGCCCCGCCGGGAAAATCTCCGATCTCCCGGGATACTGGGTCGTGCCGTGAGCCCAGATCGTGGATTTTTGGTATAATATCGCAACTCCAAGGAGGAAATATGGCACTTAACATCGTCACCGAAATCGACAGCAGAATACAGGTAAAGAACGTCCTCATGAGCGTGAGCGACAAGACGGGGCTTGAGACTTTCGTCCCCGCACTCGTCAAGGCATGCCCAGGCGTAAAGATCTACTCCACCGGCGGCACCTATACCAAGGTCAAGGAAATCCTCGGCGACAAGGCGGGCGATACTCTCGTTGCCGTTTCCGACTACACCGGCCAGCCCGAAATGCAGGGCGGGCTCGTCAAGACGCTCGACTTCAAGATCTACCTCGGCCTCCTCTCCGAGACCTACAACGACGCCCACCAGGCCGACCTGAAGCGGCTCTCCGCGCTCCCGATCGACATGGTCGTCGTCAACCTCTATCCTTTCCAGCAGACCGTCGCCAAGGATGGCGTCACTCCCGAGATGGCGAGGACGAACATCGACATCGGCGGTCCCTGCATGGTCCGCGCGTCGGCCAAGAACTACCTGCGCGTCGCGTCCGTGACCGATCCGCTCGACTACCCGAACATCGCGCAGGAACTCGAGTCGCATGGCGGGACGCTTGGCCTCGACACGCGCTTCAAGCTCATGAAGAAGGCGTTTACGCACACCGCCGAATACGACACGGCGATTTCGAAGTTCTTCACCACCCGCACGTGGGAAGAGGTCGAGAAGACCTACAATCTCCACTGATCGGCATGAAGTTCCTCAAGAGCTGGTTCTCTGGCCCCGTGCTCTGGTTCGCCGGAGTCGCGGCGCTTCTCGTCACTTGGGCCGTCATGGAGCCCGCGGCGCTTGTCCACGCCTTCGACCAGGACGGCTACTCGCCGTTCGAGCTCGCGACGCTGCCGTTCTTCGCGGCAATCGTCCCGCTCGTGTGGTGGAAGTGCCCGTTCACCGGCTCGAAGCGCCGCCGCATAATTCTCTGCCTCGCCGTCTCGCTTGTCGCGCTGATGGCGATCGTGAAGGAGATGGATCTCCACAACATGGCGCTCCATGCGCTCTGCCCCGACTACGTAGGCGAGGACGGGAAGATCATACCGGGCGTCCTGTTCAAGCCGAACGGACAGCCGCTCTCTGGAACCCCGTTCAAGGCGCGGTTCCTCACGAACGGTGCGGTGCCGTTCGGCGCGAAGGCGTTTGTCGTCCTCTACTTCGCGGCGTTCTTCGGCGTGTTCGCGGCGGGGATGCTCTATTTCGCTGTGCCGTTCGTAAAGGGAGTCTTCGCGCTCAATCCCGTCGCGTGGTCGGTCGGCTGCTTCGGCGGCTCCGGCGTTCTCGTCCAGGTTGCAGACCGTCTTCCTTCGTGGCTCGACCACGCGCACGGGCTCGAGAAGTCCGAAGGCGCGGTGACTGCCGCGCAGTCGCTGTGTACCGCGCTTGAAGAGGGCGGCGAAATGATGATCGCCGTCTTCGCGCTTCTTGCAATCTACCAGTCCTGGCTCATCCACAACAAAGACAATGGGTAGGCGAGTTCTTTTCTGGGGCCGGTTCGACCACGGCTACTCAAAGACGCGCGTAAACGCCGCGGCGTTCCGTGCGCTTGGCTGGGAGGTCGACTACTTCGACGTGAAGTGGTGCTGCCGCCTTGGCGACGTCGAGGCGTTTTTCCGCGGGCTTGACCGCCGTCCGAGACCCGACCTCGTGCTCGTTCCCGTCTGCCGCCAGCGCGATATCGCGGCGGCCTGCCGATGGGCGCACAAGCGCGGCATAAAGGTTCTCTTCGACCCGATGATCTCGGCGTGGGACAAGAAAGTCCTCGAGCAGAAGAAGTGGAAGGCCGAAGAGCGCCGCGCGAAGCGGCTTCTCGCGTGGGAGAAGAAGCTCATGGCGATGCCCGACTTCATAACGTGGGACACTTCCTGCCATGTCGATTTTGCCGCGGAATATCTCGACGTGCCGCGCGAGAAGATGACGCCGCTTTTCACTGGCACGGACGAGGAGGTCTTCAAGCCGGTGGGGGAAGAGTGCAAAGTTGAAAGTGGAAAGTGCAAAGTGGAGAGTGGGAATCAACTTTCAGCTTTCAACTCTCAACCTTCGACTTTCAAGGTGCTTTACCATGGCGCGTACCTTCCGCTTCACGGAACCGAGGTCATTGTCGAGGCGGCCCGCATGACGCAGGACCTGCCGATTCAGTGGGATTTCCTCGGCTGGGGCGCGTACAAGCAGTCCACCGAGGCGAAGGCGAAGGGGCTCAAGAACGTCCGCTTCCTCGAGAAGGTCCCCTATGTCAAGGTGCCCGAGGTGATCTGCGCCCACGATATCGTGCTCGGTGTGTTCGGCACGACCGCGAAGGCGGCGCGCGTCATCGGCAACAAGGTCTACGAGTGTATGGCGTGCGGACGTCCCACGATCAACGAGTTCTGCACCGGCTATCCGCCGAGCGCGAAGGACTGCAAGGCGATAAAGTTCATTCCTGCCGGCGATCCCGCCGCGCTTGTCAAGGCGGTAGAGGAGTATCGCGCCGACTGGGCGAACAAGGAGATGTATTTCCGCGAGGCGCGGGCGTTCTTTGAGCGGGAGCTTTCGATGAAGGTCGTTACGGCCCAGCTCAGGGACATCCTCTGCAGAATGGGGCTTGATTGAGGCGGGTCTTTTCTCGCTTCGTTTTGCCGACTTCCAGAGGTGGGCGGGAGACCCCGCAAAATGGTATAATATGCAAATCATGTCAGACATAAGAGTTCGTTTCGCGCCGTCGCCGACGGGCAAGGTTCACATTGGCAACATCCGTGCCGCGATCTACAACTGGCTCTTCGCACGCCACACCGGCGGGAAGTTCCTGCTGCGCGTAGAGGACACTGACCTCGAGCGCTCCACGCCCGAGGCGATCGCCGTCCTCTTCGACTGCATGAAGTGGCTTGGCCTCGACTGGGACGAGGAGGTCTTCTACCAGACGAAGAACGTAAAGCGCCACCTCGAGGTCGTCGACCAGCTTCTCGCGAGCGGACACGCCTACAAGGTCGAGAAGACGTCTCGCGACGGCAAGACCGGCGTCGTCACGATGTTCCGGATGCCCAAGGAGGGCGTCATCGAGTTCGACGACATCGTGAAGGGTCACATGGCGAAGAAGGCCGAGGACATACAGGACTTCGCGATTGTGCGCTCCGACGGCTCGCCGATCTTCCACATCGCGAACGTGGTAGACGACATCGACCAGCGCGTCACGCACATCATCCGCGGAGACGACCACGTCGAGAACACTTTCAAGCACATCTGCATCTTCCGCGCGCTCGGCGCGGAGGTTCCGAAGTACGGCCACCTCTCGATGATCGTCAACCAGCAGGGCAAGCCGTATTCAAAGCGCGACGGCGCGGCGTTCGTCGGCGAGTACCGCGAGCAGGGGTATCTCCCCGAGGCGCTTTTCAACTACCTCCTTCTCCTCGGGTGGAACCCAGGCGACGACCGCGAGGTGCTGACGCGCGAGGAGATGATCAGGCTTTTCGAGCTCGAGAAGGTGCACGTCACCGCCGCGATGTTCGACCCGAAGAAGCTCGCGTGGATGAACGGCGAGTACATCAAGAAGATCCCGGCGAACGAGTTTAGGGATATGATGGTTCGTTCGGCGACGGCCGAAGGCTCCTCCTCGGGGAGCCTCGGCGAATACGCCGTATCCCCTTGCTCGGACCTTCGCTCCGCCGCCGAACATAGCGCCGACAAAACGGCGGCGTCCGACGGCAACATTGGCACGTCGGCGACGGCCGAAAGCTCCTCCTCGCGGAACCTCGGCGAATACGCCGTATCCGCTCGCTCGGACCTTCGCTCCGCCGCCGACTTGTCGGACGCCGACTATGCTGTGCCGCTTCGCTCGGAGCTTTGCGAGAAAGGTGAACGGATCGCCTGGTGGGATTATCTCGCAAATCAAGTTCAGGTGCGGACTAAGTTCCTGAAGGACATTCCGGGGGCAATTAGGTGCTTTGTGTCGGACGACTATCCGTTTGACGAAAAGGCGGTGGAGAAGCGCCTCAAAAAGCCGGGCGTGAAGGAACTGCTGCTCGACCTCGTGGAGCGCTTCTCAAAGGTCGAGGACTGGACTGCGCCTGCGCTTGAGGCCGTCGTAAAGGAGCTTTCGCAGGGCAACGGGATGGGCCCGTGGGTGCATCCTATCCGCGTCGCGGTCTCTGGCCGCGGCGAGGGCATCGGACTCTTCGAGATGCTCCAGCTCCTCGGCAAGGAGAAGACGCTTGCGCGCCTTCGCCACGCCGCGGAGACGCTTTGCGCGTGACGTATGTGGAAGCTTATATTCCAGGTCTTTCCCGTCGCGATGTGGGTCGTGGCGTTTATCGCCGTAGTCCGCCCGCTTGAGCTCTCGAGGCGCGGCACATTCGCCGCGGCCGCGCTGTTCGCCGTCGCGCTTGGCAAGTTTGCCTTCTTCGCGATTGTCGGCGGCGATGCGTTTACGCCCGACCTGCCGCCGTTCGCCATCTGGTTCTACGGCTGGATATACGCCGCGGCCATCTTGCTCATCGCCGCGGCGTTTCCGTTTGACGTGGTGTGCTATCTGCTTGGGCTTGTGAAGATACGCGTTCCCGCGCGCATCACGCGCGGCGTATTTGCCGCGTTTGCGGTTCTCGCCGTCGCGGTCTCCGCGTGGGGGATCTACGAAGGCGTGCGGCCCCCGGATGTGAGGCGTATTGAAATCGCATACGACGACCTTCCGCCGGCGTTCGACGGCTACCGCATCGTCCACCTTAGCGATCTTCATTGCTCTACCTCTGCGCGCCGTCCGCGCTTTGAGCGCATCGTAGGGCGCGTCAACGCTCTCGACGCCGACTTGATTGCGATTACAGGCGACTTCGTCGACGGGCTTGTGGACGATCGCCTGAAGGACTTGGAGCCGCTCGCCCGTCTTCGTGCGAGAGACGGCGTCTGGGGCTGCACAGGCAACCACGAGCGGTACTGGGACTGGGACGGCTGGGGGGACGCTCTGCGCGGACTTGGCGTGCGCATTCTCGACGTGTCTTCGCATTTCGACGGCAGCGTCATCAGAAGAGGCGACGACGCGATTGCCCTCGGCGGACTTAACGACCCCGCGTTCTCATGGAGCGCAGATCTCGTTCTTGACGCTGCGCACTCGTTCGCCGGAGCGCCGAAGGGCGCTTTCCGCGTGCTGCTCTTCCATCGCCCATATACGAGAGCGATCGGCTCCGAAAAGGCGGATGTCAAGCTGCAGCTCTCCGGCCATACGCACGGAGGTGCGATGCCGGGCGTAGGATGGCTTGTCGCGAGGGTGAACGAGGGGCATGTGCGCGGGCTCTACGAGTTTGCGGAAGGGCGATATCTCCATGTCTCTCCGGGAACAGGCCAGTGGGCCGGCTTTCCCCTGCGGCTTTTCAACCCGACCGAGATAACCGAGATTACCCTCAGGAGAATTAACCGAGTAGAACAGGTAGAACATGCAGAAAAACTGCACGATCCACATGTTCTACATGGTTCAAGATAAACCGCTGGTTTTGATGCCATGAAAACGCTGCTTGTAGGATACAAGGTCCAGGATCTGTTCGAAGAAGACAGACGTGGCGAAAGGCGCCCCGCTGCGTGGCTTGACGGCGAGGTCACCTGCCACGCGCTCGACGTATACCACTGCCACGCGATTGAAAAGGCCTTCCCCGGCGTGAAGGCCGTGTGTTCGCCGCACTTGCCGAAGGGCGACTGGGATCTCGTAAAGTTCAAGACCGGCCCGAAGCTGATGTCCGGCGAGCTTTCGCTCGATCTGCTTCAGGAGATACATCTTCTTCGCCCAAAGCGCTTCGAGCTGGATTTCGACGGCCGCGAGCGCGACAGAAACGATCTCATTTCTAAAATCAAGGACGATCCTGGCCGCGTGCGCGACTTTTCCGCCACTTGGCAGGCAAGCGTTCCCGGCGGCGCGAGACTGACGCTGACGAGCTTCCCCGGATGCTTCTGCCATCGCCGCGTAGACGACGGTGGGCTTGCGCTTGCGGAAGTGGTCTCCCGTGAGCTCTCCGCATCCAAGCCATCCAGCTCTTCGACCCTTCGGCCTTTCAGCATCCTTGACATGGGCTGCGGCTGCGGCCTCGTGGGGTTTCTCGTCGCCGAGAGCCTGCGGTCGAAGGGGGATGCCCCAGGTCGTCTTGTGATGGTCGATTCGCACGCGCGGGCGGTCGAGGCGGCGACGCTCAACTCGGCGAATCTCGGGATTCCGGCAGAGGTGATCCTCTCTGACGACGGCACTCCCGCGCAGATGGACGGGACATTCGACGTGTTTGTCGGCAATCCTCCTTACTACAGCGACTACCGCATAGCCGACATCTTTCTCGAGACGGCGCTGCGCTCCCTGAAAAGAGGCGGCGTCTGCTACACGGTCTGCAAGAACGCCGCTGGCCTTGAGCCAGTCCAGCGCCGCTATTTTCCCGAGGTGGAGACGGTCCGCAGACGCGGTTACGCGGTTCTCAAATCCGTCAAAAACTGATATAATACATAGCATGAACATATCAGCCATCTTACTTGCCGCGACTTTTATATCTGGCGTCAATCCTGAACTCCATACCTTCAACGGAGAAGGCGAATGCGGGACGGGCGCTGTCGTGCCATGGGCCGGACGGCTCTGGGTGGTTTCGTATGCGCCGCACATGCCGAACGGCTCGACGGACAAGCTCTACGAGATCAAGCCTGACCTTACGCGTGTGATCCGAGCCGAATCGATCGGCGGAACGCCCGCGAACCGCCTCATCCACAGGGAGTCTGACCAGCTCTTCATCGGACCTTACGC
Source organism: uncultured Lentisphaerota bacterium (assembly GCA_900321255.1). GTDB lineage: Bacteria > Verrucomicrobiota > Kiritimatiellia > RFP12 > UBA1067 > UBA1067. The sequence goes on along the minus strand of ONVK01000028.1, from coordinate 7,049 downwards.
GATCGACTCGAAGGGAAACGTCCGCGTGATGAAGCCGACCAATGACGACGGCACCACGAATCTCTACGGGCGTCTCACCGCGTCCGCGCGCCACCTCTTCGACCCCGCGCACAAGATCTACACGATGACGATGGAAGAGGGGCTATATGAGATCGACGTCGACACCCTCAAGGTGACGGAGCTCTTCCGCGACGGAAATATCCAGGGCTACGGAAGGCACGACGGCGAGCTTCTTCCCGGCTACCACGGGAAGGGCGGCTACTCGGGGCAGGGGCGTCTCGTATACGCGAACAACGGCGAGTTCAGCCCCGCCGCTATGAAGGACCCCACGACGACGAGCGGCGTCCTCGCGCAGTGGAACGGGAAGCCAGGCAAGGAGAACTGGGAGATCGTCCTCCGCAACCAGTTCACCGACATCACCTCCAGGGGCGGCATCTATGGCGCGGCGAATCCCGACGGCGATCCCCTCTGGGCTGTCGGCTGGGACGCGAAGAGCGTGATACTCATGGTTCTCGACGGCGGGAAGTGGTACAAGTACCGCCTTCCGAAGGGCTCGCACAGCTACGACGGCGCACATGGGTGGAACACCGAGTGGCCGCGCATCCGCGAGATCGGCGAGGGAGACGACTTCCTCATGACAATGCACGGGACGTTCTGGCACTTCCCCGCGACGATGAGCGCGAAGAATTCCGCCGGCATCCGTCCGCGCTCCAACTACCTCAAGATCGTCGGCGACTTCTGCCGATGGGGCGGCAAGGTTGTGCTTGGATGCGACGACACGGCGGCGAACGAGTTCCTCAACAAACGCAAGGCGAAGGGCGGTCTCGGTGCGCCCGGGCAGTCGAACAGCTCGCTATGGTTCCTCGATCCGAAGGAGCTCGACTCCTTCGGGCCGGTGATCGGGCGCGGCGCGGTGTGGCTTGACGAAGACGTGAAGGCAGGCGCTGTCTCAGACCCGTATCTCTGCGACGGATACGACCACAAGATGCTTTTCTTCAAGATGGACGGCGACGGTTCAGTCGGTCTTGAGGTGGACAGGACGGGAAACGGGGAGTGGGAGCCGGTCGGGAAGTCTCTGTTCCCGAGCTATGCGGCGCTCAACAACGGCATGGGGGCGGGCATCGACCTCACGCCGACGAACCGCTGCACATGGATCCGCCTCCGCGCGAATACCGATCTCAGGAACGTCACCGCGGCGTTATGCTACTGGAACAACGACAGGCGCGCCACCGTATCGCGGGGAAAGGCCCCTGGCGGGATGTTCGGCGGTTTTGTGAGCGATGCCGCACAGGATGCGAAAGTGTCGAGGGCCATCGTAAGGAGCGGGAGAGGCGACGAGAAGCTGCCGCTCGAAATGGTACAGGACGATGTGCTCTACGTGATGCTCCCGGGAGAGGGCGGGAAGCTCGAGCTAAGGAAGACCGAGGACGCCAAGACGCGCGACGACGTGAAGAAGTGGTTCTCGATGGATGGCGGGAAGGATCTCGGCGATTCCTATGACGCCGCCTCCGCGATTATGGTCGACGATGACGGCAGGCGCTGGCGCTTCCCGTACGCGTCTGAAGGGAGACAGGCAGGTGGCAGATGCGGGCGCCTCTGCCGCGAATGCTGCACCGAGCGAGACCTCCTCAACATAGGCGGCACGTTCTACGAGCTTCCCGCCGAGAATGCGGGCGGTTTCGCGAAAGTGCGTGCTGTCGCGACCCACAGGAGCCAGGTCTACGACTACTGCACTTGGCGCGGGCTCTTCGTCATATCCGGCGTAGACCCCTCCGCTCCGGCGGGCGAGCATTTCGTTAGGTCCGACGACGGCAAGGCCGCGCTATGGGTCGGCGTCGCTGACGATCTCTGGAAAATCGGGAAGCCCGTCGGCACGGGCGGCCCGTGGCTTCATACCAGGGTCAAGGCCGGCGTCTGCTCCGATCCGTACATAATGACCGGTTTTGACAGGAAGACCGTCATGCTGCGCACGGACGTCGACGCTACGGTCCGTCTGGAACTCGACGTCACGGGCGGCGGCACATGGGTTTCGGTCTACTCATTCAAACTTAAGGCCGGAGATCTCCACAACGCCGATCTCGGCAATGTCTGCGCCTACTGGGTGCGCGCGGTCGCAGACCGCGACTGCACGGCGACGGTGCAGTTCAAGTACGATTGAGGAATTTTCCCTGGTTTATACAGGTAATCTGCAAAATGCTCGAATTCGCAAAAGAGACCCTGCTGCTTCTGCCGTTCCTCTTCGTCACCTACCTTGTGCTTGAGGCGGTGGAGGCCCACGCCGGAGGCGCGCTTGAGCGCTGGCTTGAGCGGGCGAAGTCCGTAGGCCCGCTTGCCGGCGCTCTCGCGGGCGCGATCCCGCAGTGCGGCGTATCCGCCGCGGCCGCATCTCTCTACGCCGGCGGCGTCGTAACCGTCGGCACGCTCGCCGCCGTGTTTCTTTCCACGTCGGACGAACTGCTGCCTGTTCTCGTTTCGAAGCAGGTGCCGGTCGCGCTTATGGCCAAGATCGTCGTCCTCAAGGTCGTCGCCGCGATCGCCGTCGGGTTTTCGCTCAACGCCGTCCTCGCCTTTGCGCGGCACATGCGCCGCCGTGTCGACGTCCACGAGCTTTGCGAGCACAGTTTCTGCGGCTGCCGCGAACACAAGGGAATCCTTGTCCCCGCGTTGATACACACGGCTGAGATATTCGCCTTCATCGTCGTCGTCTCTGGAGCGATCGAACTTGCCATGCACTATTTCGGCGAGGACTGCCTCAATTCGCTGCGGCTCAACACCCCGGTTTTCGGCGAACTCGCGGCGGGTCTTGTCGGGCTTATACCAAACTGCGCCGTTTCGGTCGCAGGCGCGGAGCTCTACTGCAAGGGCGCGATGAGCGCGGGGGCTCTCATGGCCTCGTCGTTCACGGGTTCCGGCCTCGGTCTTCTCGTGCTCTTCCGCACTAACCGCAACATCAAGGAGAACCTCGCCATCCTCGCATTCGTCTACTTCGCCGGCGTCGCGCTCGGGTGGCTCACTGGGCATCTGATATGAAGAAGAAAATCGTCAAATGGTTCAAGACCGTAGTCAATGACTTCAACACGAGCCACTGCGCGATGCACGCGGCGGGGCTCACTTATTTCGCGATGCTTTCGCTCGTGCCGTTGCTGTGCGTGCTGCTCTCGGTCGCGAAGCTCTGCGGCGCCGACGATTTCGCGCGCGATCAGATCAACTCCCATATAGACGCGATGATCTCCAACGTGGAGCACGCCCAGGAAGACGAGCTTGCCAATGTGGCGCCCATAAGCGACGAGGAGCGCGAGCGCAGGCGAATCGCCGCGGAGGAGTTCGCCGCGCAGGCGCGCGAGATATCAAACAAGCTCTTCGAGCGCATTGCGCAGTTCGACGTGTGGACGTTCGGATGGATCGGCTTCGGCTTTCTCGTGTGGACGGTCATAAGCGCGATAAGCATGGTCGAGACGAGCTTCAACGAGGTCTTCCACGTGGAGAAGGCGCGGCCGATATGGAAGCGCGCCTACCTGAACATCTTCACGGCCGTGATACTGCCGATCTTCGCCGCCCTTGCGCTTTCGGTGCCGATTCTCGCGGTCGCCAAGCAGATCATCGTCGCCACCATGGGCGCGACTTGGCTCACCAAATGGGTCTCTGACGGGCTCATCTGGTTCCTTGACTCGACGATCTTCCGTCTCGCCATAACGCTTACCATCGCTTCGCTCGCGTTCGCGTATGCGTTCGCGGTTCTTCCAAACCGCAAGGTGCCGTTCAAGGATGCAGTCTTCGGCGGGTTCGTGACGGCGTTTCTCTTCGGTGCATGGGTGAAGATATGCGCTGTTGCGCAGGTCGGCATTGCGAAGTCTTCCGCTCTCTACGGCTCGTTCGCGTTTCTTCCCATTGTACTCGCATGGCTGTACATGAGCTGGCAGATAGTCCTGCTTGGCGCGTGCATTACGCATGCGAGTCTTGAGGCGAGCGAGAAAGAGGCGGCAGAATGAAGATTCTGATAACAGGCGGCAAGGGGATGCTGGGCCGCACGCTCCAGAAAGAGCTCTGCGACAATGAAATCGTTGTTGCAGATATACCAGAGTGGGACATCACCGACGCTGACGCGTTCACGGCGAGGACAATCGCCGAAGCGCCCGACGTCGTGATCCACTGCGCGGCGATGACGAAGGTCGACGACTGCGAGGCGAAGCGGGATCTCGCGTTCAAGCTCAATGAAGAGGGTTCGCGCAATGTTGCACTTGCGTGCAAGGCCTCTGGTGCGCGGCTTATCGCAATCTCCACCGACTACGTCTTCTCCGGCGAGCCCCCGCGCGAGCCGTGGGCATGGAGCGAGACCGACATTCCTCGTCCGCGCACCGTCTACGGCGCGTCGAAGTTCGCGGGCGAGCAGATGATGCAGATGATCCTCCCCGATGCCGTGATTCTCCGCATCGCTTGGCTCTATGGCGCGGGAGGTCCTAGTTTCGTCCACACGATGGCGAAGCTTGGCGCACAGGAGGGCCCTGCGCTCAGGGTCGTTAACGACCAGCGCGGCAACCCGACGTCTACGAAGGTCGTCGCGGACGTGATACGCTTTCTCCTTTCCCGTCCCGACGTCAGCGGCATAGTCCACGGCACGTGCGAGGACCAGTGCACTTGGTACGACCTGACGGTCGAGCTGTTCCGGCTCATGGGGCTTAAGAGGGAGGTCGTTCCCTGCACGACGGAGGAGTTCCCCCGCCCTGCGCCGCGGCCGCGCAACTCGGCGCTTAAGAAGAGCGTGCTGAACTTGCTCGGCTACCGCACGCCTCGCTGGCAGGACGCGCTGCGAGACTTCGTCGTCTCCCCCGATTCGGGACTTTAGTCGTTCTTATGAGCGATGTTTTAACGCAGAGACGCAGAGACGCGGAGTGCGCTGAGAACAATTATCCTCTGCATCCTCTGCGACTCTGCGTTAAAATAGTAAAAATAAATTCACACTCTCGTTCGTCTAAATAACTGTAGGCGCCGCTGTGGCGCCGTAAAGTCGGCCAAAAGGCCGCGAAAGGAAAAAGAACATGAAAAGTCTCATTGTGGTTGCCGTTGCCGCGCTCAGCTGCGTGGCGTTTGCCGAAGGTCCCGAGGGCGGTCAGCGTCCTGAAGGCCCGCATCGCGGTTTCGGCCCGCGCGACGGGTTCGGTCCTATGATGGGCGGCGATCCGATCGTCCGCATGGTGTCAAATCCCGCCGTTGCCGAGAAAATCGGCCTCAGCGACGAGCAGAAGGCCAAGCTGAAGGATCTGAAGAGCGCTTCCGAGTCGAACCGCGAGGCGCAGAAGAAGGTGCGCGAAGCGACGATGAAGCAGGTCGAGCTGATGAAGGCCGAGAAGATCGACGAAGCCGCGGTCATGGCGGCTATTGACGAGGTGTTTGAGCTCCGCAAGGCCATGGCAAAGGATCAGGCCAAGCGTGTCATCGCCGTAAAGTCGATCCTCACGCCCGAGCAGGTTGCAAAGGCCCACGAGGAGATGAAGAAGATGTTCGAGGCCCGTGGTGATCGTGGCCCTCGTCGCGAAGGCAAGGGGCCTCGTGAGCTCAAGGGCCCGCGCAGGGGGCCGCACGGCGAGAAGGGGCCGAAGGGTGGCCCTAAGGATGGCGGCGACGCCCCCGCTCCGGCGCCTGAAGCCGAGTAAGACCCGTGGAAGAGGATAGCGAGCTCCTCTTTGCCTATTCGCGCCGGGGGGACGTCGAGTCCCTCTCGGCGCTCGTAAGGCGGCACGCCGTCTGGATGCAGGCGTTTCTCCGCGCTCTTCTGCCGACGGCGGCTGACGCGGAGGATGCCTTTCAGGAGACGTGGGTTCGCGTGGTGAAGTCCGCGGGTAAGTATCGCGGAGGCAAGGTCAAGCCGTATCTCGCCGTCATAGCGCGCTCTGTCGCGATAGACCGTCTGCGACAGATGGGACGGCTTGTCAGTCTCGATGCGGAAGATGGGGAAGGGGCGTCTGCGGCAGAGCGTCTTCCCGACGAATCGCCTTCGCCGGACGAGCGGTTTGAGTCCAAGGCCACAGCCGAGGATGTGAGGGAAGCGGTGCGTGCGTTGCCAGAAGGCCCGCGGCAGGTGCTGCTGATGCGGATTGAGGGCGAGCTTTCCTTCAAGGAAATCGCGTCCGAGCTCGGCGTGCCGCTTGGCACCGCGCTCACGTGGATGCGTGTCGCTACTTTGAAACTCAAGAAAATGCTGGGGGATTGAAATGAACGAAGATCGCGAGCTGATGGATTTTGTGAAAGGGCGTCTTGAAGAGGGCGTTTCGCCTGAAGCTCCGCGCATGGCCGAAATCGTGCGCGCCGCGACAGCCGAGTCTTTCGCGCTGACTGCGGAATCTCGCTCTCGCCGTCGGCTCTGGGTCGCGTCATTTGCAGCGGCGTCGCTTGCCGTCGTGTGCTGCCTGCCCATCTTCAATTACATGCATTCGTCCGAGCCGGAAAATACGGTTGCTTGTGTAATAGATCTTTTGCGCACTGCCGATGGAGTCGAGTCAGAGGAAACTAACGAGACTACCGTCGCCGAAATGTTCCTTGCCTGGCAGGACGCTCCATACGAATCGGCGATAGCAGATTTATAATGGGCGATCGCTCGTTGGCGGCTCGTGCGGGGTGCGTTTTTGGACACCGCTCGCGCCCGTGTTCCGCTTTGCGGAATATAGCCAAGGCGCTCGCTTCGGATTCCGTCGCCCATGTTAATGCCGCAGTTCAGACTGCACATCCGGGCGACTGCATCAGATGCCAAAAACGCACTCCGCTCTCGCCGCTAACTTCGTTCTCCAACTCCAACCCTCTAACTCCCTCTGCGTACTCTGCGACTCTGCGTCTCTGCGTTAAAATATATTGCACTTTTTACTAAAATAACTATCATTTCAAGTCAATAAAACACTTTTTTGAAAAAAGTTCATTTTCCCCCTTGCGCGTGTGCGCGCACTTTGGTAAACTATCCACTCGTTCGCCCCGAAAGGGACGCGGACAATCGATCTTTGAAAGTTGGCGCTTGAGAAAACAGCAAATGTTTGTGCGAAGCAATTAACTCAAATTCTTTT
>ONVK01000124.1 GCA_900321255.1 uncultured Lentisphaerota bacterium | reverse complement strand
CGAGCAGTTGTCCATCGAGACGACGGCCATCGGGAGAGCGCCTGCGCCGAAGCGCTCAAGGAGAAGCGCGGCGACGATCGACATCGCGTGGCGCGCCTTTGCGGGGCCCTCCTTCATGTCGGCCTCTACGACAGGCATGAGCGAACCGTCGGTGCGGCGAAGCTGATAGCCCTTCTCGGTAATCGTGAAGGATAGCATCTTGAGCGACGGGGAGCGGAAGACCTCCTTGAGGTGCGCCGTCGACTTCTTGTCCGCGAAATTCGCCTTGACACCCTCGGCGACGCCTGCGAGCACTTCGCGCGTCGTAGTCCCGTCGGGATTGAGGAGGACGTTCAATGTCAGGTTGTCGTGCGCGTCGTAGATCTTGTCGATCACCTCGTAGTCGAAAGTGTCGCACGCGATGATGCCGGTCTTGGCGAGCCCCTCGTTCAAGAGGCGCTGCGAAAGAGAGCCGATGAAACCGCGGAAGATGTTGCCTGCGCCGAAGTGGACCCACTCTGGGCTTTTCGCCGTCGCCTCGCGCATGGCGGCGATGTCGAACTTCGGAAGCGCCACTCCGGCGGCAGCCCATGCGTCCTTTTCGTTCAATACGGAATCAAGGTTCAGCTTCATTTCTTTTCTCCTTTTTTCGATACGCAAATTATACCAAAACGAAGAATGCCGAACAACGCCGCCGCGGATCTCGGCATTCCATCTCTTGAGCATCGCTCCGACCGCGCCGCTCCTCGAAGATGAACCTTTCCATGCCGCGCTGCATATCGGGCTTGAAATACGAATCATTGGCGTTGAGTCGGCTTCATACTGCCGCTCCCGTGGGGGCAACGACATTCATCTGCGTTGCCGCCGGTCTCCTCGTTCTTCAGGAGCGTGTAGGTGAGCGGCGTATGCTCGGTCGTGCTGTATCCCTGCCCGCGGAAAGCGTTCAGGAGGATGCTTTCGCCCGCCTGCGTGAGCGCGAAGTAAACCGAGCTGAGCTGCGTCAGGTGAACCGGCCCGCAGAGCTCCGCGATCTTGTCGGCGATGGCGTTCGCCTGATCCTGGTTGGCGCTCGTGAGCATGGTGCCGTCTGGGAAGTTGACTTTGAAGACGTTCTGCTCGTCGGTAAAAATCTCCTTGCCGTCCGAAATCGACACCGGACTCGCGGGACGCAGCAGGTCGAGGACGCACTGCGCACGGCCACCTTTGGCGGTGCCGTCCAGTTCGGATATGCCGCCGTTCGCCGGGGCGATGTAGGGGGCCCTCGGGAGCCTCTGCCCGTTCAGGATCGCCTCCGCGCACTCCTCGATGGTGCGTCCGGAGGACTGCATCATGAGGTTGAACTGGAAGAACTTGCCCACGTTTCCGCCCAACCTGTTCATCAGGACTTGCTCCTGAAGCCCGCTCAGCGTCTGGCCGATCTGCGAGAACGTCATCTCCGCCGCGCCAGGTATGTCGGTGAGGAAACGTTCGCAGAACGTCGCCTTCGTGAGCGTACCGGCCGCCTTCATCTCGGCGATGGCGTCCAGGTTGGCGAGGATGCGCGCGATCATTTCGACGTTGGAGCTGCGGTGGTAGTTCGCATCTACGCCCGCCTGCGTCGTGGCGAGCGGCGCGATGAGGTCGAACACCTCATATACGAGGATTCGCTTTTCCGGCGGAATCTGCGCCATGGTGTTGGTGCTGGCGGTGGAGTAGCCGCGGCCGAAGAAGCGCGTCACGGGATTGTGCTCCATGTCGAACACGGCGTTGGGATCGTCCGTCGCGATGGGCAGCGACTCGTCGATCGCGATGTGTTCGAAGATGAATTTCTCGTAGGCGTATTCCGCTCCGCTCGTGAAGTAGCTCGGATCGGCGTTCAAGGCGGTGAGGCTTACGCCGGCGCCGACCCGTCCGTTGGGCACGCGCTTCGGCTCGACTTCCGCATCTCTGGCGGCGAGCCAGGTCTTGAACTGCCCAAGCAGCTTGAGACCGGCCTTGAAGTTCTCCGCCGACGCGGTGAAGCGTCCTCCGTAGGCGAAAAGGCGCCGCGCCGCGCTATGCTGGTCGAGGGCGGCGATTCGCGCCTCGGTCTCGGTGCAGCCTGTCGCCTCGCGGTAGATGTCCGCAACGCGCTGTAGCATCGGAAGCTCCGCGGGCGCGTATCCGCGCGACAGTGCCTTGCCCGCTGCCGAAGAGCCGGGAACGTCGAAGCCGTCACCAGCAAGCGAAATCTCGAGCGCCTTCCTGCCCAGCGCCTCCTCGCTCGCGGCGAGCGCGGCGTCGCGGAAGTCGAGCGTGACGAGGAACGCCTTGAGTTCGGCGCTCTGCCCTGCCGTAAGGCCTGCGGAGTGTTTCCTGAAAAGCGCCGGCGCACGCTTAAGCGCGGCTTCGGCGATTGCGCGCTGCTCGGCCGTGGCCTTGTTCTCGCGAACTGCGCTGGCGGTCTCCCTGTCAAGCCATTCGAGGTAGAGATCGGAGCGGACCGTACCGAGCATGCGCAGCGCGAGCGCGATGTTGGCGGCGGACTTGTTCGCCGCAAGAGCCCTCTGCGTATCGACGGGGACGGGGTTCTTGTTCTGGTCGATTCCGGTGCTGTAGGTCACGTATTCGATGTTGTAGCGGTTTTGCTCTTCGGCACCTGCCGCATCCACGCCGGCGAATCGTCCGTCTGCGGCGAGCTGGACGGCTGCTTCCTTCAGGCTTGCGCCGCAAACGTCGGTGAATGCCATGTTGAGAAGCGACGTGAGAACGGCATAGTCGCCGTTGTCCATCGACGCGCGCTTGTCCTCCGAGAGTTCCGCTTCGATCGCGGCGTTGAGCGTTGACGCTACGATACTAATGACCATTAACACCTGCTTGTCGCTCATCCCGACGATTTTTTCCGGGACGAGATTGGTCTTCGCGAAGTCGAGCATGTTCGCCACGTCTGCGCGGGCGAGGATGCGCGCGGTGGCGGCGGGCAGTTCTGCGTCCTTGAAGGTGCTCTCGGAAAGCGTGGCGGCGCGAATCTGCGTCTTGCACGCCTCGGAAACCGGCAGCGCATCGATCTGCGCGAGGAACGCGACCTTCTTCGAGATGAAGGAATCGACGCGCGCATTGGCGTTCTCGGCGATCAGCTCGAGGTTGAACGTCCTGTAGTCCGTCGCGGGATTCTTGAGCACGTCGCGGAGATCGGCGCGGTCGAACGCCAGCGTGCCGCCGTGAATGGCCACGGCGTCGGTTCGCAGGTGGCTGCGCACGAACGCCTCGTCGAGACCGGTCCTCTCTACGATCTCGCGCAGCGCCCTTTCGGGAGCCTCCACATCCGCCTTTTCGATGGAGCCGTAGGCCTTGGCCACGACAAGCGCGTCCTCGGCGTACTTTTCGAGAACGGCGGCTACGGCGGCGCGCACGTCGCGCCGTCCCACTACCGCCGAACGGAACGCCGTCGTCAATTCCTCGGAAATCGCGGCGTTGTGCCCGAAGAGAGTGCTGCGGCACCAGCTTGCCGTTTCGGCCCCGATTACGATGTTGTTCTTCGCGGCGAGGCCGATCAGGAAGCGTTCGCACGCGTGATTCGCTCCAATGTCCGCAAACTGCTGGCGCACCATTGAGCGGAGATCCGACGGCAGGACGGGGCCTGCGCTCTCGCGGATCTTGTTCGCGATGGCGCGTCCGTTCGCGCTGGTCATCAGCTTCTCCTTCGCTTCCAGGGAAAGGTCGTCCATCCCGAGGTCGCGGAACGCCTCCCCGACGGCAAACGCGTAGGCCGGCGGCATCTTCGACTTGCCGAAGGCGTTGGCGAGCGAAGCTTTTTCCGTTTTCTCCGGAAGCGCCCGCTGGAAGATGGTAGCGTTGTGGGGGAGCGTGTCGTCCTGGACGTTTTCCATGTCTGCGGCGACGTCCGGCCGCTCAAAGAAGGCCTCAAGTTTCTCGACGAACCCCGGCTTGTCGAACACGAACGTCATGCCGACCAGCCTGCCGTGCGTAATCATCTCGTCGCCGCCGACTTCGGCGCCCGGAGGGAAGAGGCCATAGACGACGTTCCTGAAGATGGTTTTCGCCGGAGCCATCGCCGTGTAAACGGCGTTCTTGTCCGCGCCGGGGACGAGCACGGCGTCTATGGCGTCAGCCAGCGCGCCGAAAGCGGCGCGTGTGGACTGGACGATACGCGCGAGGTCGATGTTGTCCACGCGGCCCACGTGGTAGAGATGGTCCTTGAACGCATCGCGCACGGCGAGCGGAATGTCCAGCTCGTCCACCGCCCGCATGGCGGCCACGCGCTGCTCGGCAAGGTCGGCAGCCAGATCGCGGAAGGCCTTTTCGATGTCCGCATTGCTCGCGACGGCGAAGGTTCCCTGGCGGATGGCATCGGCGAGCTTGGCGCCTTTGGCCTTGATCCAGTACATGTCGACGCCTAAGGTGGAGAGCGCCGATCCGGGAACGCCCATCGCATGGCTTAGCGCCTCCTTGTAGAAGCCGGTGAACTTGACTTTGATCCGTTCGACCTCGGCGAAACGCCTGGCTTCGGCTTCGATAAGATCGCGCGATTCCTCGATGATGGCGTCCGTCTCCGCCGCCGAGCGCGCCGCCGTAAGGCGCGTCAGCAGTTCGGGATGTGATACGGCGAAATCGTCCAGCATCGTTGAGGCGGCCCACTCGGGTGCGCCGGTTGCCGCAAGGAAACCCGACAGGCGTTTTCTGGCGCACATCTTCGCGCCGGTATCTTCGGCGATGCGCTGGAAACTCTCGCGGATCCCATCGGCGGTAACCTGCGCGGCGGGATTATCCCTGACAATGATGCTGTTTATGTCCGCCGGTCTGAAAATATCCCCGTTGGCGATGCCGGCCGGAATCACATCCTCGCCGAAAAGTTCGCGGAGGTGCCCCACTACCGGATCTACAATCGGCTTGAATTCGTGCGGAAGCGCGGAATTGTTTCCGATGGCTATGGCGTCCCACACCGCCGTGTTCCATTCGCTGGGCGACATGGCGGGAATGTACGTGGCGCTCGTGTCTGGAACATTCGCGCCAGCGGCGCCATTCCGCACGAGCGCCTGCAGAACAACATGCTGGCGCAACGCGTCGCCACGAACGGCACCGCCAAGGTTGACGAGTTCCTTTGCGAGCATCTTCACCTCGGCGTCCGTCGCGGCGAACGCGACCGCATTCCGAGTCGGCATTTGCGCCCTGCATCGAAAGCGACGAGAGATGCACGATCGTCTCGTCGAGGTAGCGCACGTAGGATGCCTCGTCCGTCGGCAGCTCGAAATCGATGCTCTGGTTGGACCTCGTCTGGTATTGCAGTACGCCACGGCCCACAGTCCTGAGGTGCCCGCCGGACTTGGCGAGGATCGTGTCGCGCTGGAGCTTCGCGTATTCGATGATCCGGACGGTATCCGCCATCTCGCGGAAGTATATGTTGCCTGCGATAAGATCCTGGAAGATGGCGATGTTGTGGCTTTCGTCCAGTTCGCGCGTGGCGGCGAGCCCGGCATTCGTCGCCTCGCGCGTGGCGGCGAGCGACGCCCTGCGCGCCTCCGAGTATCCAGCGTGCAGCTCGGCGTCGGTACGGATGGTTCCCGCGCCGGCATGGGCGTTGATCGTCTCGGCGTTGCGGTCGAGGATTGTGCGTATCTGCGCGCGCGAAAGCGGCTTGATGCTGCGCTCGGAGAGTTTCTTGTCCGCGCCGGCGGAAGTGTCGGCGGCAAGCCCGAGATCGCGCCGGATCCGGGCAATCTCGTCCACGCCTACGCCGTTCGTCTGGTTGGATCCCTTGAAGTGGACGCTGTTGTTGATCTTCTCGAGCGTGGTCTCGTTGGCGAGACGCACTTCGCCGGCATTGTACTTGCCGGTCGCAACAGCTTGAAACTGCTGGATCGAGATGTTTACGTTTGCTAGGTCTGGCATGGTGGTTCTTCTTTACTTATTGGCTTATTGGCTATGTACCGAGGCGTAAAAGGTTGCAATCGCATGAATTGACAGATGGAGGTGGCGGCGGCGAAAGCGGCCGCTAAACCCCGATGTCCACCTTGTAGTCCTTGTCGCCGCCCATCTTCTGGGCGTCGTTCATCAGGGCGTTGAGGATGTTGGCCTCCTTGAGGGCATCCCAGTAGCCGAGGCCGAGCTCGCCCGTCGCAACGAAATAGACGTCGCCCTTGAGCTTTCCCTCTTCTTTTTCGTCAAGTCCCTCGGACAGGGCGTCGAATTCGTCGAAGAGAATGTCGGTGATGGCCGAGGCGAAGGTCTTGGGGCTTCCGAGGACGGTTCTTGCGGTCTCCCTGCCGTACA
>ONVK01000150.1 GCA_900321255.1 uncultured Lentisphaerota bacterium | reverse complement strand
TGAACTTTCTCCGCACCGTCCGGACCGCCGACAACAACCCGCAGGAGAACGTCCAGGTGCGGCAGTCGCTGCTCGCGGCCATCCACAATTCGGCCGAGGGGAAGATTCTCTCCCGCGGCGACATGGAGCGCATCTACGCAGCGCTCGGCATGCCGGAGGGCACCGATGCCGCGTCGTTCTCCGCGCCGCTCTCCCGCCGCGAGCTGAAGAACGTGATCGACATCATCGACAGCGCCACCAAGAACGACGCGCTGATCCAGGAAGACATCGCGGCGCTCGACGCGAAGGGCCTTCTGGACAAAAAGGTCGCGGTCGCCGTGCAGAAGGAGATGGACAAGGCCAAGTGTTTCAGCCTTCCTGAGAATCTCAAGATGCGCACGGCCGAGATGGGACGTCTCTTCTGCGCCGACTTCAAGGGCCGCAGCCCGGCCGAGATGGAGAAGTTCGTGCGCCAGAACATGGCCGTCATACGCGAGCAGGTGTTCGACAGGCTCTACTGGTCGAATTCATCTCTCAAGGACTTCTCCCAGCCTGACTTCGACGAGTTGAACAAGCGCATCACAACAGACGACGATGTGCCGGTGTCGAAGAAGGCGGTCACGGACGCGTTCAAGGAGGTCGTCGGCGAGTTGATGGAGAAGTTCGCGTCCAAGACGATTGTCACGACCCGCGTGGAGACCATCGTCCCGGATCCCGGCGAGGTCGAGCCGCTCGACGACGGCGCGAAGTCCATCTGGGAGAACAACGTGGGCGGCCCGAAACTCACCCTCGCGGTCTCCAGGGCGTTCAGCGCGTTGGCCGATGAGGCCGGTGTCTATGCGGCGTTGCAGCTCGAACGCGCCGCCACGGCGGTGAATAACAAGATCATGACCGAGTTCAACAGGCTCTACACCGAGAACGGCTTCAACGCGCAGCGGACGGAGACCGCGTTCAAGGAGTGGGTGGCCCCGCTCATGAGCGTTCTGAACGCCTTTGTTGCGGACTTGGAGCGCATCGGGCCCGACGAGGCCGCGAAGGTCATGGTGAAGATGGCGGACACACTGGGCTCGGCCCTGGCCGGAAAGCGCGTCGGGAGCGCCGCGCTCGCGGACGCCGCGCTCACGGCGCTCAATGAAACGTCAAAGGGCTTTTCCGCGCGCGGGATGGTCGAGGCGTTCGTCAACGCCAACTTCGCGTACGTCGAAGACAAGGCGTCCGTCATCAACTTCTTCATGGAGAAGATCGGCGCGGCGGGGAAGGAAGGGGGGATCACCGGCCCCCAGGCCACGGCGCTCATGAACGCGCAGAAGGCGGCCCTCGGGGGCTCGCTCGGGGCCGAGGTGAAGCGCGACCTCGAGATCGCGCTCCTCAATCCGCTCAAGGAAGCCTACAACAAGATGGTCGAGAGCAAGGACCCCGCGAAGGTCCGCGCGCTGCGCCAGCAGCGCAACGAAAAGGCGTTCCAGGCGCTGTCGGCGACGATCCCCGGATATGCGCAGATGTCGGACGTGGATAAGTCCAATGCGCTGATCAAGCTGAAGGTCAGTACGCTTCTCGGCAAATACAGCGACGTCGAGCTCACCGCGAAGGGCATTCTCCCCGGACCTGGGTCGGAGAGCATCCGATCCAAGCTCGAGAACGACGTGTTCGTGCCCCTGCAGGACGCACTCGAGAGCCTTGACGCGGAGCTCTGCGCTCTGGACGACAGGGACTTCGAGTTCTTCTCCCATTACGCCGCGAAAGGCATGCGGGGTGCGGACCGGGACGTGAAGAACTTCAGTACCCTCTTCAAGCAAGGGCAGCACGATGCGGTCTTCAAGGACGCGCTGCGGGACGGCACGATTGCCATATCGTCCGTTCCGAAGAAAGCCGTTCCCATCCTGCAGTCCCTTGTTCTCGCCCAGGTCTATGCGCCGTTGGCGGATAACCAGACGTCCGCCGTGCGTGACATGCTGACGCGTGAAGATATGTCCACGCCGCTCGAGGCGTCTATCCTCAAGCGGATGCAGCAGCGCTTCGCCGCGACCGGGATCAAGTCCGTTCCGAACCGCCTGAGGCCCCTCGACAACCCCGCCGACCTGGGCGAAGCCGGACGGCGCCTGCAGTCGAGCGGCAGGGGCGACATCATGCAGCTGCGCGGATTCGGCACGTTCGATCCCGCGCGCATCCTCACCCTCTTTGCCGAGATGGGCATCGACCTCGCGCCGTTGGAGGGAGACGACATACAGGCGAAGGTGGACGTCTACGAGAAGGTGTTGTGCCTTTCGAACCTCGCGGCCATGAGCGGCTTCAAGCTGGACGGCCTCGC
>ONVK01000061.1 GCA_900321255.1 uncultured Lentisphaerota bacterium | reverse complement strand
GCTCCCGCAGAACGGACGCGGCCCGTTGGCGTAGGCCGAAACCGCGCAGTTGACATTCGTTCCTCTCACGTGGTGGCCGATGAACGAGCCAATGTCGCCGCCCGTGCCCCACACGGCGCCGGAACACCAGCAGCCGTCGATTATCGCATCTTCGTGGGCAAGCCGCCCGACGAAGCCGCCATAGTAGCTGGCGGCGGAGCGCACGTCGTCGCGCGCCACGCAGTTGGAAATCACGGCTGGCGCATAGACGTAGCCGATGAATCCGCCCGCCATGCCGGAACCGCTGACGAAGCCGTCCGCACGGCAGTCGACGATTCGATTGACCGCGCTGCCGGCGGCACACGCCCCGACCAGGCCTCCGGAGTAGGAGTTGGTCGCCGCGATCTCGACCGTCGCGATGCAGTTGCTGATGAGAGTTCCGCCCGTGATGCATCCGACGAGTCCGCCGACGTACTCCTTGCCCGCGACCGTTCCCGAGACGGAGACGCTTTCGATCGTCGCATTGCTCACGCAGCCGAAGAGCCCGCGATAGTCGCTGCCCGACAGGCTGTTCGTGCAGGCGAGGTTGCGGATGGCGTAGCCGTTGCCGCGGAGCGTGCCGGTGAACGGCGCGGAAACATTGCCAATCGGCGTCCAGTCCGCCCCGCCGAGGTCGATGTCCGCGCCAAGCGCGTATGAGCCGGCGAGGTCATTCGCAATCGCCGCAAGCCCTTCGCGCGTAGTGATGAGAGTTGGCTCGTTGCTGATGACCGGGCCGGCGTTGAAATTGTCGGTGGTGTAGGAGTAGGAGATTGTGCCGTGCACCTTGTCGTAGAGTCCGGCGCGGCCACCCTTGATGCAGGGCAGGTAGTGGCGGATGAGGTCGAGTTCGCTGGACTGGGCGTTATTCTTCCAGATTTTAAGCTCGTAGAGCCGGCCCTGGCTGTGCCACTTGGGAACACTACTTAAGTTGCAGGCGAAGACGTAAAGAGCTGAACGTCTTGACCCCGTTCTGGTAAAGCTCGAGCGAATCGGGGTCGGTCATGTCGGTGATGATCTCGCAGCGCTGCCCGCCGACGAAGTCGACGGCTCCGCTCGGATTGCCGCGCTGCTTGCCGTATCCGAAGAACGGCTTCTTGTTGCTCATGTGGCACATGAGGAAACGCGTGCGCTTGTCCGAGACGCTGTTGTCGATTGTGGCGTCGAGGAGCGACCAGTCATTGCTGCTTATGTCCCCGCTCGCCCACGCGAAGTCGATCTGCGCCTTGAGTCCGGTCTCGGCGTTGACTCCCGTATCGATGTACTGCGAGCCCGTCGCCTCGATGTATTCGAGGAACGCGTCCGGTTCCTCCGTGAAGGTTTCGCCCAGGGCGCATGCCGCAAAACCGACCGCGGCTGCGGCGATTATCGCGGCAAATGTTTTGCGAAAGATTGGCATTTTCTCTGCGAATATCCCTTTTGGGTGCGATAGTATAGCAAAATTGACGGCGCATTTCTAATGCTGCCGGCACGTCAGGAGCACTAGTCACAAGGACGCAGAGAAATCGACACAAAAGAGCGGCTACGGCAAGAGAACAAGCGAACCGAACGAGGATGGCGTCCACGATTCAAGGCCGCGTCCCCAGGCCGCCGCGCCACGCGCCGCGCCGGAGTCGGCGTCGGTGAGCCGGAGGGAGAGGCCGAGGCGCGTACCAGCCTGCGGACGGACGCCACCCGCGTCGCGCCACGGGACCCTGAACTCGTAGCAGGTATCCTTGCCGTTGCGCTTGACGGCGATCTCGTAGACGGACGAGTCCTTGGCGAGCTGGCCGCTCGCAAGACCCGCCGCGTGCGCCGCAGGACGGAAGACCGTGTGCTTGCCCGAGCCGCTGCCCGGGTTCGCGGCGGATATGTACCACTCGATTGCGGCGTTGTCGGCGCCAACGAGGCGGTTCGCGGGATGGAGCCCTATCTGCAGCGCATCGCCCTTGAGCGTGTCAGCGCCCGTCTTGACGACATGAACGTCGTCGCGAACGCGTGCGGCGACATAGAGCGCCTCGTCGTCCCATGTGAGCTGCGCGACGCCGGAAAGGTTCTCGGGCGTCCACTTGTAGCCATCCTCGGACGTGATCTGGTTCGCGCAGAGAAGCGGAATCGGATCGGCAAAGTCCCAGTCGGAGAGATCGCCGTCCACGGCCTTCGGCTTCGCCGTGCGGTGCGCCTCGGTCGCCCAGTCGGACCCGTCGTAGAGCGTCAGGCGGATGTTGTCGTAGAGCGCGGATCCGTTTTCGCCGCTGGCGACGGGCTGGACCTGCGCCGCCACATGGTCAACCGAAGTGCCGAGGACCTTCACCATGAACTGCCACGCGCCGGCGGTGTCCCTCGGGGCGGCGAAGATGTCCGGCATGTAGTAGTCGGCCGATGGACCGTTGCGGCAGATGAGCGAGGCGTTCGAGCCCGCATTCATCTTGTCCGTGCGCATCCACGCCGTGTAGAGGAGCTTGCGCCCGGGGGCTGGATTGTCGACACGCTGGAAAAGCTGCATCCAGCCCTTGCCGTGGTCGAGCGAAAGAGCGTTTCCGACCTCGCCCGGACGGGCGCCCGAGAGCTTCACCACCTTGCCGCCGCCGTTCCAGCCGTGCTTCGAGCCGCCGTTCGCCTCAAAGCCGCCGTTCGAGAGTAGGTTGCCAAGCGTCGCCGGATCGACGACGTCGACGGCAAAGTCGGTCTGCGCGATGACATTGCCCTTGGCGAGCTTCCACTCGGACGGAAGGTCGAGGATGAAGTGTGCGCTCTCGCCGGGCGCAAGGCTGAACGCCTTGCCCGACTTCCCGCCGGGAACGACCGCGACACCGACTACCCCCTCGACGGGCGTGCGCAGCGGATTGCGCACCGAGACGCGCAACTGCGGCGCAGCGCCCTTCACGAAGCTGACGGAGTGCTTGGGCGTTAGCGGCCCCTGGCCTTCGATCGTAAGCGCACAGCGGACGGCGAGGGGATTGAGCGGCAGCCCCTCGTAGATCAACGGCATCGGGCCGGCCTTTATGGAAATGGCGTCGCCCTTGGCGGCAATGGTACGCGTGTTGCCCTGATGGTCGGTACTCACGACGGTGGAGCCGGGAGTCGCGGGAATCTGCACCTCGACAGGAGCGGACTTCTCGTCGCCGTTCGCGGAACCTATCACGGCGAGCGCGGTACCGTCCTTCCGCTCGAACACGACGACGCGCGCGCCAGGTTCGGCGTAGTAGACGCCGACAGGGCGGGCATTGCCGAGCTTCGCCGACAGGACGGCAAGCGTGGCGGCGACAGGGCGCGGCGTGTAGTCGTCGAGAAGGTACTTCCAGTTGCCGGCGGGGTTCGCCTCGCCGCCGAAGTAGATTATGCCCTTCACGCCTGCGGCGAGCTGGGCGGGCCACGAGCGGAGAACGAAGCGCGACTGCAAGACGCTGCGCTCGAGCGCCTCGCGGCCGTCCATGCCCCACACGGAGATGCCCGCCGCGCTCTCGTCGTTCCAGACGAGATCAATGCCGCCCGCCTTGGCGTCGGCGATTGCCTCGGACGCGCTTTCGTATTCGCCGTAGTGGATCGGGAGTATGTCGATGCTCTTGCCGACACCAGCGCCGAGCACGTCGAGGCGGAAGTTGCGGGGCCAGAGGCCGCCGGCCATCATCGAATGCGCCTTCGGATTCACCTTGCGGAGCTCCTCAGCGCCGATTTCGCAGAAGCGGCTGTAGTCGGCGGTCGGATTCGAGCTCTTGTTTCCGGGAGTGATCTCGTTGAGCCACTCGATGCCGAAGACGCGCTTGCCGAACTTCTGCGATATCGCGCGGATCGACTCGCGCCATCCCGCGTCGTCGAACGGGTACGGCTCGAATCCGGGCGAGTGGACATGGGGCGGCAGCACCCACTCGGGCGCACCGATGAGCATGAGCCACGGCTTGATGCCGTGCTTCTCCTGGCGGTCCATCGTACTGGAAAGCCAGTCGAACTTGTATTCGCCGCGGTTCGGGACGAGCCCGCCCCAGCCGACGAACATGCGGTTCACGGAGAAGCCGAGCTTCGCGGCCGTCTCGCATTCGAGGTCGGTATGGAGGTCCGTCGCGCCGAACGGCGCACGCCTTCCGCCGAGCGCCTTGTCTACGTCGGGGATGACGCCGAAGAACGCGTCGACCGACTTGTCACCCGAGCGCCCTTCCGCGAGGAAGCAGCCGAGCCGCTTGCCGATGGCGCTCGAGAGATCGACCTTGGCCGTCTTGCCGGGATCGGGCATCGTAGCCGAAACAGAGCCGACTTCCTCGAGCTTGCCGACATCGTCGAGGGCGAATATCTTGATGGCGACGGGAGAGCCGGCCTTCGCGTCTGCGCCGGCGATGAGGTCGACGACTGGCTTCTCGCGGCCTGCGACGAAGAGACCGCCTGCCGTAGGCGCAACGATGTCGAGTCCGTTGATCGGACGAACCATGCACGGCGCGCCGCATGTCTTCGTCCACGGGAAGTCCTTGTCGTCGCCGCCGCGGAAGCGGACGTGGAAGAAGAGCGAGTTGTAGCGGAAGAACTTCTTGATCGTCTGCGTGACGCGGACGGTGCCCTTGCCGGGCTTCACCTCGCGGAAACCCCAGCCCGCCCCCGGATAGTTGACATGGTGGCTGCTCTTTTCATGGACGCCGTCGGGGTTGTCGATCCACGGACCGCAGCCAAAGACCACGATGTGGCACTTGTTGTTCCAGTATTCGGAAGGGTCGAGGTAGTAGTCGGCCACGACGTCGAACGGCTCGCCCTCGCGGATTTCCTTCGCGGGCTCGTCCGTTCCGGGCTTGAAGCATCCGCGGGGGACAATCCAGCTCTTCTTGTAGGTGATGCCGGCGGGCGGCTTGGAGCGCGCTGCGGCGGCTTCTGCCTCGGCCTTCCGCTTAGCGGCCTCCGCGCCCGACATCGCCCAGGTGATCTTTCCGCAGAAGATCTTGTGCGTCGCCTTGCCCCAGTCGCCGTTCGGCGCGATGAAGGCGAGCGGGCCGAAGTGCCCGACCTTGTCGCTCCCCTTCGCGGTGAAGGCGAACACCTTCGTCTCGCCCTTCTTCATCGTCTGCGGCGGACGCCACTCGCCGGTGCCCATCCAGCCGCCGTCGGTCTTGAACGTGTGCATCGCGACGGTCACGTTCTCGCTGGGTCCGAGGTCCTTCTTGAGCGTGACCTTCACCTGAAAGCCGGAATCGGGAACGACCTTGTCCGGCGTCTCGACCTTGAGCCAGTCGTCTTCGTGAACTGCAGCATGAAGTGCAAGCGCCGTGCCTGCGACAATCAATGCGGAAACCAGTTTCTTCATTGCTTTTTCCTTTGTTTGTTTTAAGCCGTTTGTTTAGTTGTGTAAATGGAAGTTGGAGTGAAGAGTTGGAGTTGGAGAGTGGAATTTGAGATTTTTTGTTTCGAAATTTTTGTCGCAGAGGCGCAGAGAGTTATATTCCCCCTTGTTAGGCAATTGACTGGCGCGATTTTATCAAAAGCGCCGCGACGCGACAATACACGGAAGTGTAATGCCCCCTCGCGGTCTTTCCTGCGGAGACAGTCAGCAAAAGGTGGTCTCGAATCCGTCGTGGGCCGCGCGGATGCCAGACGGCAGCTCGGCGTCAATCTTCTCGGACGGCCAGTCGCGGTATTTGAGCCCGAGATGCGTGATGTAGGCGCACTGTCCGGGAGGCGGCGCGTAGCGTCCGTTCTGGCGCAGCACCTCGACGGTGCGCGAGACGGCCTGGACGCTCGAGTGCACGAACATCCTGAAGTCCGCGTCGGAGTCTCCGTTTGTCGCCTCCATGATGATGGCGGTGAGCGGCTTCGGCTCCGCGACGAAGGTGCCGCTCTTCGCGAACCGCTCGTAGTTCCCGTTCGTTATGTGCGGATCGACCCCGAGCATCCGCGCCGCGTCGCCAGGAATTCCTCCCGTGTCGGTCGCGTAGAGGAGCCGCGCCGCGCCCTTCTCGACGAGGTAGAGCGACGTGCGCTCGAGGATTCCGTCCGTCACGCGCGACGTGCTGTGGTTTGCGGGCACGCCGGTGAACCTGAGCCCGCACTCCTCCACCGGCTTCGCGAACGGGAGGCCGACGACCTCGGGCGGCGGCAGCGAAAGCCTCTTCGCCGCCGCGGCGATCTCCTCGCGCGCTGCCGAAGCCCACGACTCCTGCACGTACACACGCCTGACGCCGGACTTCACCGCTGCGGCGGGATTGTAGTGGTCTCCGTGCGAATGGGTCTGGAAAAGGACCTCCGGACGGCATCCCTCCGGCAGCATGTCGAATCCGGTCGGGATGAAGTCGATGAGGACGCGTCCGTCTAACAGCACGCTCGACGGACGCCGCGTGTGCGGATTGGCGTCGAGCCATTTCGGATCCCACCCCGCCGCGCCGCTTCCGAGAAAGCGGACCCTTATCCCGTCCGCGCCCGCCCCGGCCGAGGCCTCCGGTGCCGACAGCACGCGCCCGGCCGCCGCGAACGCCGCCGCTCCAAGCGCGAACTCCCTTCTCGTGATGCTGTTCACGGAATTCATGTCACCCTCCCGTCAGCGCACTATGATGATGAATGCGGCAGAACTCGCTTCGTAGCAGCCGATGTCGACCTTGCTGCCGACCAGTCGCCTGTTACCCGCAAGGTCGACAGACGCCATGCCCTCGTAGTTCGCGCCCTTCCCGACGAGCGGCCCGCCCGTCTTCGGCGTGTAGTCGCCGTTCGCGTAGTCCTTGAAGAACTCCGCCGCCGTGCCGGTAACGGTGCCTTCGGGCAGCCCAGTCGCATCGCCGTCGAACGCGCCGTTCAGGAAATTCGCGACGCCCGAACCCGTCGGCGGACATGCCGCGCCGTCGATTGTGTTCGTCACGCCGGCGATCACGACGTTCTGCACGGTCGCGCCGGAGGCAATCTTGAGCGCGGACCACACGCTGCAACCCTCGTTTGTCGACGAAAGACCGGTGTTCACGATCGAGCAGTTGCGCAGGACGGCGGTGCCCTCGACGCTGACAAGCGTGACGGCAACATACTGCGAATTGTCGTCGAACAGGCAGTTTTCGGCGCGGGCGTTCCCGCCGAGATGAAGAACGCCCTCGGTCACGCCGTTCCACCACACGGAGGCCGAATTCGTCTTGTTCTTCCGGAAGACCGTGTGCGTGACGACGCCTGCATCGAGCCAGGCGCCTCCGGCCTTTCCGTTGTCGCGCGTGGAATTTTGGGGACAGACCCCCCGATAGGCCGGAAAATCAAGGGTCTGACGGGGTCTGTCCACAAGTTTTTTGTTTCCTTTTTAGCCGTGTAGAACATGTAGATCGTGTAGAAGAGAGTTGGAGTGAAGTGGTCGAAGAAAGATCGAGCTCTATCCTGTCACCATCTACGCGAAACCCCTTCTCCGTCGCCTGAACCTTTCCGCGAATAGGTACGCGATAGCGATAGCCGCAGAACTCGAAGCCCACTGCTCCATCTCCAATTGAAAGCGCCTTGCGAAATTCCGCGGCATATTCGCTGTCAAGTCCGCAGCCGGCAACGACGACACGCCCCTCCTCGAAACGGATCTCGACAGGCGCACTGTCCGCGCGCGTCGCCGTCACGACGAGGATGCCGTCGCCGTCGGACGACGTGTCAAGCGACTTGAATTCGCCGGAAAGCGACATAGTTCCCGTCGCGCCTTCGCTGCGGAAAAGCCACTGGTCGACGACAGGCGGCGTGTAGTAGAGGGCCTGCCAGCCAGTGCAGACCTTGTCAAGGAACGGCTCCTCGAATTCATCGGACATCTTGTGGATGTCGCGGAAGAAGAGTCGCGAACCTTCCATGACGAGGTTTGCCCGGTAGAATCGGCTGTTGTACCACACGCTCTTGCGACCGGCGCCGGTCCAGTCCTCAAGCGCGATCTGCGTCTGCGGACAATTCGACTTGTGGGCCGCCTTGAACGCACGGGCCGTGTCGACCATCTTCTCCACGACGACGCGTCCCGCCGCCGCTTCCGCCGCGATTTTCGCGTACTGCATCGGAAGCCCCCTTGAGATCATCGGCCAGCCAAAAGAGTTCTCCTGGCCTACCTGCATGTAGGAAAGGTTCAGGAGCCCCTTCGGCTCGGTGTAGACGCGGAAGTACCAGTCCACTATCGTCGGCGTGTACCCACTGTACCAGACCGGCTCCATTGTCGAACATCCCTCCCGGTGCGGATATCCCGGATACAATTCGTGCGGAAGCCCGTAGTTGTAGATCGGGTCCGGCGTGAGCATCTTGAAGACCGGTGCCCGCACGGCGTTCTCCATGTCAACCGCCGCGGAAAGCATGTTCTTGCGGGACGGATAGTATGCGCCATTGGAATAGCCGCCTCGGAGACCGTAGGCGTCGGTGGAGTCCTGCTCGCGGCAGATGCAGAATCCGTCGACTCCGTATGTCTTCACCATGTAGTCCATTGACCAGGCGTCGAGCAGCCACGAGCCGACACTCTTCGGCCATGAGCCGAACTCCTCCTTGAACTTGGCAAACGCCGCGTCGATAAGCTTCCTGCGTCCTTCGTGGTCGTATGCCATCAGGAATCCCGGGTTTATAAACCAGTCCCAGTCCCACCCCTTGTGCTGCTCGCTCGGGCGCCACTCCAACCCCGCCGCCTCGTTGTGCGGACGCGACATCTCGAACCACAATCCGAACTCCGTCTTCGCGGGATCGCTCTTCCTCGCCTCTGCCATCATCTCGGCGTCCACCAGCGCATCGTACTGCAAGAGGATCGTGTTTTCGAACCCGTACTTGAGATTGAGGGCAACCTCCTCGCGAAGGGCACGAAGGTACTCTGCCTTGGGACTGCGCGGGTCGAGCGCGCGGACGAAGTTCACGATGTTGACGACTCTGCGCACATCCGTCGCAGTGTCGGCGTGGGCGACGGGTCGGCTCTCCCCGCCTCTCGCCACCTGAGGAAAACCGGCACCTATCGCGGCAATGGCCGAGACGACGCAAAGCAACATGCCTTTTGACCTAATGTCCATCATTGCAATTATACCAATATTTTTAACGCAGAGACGCAGAGTGTTTTTTAGCCGTGTAGAACATGTAGATCGTGTAGGAAGATTATCGAACAAATATAAATAATCCCGGCGTCTTCTGGCACTCGTAGCAGCCGATGTCAATGTGTTTGCCGGACTTGCGCTTCTTCCCCGCAAGATCGGTCGCTGCCATTCCCTCATACTCAACGCCCGCGTTCGCAAGCGGACTGAAAACGCCCGGCGTGTAGTCGCCGTGTTCGTAGTCCGCAAAGAACTCCGCCGCTGTTCCAGTAACTGTTCCTTCCGGCAGGCCCGTTACATCGCCGTCAAAGGCTCCGTTCTGGAAGTTTCCTACAGAACCCGTCGGCGGACATGCCGTACCGTCAACCGTGTTCGTAACGCCCGCGATGACGACGTTCTGCACGGTCGCGCCGGAGGCGATGTTGAGTACGCACCACGTCGTGCAGGCGTCGTTCGTCTTCGAAAGGGACGTATCGGCGATCGTGCAGTTACGCATGACTGAGGAGCCGTGCACGTTGATCAGCCGGACGGATGCGGTCTGGTTGTTATGGACGAAGAGGCAGTTTTCGGCGCGGGCCTGGCCGTTGAGCTGGAGAAGTCCCGCGCGGACGCCCTCCCAGGTGACGGATCCGGCACTCGACCAGTTCTTCCGGAAGACCGTGTGCGTGACGACGCCCGCATCGAGCCAGGCTCCGGAGGCCTTGCCATTGTCGCGCGTGTAGCCGGCTTCGACGACGCAGTTGGAAACCATGCCGCCGGAGGAGCCGATGTTGAAGTTACCACCATTGCCGTATTCCTGTCCGGCCTGCATCGTCAGGTTCGCGACCACCGCTCCGGCATGGTCGATCCGGAAGATGCGCTGGCTCTGATTGTCCCAGCCCGCGCTCACCGTGTTCGACACGGCGGTGCGCAAAGGATCCGGATCGTCGCCGATGACGGAAATCGCATTCGTGACGACGATTGGATTCGAGATCGGATAGAGCCCCGGCGCAACATGGACCGTGCAGCGCTGGCTTGACGCCGCGGCTGTCGGTGCAAGTTTGTTCACCGCGGCGGCAATTGTCTTCTTTGGAGACGATTCGAAGTATCCGTCATTGTCGTCGCTGCCAGTTGGCGAAACATACTGAACGGTCACATCCGCGCTATCTTTGACAACGGCGGCAGACAGAACGTCGATTCCGTCCGTATCGCCCGTCCACCGCAAGAATTTATATCCGGCACCAGGCGTGGCCGTCACCGTGAAGTCGTCGCCGTAGCCCACCCAGCCCCCTTCCGAGACGGAACCGTTTGCGCCCGATGCGACAGACACCATGTTGGACTGCGCCCAATGCCAGACGAGATGCCCGGCGTATGCCCCGTGCGTGTAGGTAAAAGACGTCGCTGAGCTTTCCTCGATGGGCGTCTCTGTTCCGTCGGACGCGATCGAATACAGACCATAGCCGATTGGGATTGTCTTTGTCGTCTCCGTCTCCGCGCCTACTGCAGAACACTCTACAGTAGCGCCCTCAGAAAGCCCGTTCGTGATGCCATAGGCGGGAACAACGTCTCCCCAGTTCACCGGCGAACCCGTCACAGTCAGCGCGTCAGCACGCACAACAAGACCGTATTCGGCGGCAATTGTCTTGATCTGAGCGGGCGTCAGCGCGGCATCGTGGATGCGCAAGTCGTCGATGAGACCGCCATACGCCACCTCGGGAGACTGATTGGAGCTGAGACGTTCTCCGAATTGCATTCGGCTGGCACATCCCGATGCGTGGCACAGGGAGAATTCGGTTGTGTTGGTGACCAGATTACCGTCCACATAAAGACTTGTTCCGGAAGACTCCGCGACGATGGAAACGAGGTGGAACGCCGCGTCGCCGTCGGCGAAAGTCGCATTCAGTAAGTGGGTGGAGACGGATTTCTGGGGCCCCAGTCCGATGACGAGAGAACCCGGCTCCGTGCCGCGGCGAACCACCAGGTCTTTTTCCGCTTTTTCGCAACGGACATTCAGCGTGACGCCGTTCGCCCTCGTGCCAAGCGTCATCACCGCAGAGATGGTGAATGCATTCCCGGCCGTTGAGTATTTGCCGCCGCTCGCGGAATACGGAGAAAAACCGTCAGTGCTGAGCGCCCAGCCGTTCATCACGCCGGTCGCATAGGCAGCCGTTCCCTTGTTGGAGAACGATATGGAGGCCGAACCCTTGTTCGCCGTGGCGAGGCCCGAGGCGTCCGGCTTGGTCTCAAAGTCCCACCAGATCGTCGGCACGAGGCCGGTGACATCCGCATCCGCGGCACGCGCGGCGGGAATCGAGCAGAGCGCAACAGTAGCACATACGACAGCGACCAGCATTTGTTTTTTCATACAGCCCCCAAGTCATTTGTCGCCGCGATTCTACCAAAAGCGGCATAAGGCGACAATACACGAAAGTGTAGTCTGCGCTACGCTCCGGTCCGGCGCTCGAGCGTGACCGCGACGTAGCCGCGCTTTTCGCCGAACGTCAGCGTCATGCCGGAGCGCGCCGCGCGCTCACGCATGTTGGAGATGCCGAAATGCCCCTTCTCCGGACCTGGCGCGGCGTCCGCCGAGAACGGCGCGCCGTCGTTGAGGACATCCAGCGTAAACGCGCCTGCGCCGTCGCCCTCGCTCACCACGATAACGTTCGCCGCGCCGCCGTGCCGCACGGCGTTCCCAATCGCCTCCGATGCGATGCCGAGGAGGTCGCGTTTCACGCTGATCGGAAGATTCACAGGGAGGCCGCGCAGGAAACTGCGCACCCTCGTCCGCCCAGGGACCGACTCATTGCGGCAGATGCGCCGCAGAAGCGACTCCGGCGACTGAGATACGAACTCGTCGCTCTGGAGGTCCATGATTGCATCGCGTATCTCGCGCCGCGTCGCCTCAAGGACGTTCTCCGCCATCACGAGCGCATCTGCCGCGCCAGGCGCAAGCGTGTCGCCCGCGGCCATCTTCGCGGAGTACACCCACAGCTTCGCGCCCGAGATGTGCTGCGATATCGTGTCGTGCAGTTCAGCGGCGATGCGCCGCCTGTCGGCCGCTATCGCCTCGGCGCCGACGTGCGCGCGGTGACGGCGGAAGGCGACGACTGCCGCGAAAGCGCCGAACGCGGCGAGCACCGTGAGGAGCGCGGCCCACGCGAAGCCGAGCGCCCTCCTCGCGCCCCACTGCCAGTCGGGGACGAGCTCGATGTCGTCAGCGCACCTGGTGCGGAGGTGGAACCCCTCGAAGCTGAACAGCCTGTTCAATGCGTCCCCCTGCGAGACACGCGCGTCAAGAACGCCGCGGACACGCACGATCGGACGGTCCTCAATCCCCCAGGGAAGCTCTGCCGCTACGGACGGCGGGAGCATCACGTCCACGTTCTGCCCGTCGACGTCAATGATGAGACGCCCGCCCGGGCCATGCTCCAGGCGCACGTCTTCGACGCGTCCCACGAGCTCGACGAGGCGGAACTGCAGGTCGTTGTCGGCCATGAACCCGCCGAGGTCGAACAGCGACCCCGGCGCGAGCGAGAGGCGGTGCACTTCCGCCGGCTCGACTTCCGCATCCGTGCGCCGCCAAAGCGCACCCACGAGCGCGCCGCACTCGTCCCGTATCGCCGGGAAGCCGACAGCCTCCACAATGTCGCCCACCGCCGGAGGCTCGCCGTCCGCGAACACCCTCGCGGACGCCTTTCCGCGCTGGACGGAAAACGCACCGTCTTCCGTGTAGATGCACGTGACCTCGCCCATGACGCGGCAGGCGTGCAGCCTGCGTCCGCGCGGGCTCCATGCGAGCAGCGACCATGTGTCGCACTCGGGCACGGAGAACGGGTCCTCCGGCGGCGACTTCACCACAGAGATGGACTTCGCGTCGAGCGCCTCTATCTCCGCGCCTATGAACTCGTGGCGCGGATTGAACACCGGGACGACCACGCCATCCACCTCCACCTCCGCGTCGCGGAACGCCGCAGGCGAGAGGCCATCCGCGCGAACGCGCACACGGACCTCTCCGTCCGAAGTCGAAAGCCACAGGAGAAACGCCGGTTTCCCGACCGCGGTGCCGTATGCCGCCGACATGCCGACGCCGCGCACATGCACACGGCAGTTGTTGAAGTGCCCCGCCTTTATTCCAAGAACAGACCGGGGACGCGGCGGGGGGAGGTCGGCGTGCGAAACGAACTTCACGCTCTCCACGTCTATTCCGGGCTCAAGCAGCATCGGATCCGGAGCGCCGACGACCCTCACTATGTCGCCGGGCTCGACCATGTCGAACTCGCCGGGCTGAGGTTCCGTGAACGTAGCGAAATAGAGAGCATGCCCGTCGACATCGCCAACATCGGTGGCAACGAACGCATTCTCCACCCAGGGTATGTTGAACGTCACCTGCACTTCAAGCTCGCACTTCCCGCATGCGGCGATCTCGTCTGCGTCCATGGCGAGGACATCCGAGATCTTCACGCGCGGAAGCGCGAAGGCCGAAGCGGCAAGCGCCGCGCACAGGACTGACAGACCGCATTTCATTTTTCGCCGAGCGGACGCAGACTACACCACACCGGCGGGACGGGCTATGCCGCGCCTGATGGCGACGGATATCGCGCCAGCGCGGTCATTTACGCCGAGCTTCTCGTAGGCATGCTTGAGGCGTACCTTCACGCCGTCTTCGGATATCCCAACCTTTTCGGCTATGGCCTTGTTGCTGAGCCCCTGGACGAGCAGTCCAACCGCCTCGCGCTCCGTGGGCGTAAGCTCCGGCTCCTCGCTCCTCGCCTTGTAGATCGCCTTGATGTCGTCGGGGATAAAGGTTCCGCCCTCCGCGACGGTGCGCACTGCCTTGACGATGTTCTCCGGATTGCGGTCCTTTAGGACGTATCCCTTCGCGCCGGCGTTCAGCGCGGCATATACGTCTTCCTCCATTGAGCTCGTAGTGAGCATTACAACCTTTGCGGAAGGATCTGCCGCAAGCATCTCGCCGAGGGCGGCTAGGCCGTCCTTGCCCGGCATCCTGATGTCAAGCAGGGCGACATCCGCGCCCGAGCTTTTCATGAGTTCCGCCGCGCGTTCCCCATCCGACAGCTCGCCGGCTAGCTCAATGTCCTTGAAGAGTGAAAGCGCATACTTGAGGCCCATTCGCACTACCGCATGATCATCGACAAGAAGCACCTTGATCTTCTTCATCCTTCGTCCCCTTTTTCTTAATTGCACCAAATCCTTATGATTTCGTAGTAGCAGGTCGCCTCGGCGGGATCGCGGGCTGTGTTCGCAACGAAGGAGACCTTACCGCCCTTCTGGATGACCGGCACTTCGCCGCGGCGCGAGCCGTCCGACGAAAGCGCGTAGACGGTGCAGGGCTTCGCGTCCTCAAACACAACCGTCACCTCCGCCGCGCTCCGGCGCATGAGGTGCGGGAGACGGCCCCACTTGAGAAGCACCTTCTTCGTGCTATCAGCATAGACCGTTCCCTCGTCCTGAACATCCGCGACATGCGTAAGCAGAAGGCGCTTTGACGAGGCGATCGGCGCATCGTCCAGTGCGCTCACCCAGACTGCGGCCGGCACTTTCCCGTCGAGCTTCGCAGTAAGAGGCCCGACAGTGCGCTCGCCCGCCTCAGCGAAGAAACCGGCGGTCCGCGGCGTGTCGACGCCGAAGAGCCCCTTCTCGCGGTCGATGACCACCTGCCCGTCGCCGGGGCGCGATCCTTCGGCCCAGCGCCGGTAGTCGTCGGACGTGCGCGAGTATATCTCCGGGAAGAGCCCGCCCGAAGTCGCTCCCGTCGGGAGCGCGTCGGCGACAAGCGTGCCGAAACGCGCGTACCACCCGAACCACATGTCCTTGATGTCCGCCTGAGGGCCGCAGCTGAAGTCGCTGCGGAGCGCCTTCTCGGGAAGCACGACCACATGCGTGCGCTTAAGCGGCTTCATGTCGCCGCGCAAGTACAGCATCGTTACGGCGCGCTCGGTCGCACGCTGAAGCGGATCCTTTGCGACGTCGAAGTAGTGGATTGACTGCGGCTTGAGCAGGCCCTCGGCGTTATGGCTCCAGGCGAAGCGCCAGATGCCGTCGTATTCCTGGAGCGCGGCCTGCGCGCCGAGCATCATGCCGCCTACGCCGCGGAACTGCCCCGGGCCCGAGTAGTTGAATTCGGTGAGCGTGAACGGACGGTCGAGGAGCCGATGCCTGGCGACCGCCTCGAAGCCGGCGTTAGCACCGCGGACGGGATTTGAGTTCGGGCACTTGCTCGGCAGCTGCCAGCTTCTCTCAAGGAACTCGGGATGGTCGACGTAGAAATGGTCGTCTACATAGTCGTAGTGCGTGCGGATGAGCTGGTACTCAACCGCGTTTCTCCAGCTGGAGAGATCCGTTAGAAGCACCTGCGACTTGATCTCCTCGCGGATGAAAGCCGTCATTCGCTTGGCAAACGCGATCTCGACGTCGGCGAGGAAGAGCGAATAGGCGCAGTTCTGCGGCGAGTTCTCCCAGCAGTTGTCCAGCACCTTGTCCGTGATTGCAGCGTATGTCTCGGGTTCTTTCGCCTTGCGCCCGGCGAGCCAGCTCGCCCATGCCGCCTTCGCCTCGGGAAGGTTCTTGGCGAAACCGTAGCCGAAGTTGCCGGGGTTGCCCTCGTTGACAAGCGCAAGGAACGCGAAGGCCGGCTCGTCGGCCCATCGGCGACCGGTCTCGGGGTTGACGTGGCCAAGGAACTGGCGCGCGAAGTCGAGATAGTTCTTGAAGGCGCCCTCATGGAACAGGACGAGCTCCTTGTAATCCTGCATGGGGATTTTCCCGTCGCGGTCGATGCCGCAGGAACGCCAGGGGATGTCCCGCGATACGAAAAGGTCCGTCGTCAGGTAGATGCCGTGGCGGATGCAGGCGTTCAGGAGGTTGTCGAGCTCTGCCATCTTCTCGGGGCGGATCGTCGTGCCGTCCTTCCGGTCGCAGAGTTCGCGCTCATAGTGGTGGATTCGCAGTGCGTTGTAGCCGAGGCGCGAAAGACGCGTCGCAAGCTCCTCGGCGTCGGCCGCGCTCATGTAGTTCGCGGAGAAGCAGAGGTTGACGCCATAGAAGCGCTGCTTTACGCCGGGCTTCCCGGCGAACTCGAAATGGTCGCCCTTGCGAACGACGCGTCCGTGCTTCCCGGCGGGCGCATCGATCCATCCTGCGGCGGAAAAGTCGAGCGCAGAGCCGGCCTTGACGGCCGTCGTGTCATTGACAGGCACCCAGTCGTCGCTTGCCCGCACGGTGTATTTGCCGTCGCGGACAAAGGACGAGATGCCGCGCATTGTCATCGAAAAAGTCCGCCTTTCGCCGGCCTTGAGCTTGCCGGCGCCGATTACCATCCGCAGCGAGAAACACGGGGTATTCCACTGGCGGTCGTCCTGCACCATGCACCATGTCGGCCTGTCGAGCTTTATGCGAAGGGGCACACCAGCCGGAGCGGCGATCTCCAGCGTGTCGCATGTTGCGTTGCCCAAGTGCGTAACGCCGTATTTCTGAGGCAGCTCCACCGTCTTGCCGCCAAAGACGACCTTTCCCGCCGAGGCGTCGGCGGCATACTGCTCGCAAGGAAGCGTCCATGCGAGGCAGAATTCCTTCCCCTCAAAGTCCTTGGCAGCGGAAAACTCCCAAGTGAAGTGCGCCACGGGTTCGCCGGCCGAGGCATCGCGGCGAAGGACATACGTCACCTTCCCCCGCACAACCGGCGCCGCGTCTTTGCCGACGATCTCAAAAGCACGTGTCCAAGGTCCGTCCGCGTCGCCATTTTCGTCGCTCCATCCGCCGAAGGCGCGACAGCGCCCCCAGCCAGCGTCGAACAACGCGGGTTCAAAATGGCTTCCGGAATTGGGCGAAAAGGAAAACCCGCCGCCATTCGAAACGGCGAGATCCCCAGCTGTTGCCCAGCACAGGCCGGACGCGCATGCAATGAATAATGCAAGCGAAAGTTCTTTCATGGCTTTTATGCTCTCTCTTTAGTTTTCGGGAACGATTTCAACTCGGAAGAAGCGACAAGTGGATGTACGCGTCTCCGTCACGACTTCCCATGTAGACAGTGCGGCGGAAAGCTCGGTCGTGCCCTTGATAACCGCCTTGAAGCCATCCGCAATCTGCGAGTCTCCAGGAGAATACGTAACAACCGGCTCTCCGTTCACCATCGTTATGAATGCGACAAGCTTTTCTGCTGGATCCGTCGGGCTCGTACCACACACATACTCTGCCCAGTTCGGAAGCCCGTCGGAATCGGCGTCGGCATTCGCCGACACAGCGGCCTCGTATGCCGCCGCGTCGCTTCCTGACGGCGCAAGTCCGTTATCCTCAATCCACGCATACGGTATTTCCACGGAAAACTCGTCACCAGAAGACGTTGTCGCCTCCACGTGGACTTTGGTCGGCTTCGGCTCGACTTGCGAGAAACGCATCGAAAGATCTTTGTAGACTTTTGTCCCGTTCGCATCAGTGGCGACAAGCGTAAGTATCATGCGAGAACGGAAGTTCGACTCGTTTATCCCGCTCGGCGTGACACAGACTTTGAACTTGCCGTTGCCAACTTTCGAAACCGATACGTCATTGTCACCAACAAGCGACAAATGACTCGGACGCGCCTCAAGCGCCTCCACCGTCTCAGAGCAAACGACCGAAAATGTAGTTGTGTTCGTCCAGCACTCGCCATAGAACCCCTCAGAAACGGCCGACACCGAAAGTATCTCCGGTGTACCGAGGGCAGGGAGCACCTGCGGCACCAAAGTTGTTCTGCTCTCATTGTGGACATCAACTACGTTTGTGATCATCACATCGGAAAGCGTCCCGCCGTAACTACTCGTATTGGCCGTCCCCTTGTGCGAATACGTTAAGACAAGACTACCGGTCTCGCCAGAGTACTCAGCAAGCGGCACCGTCACTGCCACTAGCGAACTCTGAGAACTCGCAACTTTCTTGGACCACAACGGGCAGTCCGTCCCATTGGTTGGCCGGAATACAGCTGAGAACGTGTCATATTTGGTTGACGAATACGAGGAGCCTTGGGCCTTATACTTGAACGAAAGCATGGAGTCTGCAGTAAGCACGCCAGGGAGATTGACTGTAATCGAACAACTCGACTTATGCTTGACAGACTTTTTATCCGCCTGCGCCGTTCCAGTGTAAGACCATGTCCCTGTCGCGTCAACCGTCGAAAAAACGGGGCTGTTCGTGACAACGACAGTCGTTTCGCTTTCGACAGGAACAAGCATTTCCCCGGCGATCTTCGTTGCCATTGGATCAGACTTCTCGCCGTCGACAATCGCTCCAGCTATGTTTGGCGTAACGTCGAACGAATACGCACTCCCCTCTTCTAGGCCAGTTATGTCAACGCTTCTCTTGTTCGCTTCGACAGACAAATATGTTGGAGCCTCTGATTCCAATACCTCTGAAACAGTGAAATTGTCCAGAAGTATGACTCCGTTATTGTAATAGCCTTCACCCCATACATACTCCTTGCAAACCCGAAACCTGACAGTTTTGCCCGCATGTCGACTTAAATCAACTGACATGACCTGCCAGCCAGAATCCTTGGTATATCCATCAGGGCTCGTCGCAAGAGGTGGGTTTGTAACAGAAGCCCAGGATTCATTGTTGAAGCTTGCCTGAATTCCATATGTGCAAGCATCTGCGTTAATGCTGCGGACATCAAAAGACAACACAGAAGAACTCGTAAGCGTCAGCATGTTGGTGAACGTAAAAACTCCAAATGCCAAAGGCTCCGCAATTAACATGGGGCCGTGATCTGCCCCATAGTCAGAATTGCTGCCAACATACAATCTGTCAATCACCCCGTTGTTTATTGAACCGTTCTCGGCATCTGACACACCTTGGGGGGAAGTGAAATCGTCGTTAAATGTCGACGCTTCAGTTGCCGTTTTCTTAAGCGACACCGTAAAGCCCGAGAGCCTGTTTGTGTAGAAATCGGGGAAATGCCAATTGAGGGTGACATTAGTCTCGCACACCTTGGGCAGCGGGTCGATCTGCGGCTTCGCACGCGGGTAGTGCCCGACGAAGATTTCCTGGATTGGGAGGTCAATAGTCGAGTTGTCCAGATTGTAGTAGCCGTCGCTGCTCCCGCCCCAGCCGTAGTTGAGGTATATGTACTTGGATGTTCCGTCTTGTGCCCAGCCGTGGGCGACCACTTGGTGCCCATTGAGACTGACTTGGAGCGGGACTCCCGCCTGGAGATCGGATACAACCTGTGAATAATCGGCATTTGCGCCGACTTCGACCCATTGCCCCTGCGTATACCAGTCCGACACGTTGCTGGCGATAGTATCGTAGGAAGAGCTCGAACCGCTCGATTTGAAATACATATGCGCCAGCACATCGCACCACAGGATAAGACGCGCAATTGGATAACGCACCGACTCTGCCTGAACGCCTCGAGGGTCAATCCTGTAAACCTGGTAGGTATTGGATATTGCGGCCCAGTCTACAGGTTCGTGGCCATCAAAGCGGATAGGGTAAGAATTGGTGACATTGTTGCCATTTACGAACGAGTGGTCGTATGTAACCGTACCATCGATCCTCGCAGGCCATTTGAAGCAGTGGAAGATCTGTGCGGCCGCAGTCGCCACGCACCCGCAAGGGCAGCGCCCACGATATGGCTCGTACCCACCCGCAAACATGTCCTCATATGGCTCATGTACCGGCGCGTAGTCGTTGTAGGGCTGCCACTGGTTGTAGTGTTCGGCGAGGAACGGCTCGACCACTACGGCCCCGCTTGATGGATTGTCCGCTCTGAGCAACCCGCTTTTCTTCACGCCGCCCAACAGTTTAGTCCATCGCGCATGGCGAGACCCTGTTCCCTGCGCCTCTGCAGTTGCTACGGAAGCATTGGCGCCTTCGAGGACAGCGAACGCAGGAGATTCTGGGTCAGGTTCGACAAAGTCGTTTTTAGAGAAACCGACGACTGGCTCAACAAGGTCGCTGCCACTGAAAATGACATGCCCGCTTGGCGCGAGAGCGACAATCCACAGCCCATCGCGCCTGCTTACACCTGCGACGCTTCTACCCGACAGGACAGACGATCCGATTGCGTCAGCAGAGACAAAAGACTCGGCGGCGATGCCGGCCTGCTCGACCGTGATTTCGGCCGCGTTTACGGCGGCGATTGCCGCGAGAGCAGCTGCAACAGATAGTCTTGCCTTGCTCATGGTAACCCCTTTGTCTGTGCCCGTAGTATACCAAAATCCCAGCCCCTCGGCACGGACTATTTTTACCGCAAAGGACGCTCTTATCGAAAGCGGCCTTTCAGACAAGGCAAAGAAAATACGGTGCGCACCGATCGGTGCGCACCGCACTTTCTGCGCTCAGGGCGGCAGGATTACTTCGCGGTGAGAGCCGCGACGCCGGGGAGGACCTTCCCTTCGAGGAACTCGAGGGACGCACCGCCGCCGGTGGAGACGTGGCTCATCTCGGCCGCCTTGCCGCTCTTCTTGACGGCGCTCACGGAATCGCCGCCGCCGATGATCGAGGTGCCGCCGTTCGCCTTGACGGTCGCGACCGCGTCGCAGACGCCGTAGGTGCCCTTGGAGAGCGGCGCAAACTCGAAGCAGCCCATGGGCCCGTTCCAGACGACCGTCTTCGCGCCCTTGACGGCGTCAGCAAAGAGGGCGACGGACTTGGGCCCGATGTCGAGACCCATCCAGCCATCCGGGATGTCGCCCTCGCAGAGCTTCATCTCGATGTCGGACGCGTCCTTCGTCTCGGGGAACTTGTTGGCGATCACGTTGTCGACGGGGAGGAGGATCTTGATGCCCTTCGCGTCGGCCGCGGCGAGCATCTCCTTGCAGTAGGCGACCTGCTCGTCCTCGCAGAGCGACGTGCCGATCTTGATACCCTGGGCCTTCTTGAAGGTGTAGGCCATGCCGCCGCCGATGATGAGCGTGTCGACCTTGTTGAGGAGCGCCTTGACGACCGCGAGCTTGTCCGAGACCTTGGCGCCGCCGAGGATGGCGACGAACGGACGGACCGGGTTCTCGACCGCGTCGCCGAGGAACTGGATCTCCTTCTCGAGAAGGAAGCCCGAGACGGCGGGCTGGATGTAGTCGGCGATGACGGCGGTCGAGGCGTGGGCGCGGTGAGCCGTGCCGAACGCGTCGTTGCAGTAGAGGTCGCCGTAGGAGGCGAGCTTCTTCGCCATCTCGGCGCGCTGCGCCTTAAGCTCGGCCTTCTTCGCCGCGAACTCCTCGTCAGTGAGGTGGATGCCCTTCTTCTCGTCGTCCTTCTTGACCTTGCCGTCCTCGGCCTTGTAGAAGCGGGTGTTCTCGAGCGAGCTTCTCGGAAAGCGCCTCTGCGACGGGCTTCAGCGTGAACGCCGCGTTGTCGGGGTTCGGGGCCGCTCCCAGCTTGACGCCCTTCGGACGGCCGAGGTGCGACATGAGGACGAGCGAGCCGCCCTGCTCGAGGACGTACTTGATCGACGGCAGCGCCGCGACGATGCGGGTGTCGTCGGTGATCTTGCCGGAGCCGTCCTTGGCCATCGGCACGTTGAAATCAACACGCATTACGACGCGCTTGCCCTTGAGCTCGACGTCGCGGAGAGTCTTCTTGTCCATTTTCTTTGTTTCCTTTCTATTTACCTTTGAAATTATTCCTAATCCGAGTGTAACATGCAGGATTTCGCAATTGCAAAGGGCACCAGAATGGTATTCATTCCGATGCCCTTCGCCATCACATTCCCGTATTCCCTGAATTGTTTTACTTGGCCATCTTGTTGAGCTTGAGCTGAGCGCGCGATTTCTTGCGGTCAGCCGTGTTCTTCGTGATGATGCCCTTCTTCACGGCCTTGTCGAGGCCGGAGACAAATTCCTTGAACTTCTTTTCGGCGTCTTCCTTGTTGTTCGCGTCAGCGAGCTTGAAGAGCTTCTTGTGCGCGTCGTGGAGCTTCGCCTTGCAGACCGCATTGCGCTTGCGGGCCTTCTCATTCTGCCGGTCGCGCTTCCTTGCGGCGCGGCCACCCTTTATATTAGCCATCTTTTCTTATCCTTTTTGTGGGAATGTTCGCGTATAGTATATCATAACCGCCCC
>ONVK01000030.1 GCA_900321255.1 uncultured Lentisphaerota bacterium | reverse complement strand
CTCTACCTCCTCGGGCTCGCCCTTGGAGACGACGATATGCGCGACGCCGGCATCTTCGGCTACGTAAGCGAGGCGCGCGGTACGGCGGAATACTGGTTCGACCGCGACAGGAAGAACATCGACTATACGAAGTACACGAAGCCCTACAACTCCAACCTCACATGCCATGGCGTCGGCTGGTGGACATACTTCAGCGGCGACCCCGTGTGGATGCATTCGATACAGTGGCTTCCCAACTCCCCCGCGCTCGACTACCTGAGCGAAGACCTCAAGTTCGCGAAATGGGACTACGACACGATGTGGGGCTCGAAGCACGTGTCCGGCTGGGACGGAGAGCTCGGCAACGCCTCTTTAGGAAACGTCGTGCTCAGCTATCTCCAGCGCAGCGATCCCGAGCAGGCCGCGGCGATATTCGACAGGCTCGAGCGCGAAGGGCGCGGCGTCGTGAAGAACGCCGACACGGGACATCTCACCTACTGGGCTACGCACAGCCACCTCTCGTGGGGCGAGCTCGACTTCTCCGTTCGCGCCGACTTCCCGGCTGCGCGCGCTTTCGTGAAGGACGGCAAGCGCACGTACATGGCGTGGAACGCCGGGAAGGCGCCGCGCAAGGTAAGATTCTTCGACGGGAAGGGCGCGACGCTGTTCACGCTTGACGCCGCGCCTGGAGTGCTTTCCGTAAGCGGCCGCGCACGCCAGGCGGTTCTGTCGCTTCCGGCATGGGACGCGGCAGCCATTCCGAAGAAGATCGTCTCCGCTCCAGTGACCGAGGAGAAGCTTGAGGTCGTGTCGTTCTCTCTTGGGCCCAAGTCTATCGAGCTTGCCGTCGGACACAGCTTCAAGCTGACTCCGTCCGCAAAAGACCAGTTCGGCGGCGCTATGCCGGTTAAGGGCGTGAAGCTCGTTCGCATGCCCGCGTTCTGTTCGCTGAAGAAGGGCGGGCTCCTTTTTGCGGATGCCGCAGGCGAGGGTGAGCTTACGATTTCGCTTGGCGGGAAAGAGGCGACGATGCACGTCTCGGCCAAGCCACTTTCCGAGATCGATCTCGCGAGAGGCCGCGCCGCAAGAGCGTCGTCACAGGAGAACGCGGGGCTTGGCGCGGAAAACGCAGTCGACGGAGATCCCAAGACGCGCTGGGGAAGCGCGCACAAGGACGGCGAGTGGATCGAGGTAGATCTCGGCGATGTCTACACGGTGACGCGTGCGGTTCTCGTATGGGAGAACGCCCGTGCAACCGACTACGACATAGCGGTGAGCGCAGACGGCGAAACGTGGACGACGGCTGCAAGTGTGCGTGGAGGGAAGGGCGGAACCGAGACCGTCGAGCTTAAGCCCTCCGCCGCGAGGAAGCTCCGCGTCAAGGGACTCCGCCGCAACACGGGCTACGGCATTTCCCTCTTTTCCCTTTCCGTATACGGCTCGCAAGACAAACCTGACAAAAAATGACAACTGCCATGCTGCTTTTTTCCGCCGCACTCGCGGCAACTCCGTCGCAGACTTCCGCGCTGGGGCCGAATGTGCACGTCTTCTCCCCGGACGACGACATGAAGAAAGTCGCCGAGACGGTCGAGACGGTCTTTAAGCGACAGCGTCACCGCCAGTTCGGGCCTGAGCGACAGGCGTTCCTCTTCCTTCCCGGCGACTACACGAAGGCGGGCACGCTCAACGTCGGCTACTACACCCAGGTTCTCGGGCTCGGGCGTACGCCAGACGAGGTGAAGCTCGCCAACGTCAAGACGCCTGCCGCGCTCGACAAGAACAACGCGACGTGCAACTTCTGGGTGGGGATCGAGAACGTCTCTATTGCAGACACCGACAACAACGCCGATCCGTACTTCAACTTCCAGTGGGCGGTTTCGCAGGCGGCTCCCGCGCGGCGCCTCTACGTCTCGCGCAAGGCCGTATTTGACTGGTTCTACGGCTGGGCTTCCGGCGGGTTCGTAGCGGACTGCGTGTTCGAGAAGCCGGCGGGTTCCTACTCGCAGCAGCAGTACTTCTACCGCAACAACATGTTCGGCGGCGGGATATACGGCATCAACTGGAACCAGGTCGTCGTCGGTTGTGCGGGCGATTTCGCCGCGAAGAGCAAGGACGGCGGCAAGCTCCTCGCCAAGTGTGCGCCGACGTCCGTGAAGGGCGTCTCGTCCAACTGGCGCGCGGGCGGCTGCACGACCATCGTCGACGAGACGGAGATTGCCCGCGAGAAGCCATTTCTGTTTGTCGACGGCGGGAAGTTCAAGGTGTTCGTGCCGGCGATTCGCCGCGGAGCGAAGGGCGTGAGCTGGGGCGAAGGACGCGCCAACGGCGGAATGGGCGAGGGGAAGATACTTGACCTTGCGCGAGACTTCCATGTGGCGAAGGAAGGCAAGGACACGGCGAAGACGATAAACGCCGCGCTTGCCGCAGGAAAGAACGTCCTCTTCACGCCCGGCGTCTATCATGTCGACGAGCCGATAAAGGTGGCGAAGCCAGGCACAATCGTCCTTGGCATTGGCGAGGCGACGATAGTTCCGGAGAACGGCGATGCGGCGCTTAAATGCGCGGACGCTGACGGAATCGTGATCGCGGGGCTCATCTTCGATGCGGAGCGTGCGTCGAAGCGCTTTGTCGTCGTTGGGGTGAAGAAGTCCGAACGGCGTCATGTCGACGATCCGATCTTCCTCGTCGATCTCGTCTACCGCGTAGGCGGGACTGGCAAACCAGGCAAGACGGATGTCTGCCTCGAGGTCAATGCGAACGACGTCGTCGTTGACCACACGTGGATATGGCGCGCCGATCACGGAGACCACACCGGCTGGACGGCCAACACGTCGAAAAACGGGATTGTCGTGAACGGCGACGGCGTGTCATGCTACGGGCTTTTCGTCGAGCACTTCCAGGAGCATGACGTCCTCTGGAACGGCGAGGACGGCAAAGTTTTCTTCCTTCAGAACGAGAAATGCTACGATCCGCCGGGCAACGCGACGTGGATGTCGCACGGTGGGAAGAAGAAGGGATATGCGGCCTACAAGGTCTCGGACGGAGTGAAGCGCCACTATGCCGTGGGCTTAGGTGTCTACGACGTTTTCATCAACACTAACGGGAACAGCGTCTTCCTCGACGATGCGGTCGAGGTTCCCGATTCGCCCGGCGTCGTGATCGAGAACGCCTGCACCGTCGAGATCGCGAACGGAGACGGTCCGCTCGTCGGCATCAACGCAATCGTCAACGGCCAGGGCCACGCCATCAAGACCGGGAAGGGCTCTGGCGGCGGCTATGCCATCCAGCGCGTCTACCGCTATTCGAACGGCAAGGCCGACATCGCTTCCGACTGGTACAAGTCGCATCATTGACGCACCCCCTGCCCCAGCTTGATGCGCATTGCGCAGAAAACTGAGGTTTGCTATACTATCCGCCAATCCGTTAAACGGTGATTTTTCAAGTCAAGGGTGTGAAGATGAAGATACTTGTAGTAGGAAGCGGCGGACGCGAGCACGCGATTGCATGGCGACTCGCACAGGACAAAGAGGGGCATGAACTATACTGTGCCCCGGGTAACGCTGGAACCGCGGCTGTCGCGACGAACGTGGCGATTGCGGCCGACGACATCGAGGGCATTGCGGCGTGGGCGACCATAAACCACCCCGATCTCGTCGTCGTGGGTCCTGAGGCGCCGCTCGTCAAGGGGCTTGTGGATGCGCTCCAGGGCGTAGGCGTCACGGCGTTCGGGCCTGTCGCGGCGGGCGCGCGCATGGAGGGCTCGAAGCGCTTTGCGAAGGAAGTGATGGACGCGGCGGGCGTCCCGACCGGCAAGGCCGAGGTCTTCACCGACGCTGCGGCCGCAAAGGCGGCGCTTCCGTCGTTCGGGCTCCCAGTCGTCATCAAGGCCGACGGACTCGCGGCAGGCAAGGGCGTGATCGTCGCGGAGACGACGGAGGACGCGGAGGCCGCAATCGACGACATGCTTGTCGGGAACAAGTTCGGCGCGGCCGGCGCGGAAGTGCTGATCGAGGAGTTTCTCCACGGCGAGGAATGTTCGATCCTCGCGCTTGTCGACGGCGAGAACGCCGTTCTCCTGCCGTCGTCGCAGGACCATAAGCGCGTGTTCGACGGTGACAAGGGCCCGAACACTGGCGGAATGGGCGCGTACAGCCCCGCTCCGGTCGTGACTGCCGACAAGCTCCCCGAAATCAAGGAGAAGATCATCCTCCCTGTAGTGCGCGAGCTTAAAAAACGCGGCATCACCTACCGAGGTGTCCTCTACGCGGGTCTCATGGTCAACGACGCGAACTCCAATCCGCACGGGCCTCTTGCGAAGAGCGGCTCTACGGTAAACGTCGTCGAGTTCAACGCGCGCTTCGGCGACCCCGAGACCGAGGCGGTTCTGCCGCGGCTCGGCGGCAGTTTCGCAACGGCGCTTCTGCACGCGGCAAAGGGCTGCCTCAAAGACGAGGATGTGGTGGTGAAGGACGAGGCGGCGGCTACCGTGATCATCGCATCCGGCGGATATCCCGGTTCGTACGAGAAGGGCAAGGAGATTTCAGGCCTCGGCGAGGCGGCTGCGGCCGGCGCAATCGTGTTCCACTGCGGAACGAAGACGGCTGACGGGAAGATCCTCTCCTCCGGCGGTCGCGTCCTGAGCGTGACGGGCATGGG
Organism: uncultured Lentisphaerota bacterium; assembly: GCA_900321255.1. Classification (GTDB taxonomy): domain Bacteria; phylum Verrucomicrobiota; class Kiritimatiellia; order RFP12; family UBA1067; genus UBA1067. The sequence continues at coordinate 60,277 of ONVK01000030.1, read as the reverse complement.
CGCGACGCTGCGCGAAGCGGTCGACAAGGCGTATGCCGGCGTCGGGAAGATCGCCTTCGACAAGATGTTCTACCGCAAGGACATAGCGCACCGCGCCTTTGACCGCGGCTGATTGTTGCAATGCTTGCGCACTTTCTCGAATTCATGATGCTCGCCCTCTTCGGGGTGTCGTGGCCGTTTGCGATAGCGAAGACCTATAGGGCGAAGCGTGTCGACGGGAAGAGCCCGCTTTTCGAGGTCATCGTCATAGCGGGCTATCTCTGCGGCATAGCGAGCCATGTCGTGAGCGGCGTCGGGATGTGGGTCATAGGCATATACGCAGTAGACATCCTCCTCGTCTCCACCGACCTTGCGCTCTACTGCTATTACTCCATCAAGAACAGGCGCGCGGCAGACGGAGGCGAGGGATGAGGGTCGTCTCCCTCGCGAGCGGCAGCGCAGGAAACGCGTATTGCGTCGAGTCGGGTGGCTCGGTCCTTCTCATAGACTGCGGCCTCAGCTGCCGCGAGCTTTTGAAGCGCAGCCGCGCCGCAGGCGTTGACCTCGGGTCTGTCGTTGCGGCGGTCTTCACCCACAGCCACGACGACCACATAAAGGGTGTTGCGAAGTTCCACGACTGTTTTCCCGGGGCGGGGCTTTTCGCAAATGCGATGACGGCGGACTCCATATCCGTGGCGACAGGCGTCGACGAAATGGACTTCTCGATATTCGAGAACGGTCAGGACTTCGAGGCCGGGCCTTTCGACATCAAGCCGTTTGCGATTCCCCACGACACGAGCGACCCCGTCGGCTTTCTCGTCTCGGACGGCGAATGCAGGTACTTCCACGCGACCGACATAGGCACGCCCCTCGAATCGATAGGGGAGAATCTCTCCGAGGCGGACATAGCGACGCTCGAGTCTAACCACGACGCTGTTCTCCTTCGAAGGAGCGGCCGCCATCCAAACTTGATCCAGCGCATCGCGGGCCCGCGCGGTCACCTGTCGAACGACCAGGCGTGCGATCTCGTCAGGCGCTTCGCGTCGCCGCGCCTGAGGAAACTCGCGCTCGCGCATCTTTCGCGCGACTGCAACGTGCCGCATGTCGCCGAGGGCGCGATGCGCACTACGCTTTGCGAAATCGGGCGCACGGACATAGACCTCAAGGTTCTCTGCCAAGATGAAATCGTCGAGATATAGCGGATTGTGGCTTGTGGTTGCCGCGATGTGTCTTGCCGGTTGCGGGCGGCAGCAGATCGAGCGCGTCGAATGGCCCGTCATGGGGACGATTGCGGCCGTGCAAGTGCGGAGCGCGTCAATATTCTTTCATGCTGCGGCGACGAGTGTTGTGCGCCAAATCACATTCGATCTCGAGCATGCGCTCAATGCGCATGACCCTGATTCCGAACTGAGTCGGCTCGCGCCGCTCGAAGAGGAGGAGATCCTCTCCCAGTGCGGCAAGTCTCCGATGTTGTACAGTCGCGATGTGCGGCCTTGCTATGAGGCTGCGTTCAAGCTTATGCACGAGTCTGGCGGTGCGTTCAATCCGCGCTGGCGAGGACCAAAGACACTCGATCTTGGTGCGATTGCCAAAGGTTTTGCCGTCGATGTCGCGGCGAAGGACTGCTATGCCGACCATGCCGATGCGCTCATCGACATCGGAGGGAACATCAAGGCGGTTCGTGGCGAAGGCGGATCCCACAGGCCGTGGCGCACTGGCGTGATGGATCCGAATGGCGGCGGATTTGCCGCGGTCGTCGAACTTCGCGAGGGCGAGGCGCTTGCGACGAGCGCGACGTACTACCGCGGCAGCCACATCTACGACGGGCGGACGGGGCTCGCCGTCTCGAACGGAGTCGCGTCAGTGACGGTTCTTTGCAATTCCGCGATGTGGGCAGACGGCCTTTCCACGACATTATTCGTGCTTGGCCCGGAAGAAGGAAAGAAGTTCCTCGACGACAAGTTGAAAATTCTCGTCGGCGACATGGCAGTTTCCGCGCTGTGGATAATGGACGGCGGAAGGCAAGAGATTTACGGCAATGCTAGATTTCAAGGGAATTAGCGTACACTACGGACATCAGGACGTCCTGACGAACGTCACGTTCCGCGTGAACGCCGGCGATCGCGTCGGTGTCGTCGGGCCGAACGGCTCGGGGAAATCTACGCTCTTCAAGATTGTCCTCGGCGAAATGTCGACGGATTCGGGCGAGCTCATAATCGAAGGGAGCCCGCGCATTGGCTTTACGCGTCAGAACCCCGCGCCCGACACTCCCGACGAGACGCTGCTTGAGTATTCCCTGAGGGGCATTCCGGGGCTCTCGGAGATGGAAGCGGAGATGGCCGAGCTTGAGGCCGACCTCGCCGACCCTGCCAAGATGAAGCGCTACGGCGAGCTGCAGACGAAGTTCGAGCATCTCGGCGGCTACGACATAGAGACACGAGTCAAGGTCGCGCTTGGCGGCCTCGGGTTCACGACGGAGGAGTTCTCGAAGCCGTTCCAGTCGTTCTCGGGTGGCTGGCGAATGCGCGCGGAGCTGTCGCGAGTCCTCGCGTCGAAACCAGACCTCCTTCTCCTCGACGAGCCGTCCAACTACCTCGACCTCCCCGCCGTCGACTGACGAACATCACGGTCGAAGTCGATGCCGGCACTGCGACGCGCTACGAGGGCGATCTCGACTGGTACATGAAGGAGCGCGAGGTCAGGTACCAGCACCTGAAGGCCGCCAAGGAGAACCAGGATCACCACCGCGAGCAGCTTCAGCGGTTCGTCGACCGCTTCCGCGCGCAGGCGACGAAGGCCGCGCAGGCGCAGAGCCGCCAGAAGCTCATCGACAAGATCGACGAGGAGAGGATCGTCCTTCCGAAGCGCTACACGCAGTCCGGCCGGCTTCGGCTCGCCGAGCCGCCACCAAGCGGCATAGAGATGTTCCGCTGCGAAAACCTCGGCTTCAGCTACGACGGCGTCAAGAAGGTCTTTTCGGGGCTCGAGTTCAACGTGACGCGCGGCGACAAGGTCGCGCTCATCGGCTACAACGGCCTCGGCAAGACAACGCTTATGCGCATAATGGCCGGGACGCGAGAGCCGACCGAAGGCAAGGCCGTCATCGGACACAATGTCGTTCCAGGGTATCTGAGCCAGGAGTTTGCCGAGACGATACCGCCCGACCTCACCGTCTACCGCAACGCGAAGAACGCATGGGACGCGCGTGGAGGAGGGCCAGAGAAGGTCTTCCGCAACCAGCTCGGCGCGTTCGGCTTCGACGAAAACGACGTCGAGAAGCCCGCGGGCGTCCTTTCCGGCGGCGAGAAGATCCGGCTGGCGTTTTTGCGTCTTTTCTTCACGGCTCCGAATCTCCTTCTTCTCGACGAGCCGACGACGCACCTCGACCTCGACGGGCGGCGGCTTCTCGAAGACGCCCTCAAGAAGTACAAGGGGACGATCTTCCTCGTCTCGCATGACATCGACTTCGTCCGCGCCGTAGCGACCTCTGTCCTCGAGATCACTCGAGAGGGGATTCGCCAGTTCCCAGGCGGCTACGACTACTACTGCGAGAAGAAGGCTGCCGAGGGGTCGGGGGTCAGGGGGCAGGAGTCAGGAGTCAGGGGTCAGGGGGCAGGGGCTAGGGGTCAGGAGTCAGGAGTCAGGAGTCAGGAGTCGGGGCAGCTTTCTAAGAAGGAATTGCGCCAGCAGCGCGCTGCGGAGCGCGCGAAGATCGCCCCGAAGCTCAGGGAGCTCAAGAATCGCGTCGCGGCTGCCGAGAAGAAGATAGACGAACTGCAGAAGGCGCTTGACGAGGCGAGCGCGGAGCTTTTCAACCCGAAGCCCGACACCGACTTCGCGGAGGCGAACAGGAAGGTCCGCACGCTCCAGTTCGAGATAGACCGCTACACCGCCGACTGGGAGGAGGCGGCTACGGAGCTCGAGGCGCTCGAAGCCGAAAAGCCACAATAGGCGGCACTTGCCTGGAGAGTGTGGTTTTGGTAAAATGACGACATACGGCAGCGTCCGTGGAAATCTCAGGAGGAAAACCATATGAAAATCGCGACGTTAGTTCTTCAGACAATCGCCATCGCGGCCCTTGCCGGGTGCGCCACCGTGAAAAAGCCGGCGTATGACACACTGATCGCCCATCGCGGCGAGTCGAAGGACGCGCCCGAGAACACTCTTCCTGCATACAAACTCGCGGTTGAGCGCGGCTTCGGCTTCGAGTGCGATCTGTATCTTTCGAAGGACGGGCGCGTGTTCACTTTCCACGACCCGGATCTGAAGCGCACGACCGGAGGGGCGAACTCAAGCAGGTGCTCCGAGGCATCGTGGGAAGAGACGCTCTCGAAGCTCGACGTCGGCAGCTGGGGCAAGTGGAAGGATTCCAAGTTCGCGGGAACGCCTCCTGCGCTTCTTGAAGATGTCCTCGCGCTCGCGAAGAACGGCAGGCGCATCTATCTCGAGATCAAGTCCGGTCCGGAGATCGTGCCTGTCATCAAGGCGATACTTTCGTCGCAGAACAACGCGACACCCGGCAATGTGCTGTTCATCTGCTTCAACCAGGGCGTATGCAAGGCCGTGAAGGACATCCTCCCTGAGTACACTGTGTATTGGCTTGTGTGCGCGAAGAAGGACGACGGCGGGGCCTCCCGCCCGATCACGGTCGACGAGGTTGTCGCCGGGGCGCGTGCGGCCGCCGCGGACGGCGTCGACATGCAGTTCGATCCGGATGTCGTGGACGAGGCGTTCGTCGCCGCCGTCAAGAAGGCGGGGCTTTCGTTCCATGTGTGGACGGTCGACGATCTTTCGCACGCGCTCCGCGCCTTTGCCGTCGGCGCCGATACCGTCACTACGAACTGCGCGAAGGATCTCGTGGACGAATACGCCATGCTGTTCGCCCCCGAGCCAGACAACCGCGACGAGTTCTCCGAGCGTACCGTCGACGGCGCGGCCTTCCCGACGCTCCCCTGACAATGGCTGAGAAGAAAGATTCCCCGAGGCCGAGCGGCCTCGCGCTGGTTCCTTTCGCCGTTTTCGCGGCGTTCTACGTGGGGCTCTCGCTCTACGCCGACCACCTCGGCTTCGAGATGCCGTGGTACAAGGTGTCGATGCCGGTTGCGTTCGTCGTCGCGTCCGCGGTGTCGCTCATCATCGGCCGCCGCCGCACGCTTGACGAGAAGGTCGAAGTCTACGCGCGCGGCATGGGCGAGCCGAACATAATGATCATGTGCCTCATCTTCATCCTCGCCGGCGCGTTCGCGACGATAGCGAAGGGTTCGGGGGCGGTTGACGCGGCAGTCACGATCGCGCAGTCGCTGGTCCCCGCGAAACTCATGGTCGCCGGAGTGTTCCTCGTCTCGTGCCTCATATCGCTCGCCATCGGAACATCCTGCGGCACAATCGCCGCGGTGACGCCGATTGCGCTTGGTTTTGCAGGGCCTCTGCAGCTCAGCCCCGCGCTTCTCATGGGGGCGGTCGTCGGAGGCGCGATGTTCGGCGACAACCTCTCGATGATATCCGACACGACGATCGCCGCGACGCGCACGCAGGGAGTGAGGATGAAGGACAAGTTCCTCGCGAACGGCCTCATCGCGTCTCCCGCCGCGCTCGTCGCGCTGTTCCTCTACGCGATGTCGGGTTCGGCGGCCGGAGCGGTCGAGACTCCCGCCGTCACGTGGCAGCACGTGGTGCTCATCCTTCCCTACGTCTTCGTGCTCGCGCTCGCGCTTGCCGGGTTCAACGTGATGGCGCTTCTCTTCTCCGGCACCGTTTTTTCGGCCGTGATCGGCGGGGCGTTCGGGAAATTTGCGTTCTTCGACGCGATGGACCTTCTCGGGAAGGGCACGCTCGGCATGGGCGAGACGCTCATCGTCGCGCTCCTTGCCGGCGGGCTTTTCAGGTCCGTCCAGGCGAACGGAGGAATCCTGTGGCTCACGGACAGGATCGCGAAGGTGATACGCGGGCCGCGCACCTGCGAGCTTGGGGTCTTTTTCCTTGTCGCCGCGGTCAACTGCTTCACGGCGAACAACACCGTCGCGATCGTGATCGCCGGGCCGATAGCGAAGGAGTGCGCCGACAAGTTCAAGGCCGAGCCGGTGCGAATCGCGTCCATCCTCGATACGGCGTCGTGCGTCGTGCAGGGGCTGATTCCCTACGGCGCGCAGATCCTGATCGCGATGGGCGTCGCGAAGGGGCTCGACATGAGGATCGACTCGCTCGCGCTCCTGAAGTGCCTCTACTACCAGCCGCTTTTGGCGTTCGCGGTCTTCGCCTCGCTGGCGTTCTCCGGCCGCCGCTCGAAATCGCCCATCCCCATCGCGAGCTGAATCTTGCTGTCGGCATTAGCCGTATTTCTGCGCCTTAGGTGCAGGCGCGGCGCATATGCCGCGGCATTTTTTGGTATAATATCCCCCATGAATGGATACACGTGTGTAGTCTGCGTCAAGCAGGTTCCGGATACGAAGAAGGTCACCGGCCAGGCCATGAAGGCCGACGGGACCATCAACCGCGCGGCGCTGCCCGCGATCTTCAACCCCGAGGACAAGAACGCCCTTGAAGCGGCGCTGTCCGTAAAGGAGCGCTACGGCGGCAGGGTCGTCGCGATCGCGATGGGCCTCCCCGCGGCGACGGCCGTTCTGCGCGAGGCGCTCGCCTGCGGCGCCGACGAGGCGGTTCTCGTCACCGACCGCAAGGCGGCGGGCTCCGACACGCTCGCGACGAGCTACATCCTCTCGCAGGCGGTTAAGAAGTTCAACCCCGACCTCGTCTTCTGCGGCCGCCAGGCCATCGACGGCGATACGGCCCAGACGGGTCCGCAGATCGGCGAGAAGCTCGACTGCGCCGTCGTCACCTATCTCGAGAAGCTTGATCTGGACGGAAACGTCGCAATCGCGACGCGCGACATCGGCACCGGCGTCGAGACCTGCCGCGCCAAGCTTCCCGCTCTCTTCACCGTTACCGAGAAGTTCGGGGAATTGAGGCCTTATGAGATGCGTCGCGTCATGAAGTACAAGAACGCAGCGCCGACGATCCTCGACTGCGCCGCGATTGGCTGCGAAGACGACCGCTGCGGCTTCGCCGGGTCTCCGACGAGCGTCAACAAGATCGAGTCCGTCGTCCTCGCGGGCGGCGAGTTCAAGGAGGTTGCCGCGACCGACGAGGGAATCGGCGGCCTTGTTGCCGAACTCATCAAGGACCACACGATCGGATAGTGGTCAGTAGTCAGGGGCCAGGAGTCAGTCGTTAGTAGTTGGAACTAAAAATTTGAAACTATGAAAAACATACAAGGCGAAGTCTGGGTATTTGCGGAGCAGGAGGAGGGCAAGCTCTCCGACGTTCCGTTCGAACTTCTCGGCAAGGCGCGCGAACTCGCGTCGAAGCTCGGAGTCAAGGTCGGAGCGGTCCTGATGGGCTCTGGCGTAGAGGCGCTTGCGAAGCCGCTCTTCGAGGCGGGCGCGGATGTCGTGCATATGATCGACGATCCCGCGCTGAAGGTCTATCGCAACAAGGCCTACCGCCACGCGATGGTCGAGCTCGTAAAGGAGGTCAATCCGCAGATCGTGATCTTCGGCGCGACGCACATGGGCCGCGACATCGCGCCGTCCGTCGCCTCGGCGCTCAGGTGCGGGCTTACGGCCGACTGCACCGACCTGCAGATCGGCGACTACGAGGACAAGAAGACGAAGGAAACGTTCACAAACGTCCTCCACCAGATACGTCCCGCTTTCGGCGGCAACATCATCGCGACGATCGTCAACGCGCGCAACTGGCCGCAGATGGCGACTGTGCGCGAGGGCGTGATGAAGCCGCTTGCGCGCGAGGAGGGACGCAAGGGCGAGCTCGTGAAGCACTCGGCGCATCTCGACGGGGTCGAGATCCCGGTCGAGGTAGTCGAGATCGTCCGCAAGGTCTCGTCCGTCAACCTCAAGGGCTCGCGCATCATCGTGTGCGGCGGCGCGGGCGTCGGGTCGAAGGAGAACTTCAGGCTCCTCCACGACCTCGCGGGGGTTCTCGGCGGTGCAGTTGGCGGAAGCCGCGCGGCGGTCGACCTCGGCTACTGCGAGCACGAGCGGCAGATCGGGCAGACGGGCGTCACGGTTCGCCCTGCGCTTATGATCAGCTGCGGCGTCTCGGGTGCGGTGCAGCACCTCGCCGGCATGCAGGACTCGGCGAAGATCATCGCGATCAACACCGACAAGGACGCGCCGATCTTCAAGGTCGCGCACTACGGCATCGTCGGCGACCTGAACGTCGTCATTCCAAAGCTTATCAAGGCGATTCGCGCCAAGGGAGAGTGAGAGATGGGCAATTTCTACAGAGACAACAAGGACATCGAGAACGTCATCGACCTTCTCGACTTGAGCGAGGTCGCGACGCTGCTCGAAGAGGACTTCAAGTTCGCGAAGGAATACGACTTCGCGCCGAAGGACGCGGCAGACGCGATCGACAACTACAAGCGCGCGATCGACCTCTGCGGCGACATCATGGCGAACCGCATCGCCCCGCTCGCTGAGGAGACCGACCTCGTCGGCAACACGCTGAACGAGGACGGGTCCGTGACGCGCGCCCCCGGCATGAAGCTCGCGATCGAGCTCTTCGGGAAGACGGGGCTAATGGGCGTCACGATTCCCTACTACCTCGGCGGCCTCAACATGCCCTGCACCGTCCTCACCGCGTGCAACGACATCGTTAGCCGCGGCGACGCCGGGCTTATGAACCTCTTCGGGCTCCAGGGCATCGCAGAGACGATCAACTGGTTCGCCGACGAGGAGATCAAGAAAGAGTACGTTCCGCGCCTCGTGACAGGCGAGTGGACTGGCGCGATGGTCCTCACCGAGCCGGACGCCGGCTCCGACCTCCAGTCCGTAAAGACTTCCGCCTACCAGGACAAGGACGGCGTCTGGCGCGTCAACGGCGTCAAGCGCTTCATCACGAACGGCTGCGGAGAGGTGCTGCTCGTCCTCGCGCGCACCGAGCCCGAGTTCAGCGACGGACGCGGCTTAAGCTGCCTTCTCGTCGAGAAGGGCCCGTGGGTCAAGGTGCGCCGCCTCGAGAACAAGCTCGGCATCCACGGTTCGCCCACGTGCGAGATGGTCTTCACAGAGGCGCCCGCGAAGCTGATCGGTCTTCGTAAGCGCGGCCTCATCACTTACGTCATGGCGCTCATGAACGGCGCCAGAATGGGCATCGCCGCCCAGGGCACCGGCATCGCCGAGGCCGCCTACCGCGCTGCGCGCGACTACGCGGCGGCGAGAAAGCAGTTCGGCGTCACGATCGACACGTTCCCGGCGCTCCGCGAGCTCATGTCGACGATGTCGGTCGAGCTCCAGGCCTCGCGCCTCCTCACCTACTACGCGGCGAAGAACGTCGACCTCGAAGCGGGGCTCGGCAAGAAGTTCGAGACGCTTAAGGGAACGCCCGAGGCACAGGCCGTCCGCGCGCGTTTCAAGAAGTACGCGGCGTTCAACAAGATGCTCACCCCGATGGCGAAGTACTACGGCTCAGAGCTTTCGATGCGCAACGCGCAGGGCGCGATCGCCGTTCTCGGCGGCTCGGGCTTCATGAAGGACTATCCGTGCGAACGGTATCTGCGCGACAGCCGCATCACGACGATCTACGAGGGGACCTCGCAGCTCCAGGTCGTCGCCGCGATCGCGGGCGTCACAGGCGGTCTCGTCAAGGAGGTCGTCGCCGACATCCTCGGCAAGGAGGACTGGCACGGCGAGCATCCGCGCATGACGGCGCTTTTGAAGGCGCTCGACGACGCGATCGAATACGTGAAGGGCCGCGAAGACTCGAAGACATACCACGACCTCTCGGCGAGGAAGCTCGTCGACGCTGGCATCGCGCTCGTCGTCGCCGCGCTCTTCGTGAAGGCGGCCGAAAAGTACGACTACAAGAAGCCCGCGCTCGATTTCTGGCTCAACATGGAGTTCCCGCGCGTCCGTGCGGGGCTCGAGCAGGTCATGTCGGGCTACGTGGGCGCGACCGCCGACTTCGAGACGCTTGCGCCCGCCGTCCCAGCCGAGGACTGACCTCGGCGGGAGCGGCTGCCGGCTATGGACGACTGGCTCGATCTCAATCCCGATCCGGAGCATGTGCGGCGCGAGCGCGAGAAGGCGCGCGAGCTGCGCAAGACCGGCTGGTGGCGTGCGCTCATAGCGAAAGGCGAGTGCCACTACTGCCACCGCAAGGTCGGAGCCGAGAACCTGACGCTCGACCACGTCGTTCCCGTTTCGCGCGGCGGAAGGTCGACGCGCGGAAACTGCGTTCCGTGCTGCAAGGAGTGCAACAACGCCAAGAAGTCGTACACTCCTGCCGAACAGGTGCTCGCAAGACTGTTCCCCGCCGACGGACAGCCGGATGCATGACTGGGTGCTTGGCGGATGGGCGCTGAGATGAAAGCCGAGATACTTGTCGCCGACGACGACAGAACGGTCAGGCGCGGCGTTTCCGGGATTCTCGCCGATGCGGGCTACGCGGTGCGCGAGGCGAAGAACGGCGCTGAGGCGCTGAGGCTCTTCGGCGAGTCGAGGCCTGACCTTGTGCTTCTCGACGTCATGATGCCGAAGTCCGACGGCTTTGCCGTCTGCGCCGCGATACGCGAGACCGACCCCTCCGTTCCGGTGCTGTTTCTCTCCGCGCTCGGCGACGAGGAGAGCCAGCTGAAGGGCTTCGGCTACGGCGCTGACGACTACATCGTGAAGACGCTTCCCGCTTCGCTTCTCCTCGCGCGCGTCGAGGCGGCGCTTCGCAGGTCGCGCGTCGACGAGCCGAGCGGGGACTTTGGCTTCGGCGAGTGGCGCGTGGATGCCGCGAAGCTTTCGATGAGGCGTTCCACGGGCGAGACGGCGCAGCTTTCCGCGAGGGAGGTCGCCTTTATGCGGCTTCTCGTGTCGAGGAAGGGGGAGGTGCTTTCGCGTGACTGGCTTCTCGCGAAGCTGTGCTCCGGGGCAGACGTGAGCGACAACCTTCTCAGCGTCATCGTGCACGATCTGCGCGGCAAACTTGCCGCGGAAGGGCGGGCGATACGCGCTGTCCGCGGCGTCGGCTATTCGTTCGATCCGACTTTCTCGGCATAGACACCCCGATTCGGTGAAATATGATATAATATATCAATTCACCAAAATAGGGCGATGTGCGACAGCACGTTAGCCCGGAGTCGATGGCAACATGAGCGAAGAATCGGAAAAGAATCTGATCGAGATGGCCGCGCGCATACGCGAGATGCGCGAGATCATCGGGTATTCTGTTGAGCAGATGGCGGAGAAGACGGAGGTCTCCGTCGAGGACTACAAGGCGGTCGAGGCCGGGAAGCTCGACCCGACGTTCAACTTCCTCCACCAGTGCGCGATTACGTTTGGCGTCGACATCAACGCGCTTCTGAAGGGCCATAGCGCCCACCTCTCCGGCTATGAAGTGACGCGCGCGGGGCAGGGCCCTCTTACGGCTCACGAGACGCACATGGACATCCGCAACCAGGCGGCGATGTTCCAGAACCGCCTCGGCACTCCCTACTGGGTCACCTACAAGTACGACCCGGCGCTCTTGGACAAGCCCATCTCCACGACGACCCACGCAGGGCAGGAGTTCGACATAGTCCTCAAGGGCTCGATGAAGATACGCGTCGGCGAGCACGTCGAGGAGCTTCACGAAGGCGACTCGATCTACTACCGCTCTTCGACGCCGCACGGCATGCTCGCGACCGACCCGAACGGCGTCACGTTCCTCGCGATGGTGATGGCGGGCGAGGGCGGAGATACGCATCTCGGCCTTGAGACGGTGCGGCCGCGCCACGAGAAGGTGCCGCTCGTCGTCGACAAGTTCGTCGAGTGCGAGGAGAACGCTTCTGGCCATCTCGAGCACGTGAAGTTCAAGAACACCGAGCGCTTCAACTTCGCCTTCGACGTGATCGACGAGATAGCCAACCGCTATCCCGAAAAGCTCGCGCTCCTGCACGTCAGCGACCATTTCACCGAACGCCGCTTCACGTTCCGCGAGATAAGCGACATCTCGAACCAGATGGCGAACTACTTCAGGTCGGTCGGCATCGGGAAGGGCGACAAGGTCCTCTTCATCCTGAAGCGCCACTGGCAGTACTGGCCGGCCGTCCTCGCGCTCCACAAGATCGGCGCGGTCGTGATCCCGGCGGTGAGCCAGCTCAAGGACCATGACCTCGTCTACCGCTTCAAGGCGGCGGACGTCAAGGCCCTCGTCTGCACCGCCGACGGCGATGTCGCGCACGAGGCCGAGCTTGCCGAGGCGGAGATCGCGAAGGAGAAGCCCGGATATTCCCTCATCAAGATGATCGTCAACGGCGACCGCGAGGGATGGAGGAGCTTCGACCGCGAATACGTCGGCTTCTCGCGCGTCTTCGGGCGCGGGCCGGACGCCCCCGGAGGGAAGGACCCGATGCTCATGTTCTTCACGAGCGGCACGACCGGGTATCCCAAGATGGCGCTCCACAGCCATCTCTACGGGCTCGGGCACTTCGTCACCGCGAAGTACTGGCACCAGGTCGAGCGCGACGGGCTGCACCTCACGATCTCCGAGACGGGCTGGGCCAAGGCGAGCTGGGGCAAGTTCTACGGCCAGTGGATGTGCGAGGGGGCTCTCTTCGTCTACGACTTCGCGCGCTTCCACGCAGAGCAGATCCTCCCGATGTTCGCGAAGTACGGCATCACGACTTTCTGCGCGCCGCCGACGATGTACCGCATGCTCATAAAAGAGGACATCTCGAAGTACGACTTCTCGTCGGTGCACCATGCGACGACGGCGGGCGAGGCGCTGAACCCCGAGGTGTTCACGCAGTTCAAGCGCGCGACAGGCCTTTCCATCTACGAGGGCTTCGGCCAGACCGAGACGACGTGCGCGCTCGGGACGCTCTTCGGCGACGAGATCAAGCCGGGTGCGATGGGCAAGCCGATTCCCGACTACGGCATCGACCTCGTCGATCCCGAGGGGCACTCCGTTCCCGCCGGCGAACACGGCGAGATCGTCGTCAGGACCCCGCGCTCGAACCCGCATCCCGGCATCTTCGTCGGCTACTACAAGGACGAGGAGAAGACGGCGGAGGCGTGGCGCCACGGCTGTTACCACACGGGCGATCTCGCGTGGAAGGACGAGGACGGATATTACCACTACGTCGGCCGTGCGGACGACGTGATCAAGTCTTCCGGCTACCGCATCGGGCCGTTTGAGATCGAAAACGTCATCATGGAGCTTCCCTACGTCGTCGAGTGCGGCGTTTCTGCCGCGCCAGATCCCGTCCGCGGGCAGGTCGTGAAGGCGACGATCAAGCTCGTGAAGGGCAAGGAGGGCACCGAAGAGCTCAAGAAGGAGATCCAGGACTACGTGAAGACGCACACGGCTCCCTACAAGTATCCGCGCATCGTCGTCTTCCGCGACGAGCTTCCGAAGACCGTCTCTGGCAAGATCCAGCGCAACAAGCTGTGACGGCAGAAGAGCGGGCGATGTCTATGGTTGAGGCACGCGCCGAAAAAGGGTATAATACGCGACAAAAATCTGGAGAGCGAAAATGACTCTGGCAGAACTCGAGAATGCGAAGGCGGAGAGCCTGAAGGAGATCGCGGCTGCGGCTGACGCGGCCGCCGTGGAGGCGCTTCGCGTGAAGTACGTCGGCCGCAACGGCTCGATTCCCGCGCTCATCAAGGCGATGAAGGACGTCCCGAAGGAGGAGCGCCCCGCGTTCGGCAAGGCCGTCCAGGCGTGGCGTGCCGAGGTCGAGGCCGCGCTCGCGGCGAAGGGCGGCGGCGCGTCAGGCGAGAAGCCCGTAGACGCCGACCTCACGCTTCCCGGGCGCTGGCGCGCCCTCGGCGTTAAGCATCCGCTCTCGCGCGTCATCGAGGAGACGGCGGCGATCTTCGGACGCCTCGGCTTCACCGTCGCCGACGGTCCCGAGCTCGAGAACAGGTTCAACAACTTCACGGCGCTCAACACGCCGGCGCACCATCCGTCGATGGACAGGAGCGACACTTTCTGGTTCGGCGACGACTGCCTCCTGAGGACCCAGACCTCGCCGGTGCAGATCCGCACGATGATGGAGAACAAGCCGCCGATCCGCGTGATCTGCCCGGGGCGCACGTACCGCCGCGACACGACGGACGCGACGCACTCCGCGAACTTCCACCAGATCGAGGGGCTCTACGTCGACACCAAGCCCGTCTCGCTCGCCGACCTCAAGTCAGTACTCGCGTACTTCGCGAGGGAGATGATGGGCGACGGCGTGACGGTTCGTTTCCGCCCCCACTTCTTCCCGTTCACAGAACCGTCGGTCGAAGTCGACTTCACCTGCCATGTCTGCAAGGGGAAGGGCTGCAACGTCTGCAAGCAGTCCGGCTGGATCGAGGTCGCTGGCGCGGGCATGGTCGATCCGCGCGTCTTCGGGCACGTCGGCTACGACCCCGAGAAGGTCTCCGGCTATGCGTTCGGCTTCGGCGTCGAGCGCATCGCGATGATCAAGTACGGGATTCCCGACATCCGCTGGCTCTACGAGAACGACGTCCGATTCCTCTCGCAGCTCGCGTAGGACTCGGCAACTGGCAACTGGAAAGGGGGTGCGACATGATGACGATCTACCGCTGGGAGAACGGAGGTCTGAGGGAGACTTCTGATTTCGCCCCGTCCTGCTGGATCAATCTCGTCGAGCCTACCACGACCGAGCTCGAGCGCGTCCTGACGCACTCCGGCGTTCCGCGCGACTTCCTCACCGACCCTCTCGACGCCGACGAACGCCCGCGCTTCGACTACGAAGACGACGCGTCGATCCTCATCGTCCACGTCCCGTACGCGGTGGAGGACGACGAGGTGGTTCCCTACCGCACTGTCCCGCTCGGAATCATCCTCGTGCGCGAGACGGTCATCACGGTGTGCAGCGCGCAGACGCCGGTCACTACGGCGTTCCTCGACCAGATACGCCGCGTCTGCCCGCCGTCTGACCGCTACCGCTTTGCTTTCCGCCTGCTTTGGCACGGCGGAGTGCTGTTCCTCCGCTATCTCCACGACATCCACCAGCGCTCTCTCGCGCTCGAAGACGAGCTCCACGAGTCGATCTCGAACGAAGTGCTCCTGAAGCTCCTCACGATCGAGAAGTCGCTCGTCTACTTCACGACGTCGCTCAAGGCCGACACGATCGCGCTCGCCCGCGCGAACACGGCGCGCCAGCTCGTGATGAGCGAAGACGACCGTGACCAGCTCGAGGACGCGATGGTCGAGTACCAGCAGGCGCTTGAGACGGCGACGATCCACGCGAACATCCTGAACGGCACTCTCGATACTTTTGCGTCGCTGATCAACAACAACCTCAACAACGTGATGAAGTACCTCACGGCGGCGACGATTCTCCTCGCCGTTCCGACGCTCGTCGCGTCGATCTACGGCATGAACATCCCGCTGCCGTTTCAGCAGCACGCGAGCGCATTCGGCATAGTGATGGGCGTGTCGTGCGTTCTCGCCGTCCTCATCGGCGCGCTTTTCTTCGTCCTCTCGCGCAACCGCAAGTTCTGATTTACAACGGTAGGTAGCGCTTTTTGATGCAGACTGTGCTGGTTTGCCTTCCAGCGTGCGGTCACGGTCAGGGCAACGGTGCTCCCTGTGCAGGGCGGGCGATTTGCGCGTCCTTCGCCCCGCTCGGCGTATACATATACGCCGTCGGGGGCGAGTCCTGCACAACTCGCCTCCCCCTGCTTCGGTCCGCCCCGCTGCGGCCCCGACCGTGACCGCGCATGGCACCCTCGGGAGCTGGGCTAACGCCGCATGCGTTCGTCTCTCCCTCCGGGGAAAAGCGCGACTCCTCCCGCGCGCTGCATCCACCGTCCGCAGCGCGATACTTCGTCGGCGGGATACCACCTCCTCGTCTCGCGCGCGTCCGCTGGCGCATCACGCGAACTGTCGTCGCGCCGTTCCCCTGCGCTCGCTCCTCACACATGCGCCGTTAGCCCAACCTTCCGCTATGGTGCGTTTTTCTTCGTAGCATCTGCGCTCGCCGACGTTCCGTCAGCGAGCTTAATTGTGTGTAATGGACAGCGGGGACAGACCCCGTAGGACCGTTGTAAAAGGGCTGTTTGTGCGGGGCGTGGCGTCGCGGCGGAGGGGGCGGGGCGCTTTGGCGACGTTGAAGTCGAGACCGACGTGGTTTGCACCAACGCGCGTATTGTCCGGCGAGACTTCACCGAATGAGCGCGTAGGTTATTTTCTGCAAAGCGGAAAACACGGCGCGAATGTTCGCCAAAGCGACCCGCCACCAAAGCCGCGCAATTGTTCGGCAGTGGAGACTTCGTCCGCCGCCAAACGGTGCATCGCCGGCGATTATTGGCGAGTGTTTGCGAGAGCGGAGATGCGATCTACGTAGGCAGCGTAGATCTTCTCTGCATCGAGCTCTGATAGAAGCGAGTCGAAGTCGGGCGTTGACGCTTGAACTTTCTTCGCCGCAGCCATGAACGAGCTTGGATCTTTCGCATCGTAGATCGCGCCTGCGCTGTGTTTCTCGAGAATCGCGGCACATTCGCCGCGGAGCGACGTCACCATCCTGAGATTGTGCACCGCGTAGTCGCCGAGCTTGTAGGGAAGCCCCACGAAAGTATCGTCGGAAAGCGGGATGACGCCGATCGACGCACTGTCCAGGAGCTTGTCGAGCTCGTCTCGCGAGAGATAGCCGTGGAAGCGGATGCGCGGCGAATGCGCCGCGAGCGCGCGCCACTCGGCTTCGCGCTCGCCCGCACCCGCGATGTCGAGCGTCGCTTCTTCGTTTTCGAGGACTGCCTTTATCGCCGCCGAGAGATCGTAGCCACGGCCGAAGTTGCCGGCGTATACGAAGGAGAGCCGCGACTCGCGGTCGGTGGCTCGCGCTCCTCGCTCAGCGGGGATGGATACTCCGTGGTAGAATCGCGCATAGCTGCGCGCGCCGCAGGAAAAGGCGATTTTCTCGTAGGCGTCGCAAACGCCCGTCACGAGGTCTGCGCCGCGGTAGGCGCGTGACGCGGCTGCGTGGAGCGGAAGAAGCGGAATCGCGCCGAGGAACCGGAGAGGCTTCGGGAGAAGCCGGTAGAAGGTCTCGGGCCATGCGTCCATAACGTCGACGACGATCTTCGCGCCGAATTCCCTCTTCATCGCAAGCGCGGCGTCGGCGGTCGAAAGCGGAGGCATGGAGACGACTATGACGTCGGGCTTCCCCGATTCCCTCGCCTCGGCGCGGGCGTCGGCAAGCCAGTTTGCGGCGTATGCGCGGTGGCTCGCGATTCTCCTGAACGACACGTTGCCTGAATAGGGCGGCGTCTTGACGAGCATGAGACGGAAGGGCGCTTCGACTTTTGAAAGGGTGCGCGGCGCCTTCTTCGCGTGGGAGAAGTCGCTCGTCCACAATGTCACGTCGTGCCCGGCGCGCGCAAACGCCTCGGCCATGAGCCAGTAGCGCTGAGGGCGGAAGCCCTCTGCTGGGAGGTTGTCGAAGGGGTTCTCTATCCAGACTGTCATCTGCGCGTATTATCCTAAAAATGAACGAAGGAAGTCAAGGGGTCAGGGCCAGTAGTCAGGGGTCAGTAGTCAGGGGTCAGTGTTTTATCACCTTGCACTGACTCCTGACTCCTCTGTACTGACTCCTACGCGATAGCGGTTTTTGGTATAATACTTTCCTCAAGGAGCATAAGATGAACGTCGTATCTCTCGTAGGCAGGCCCAACACGGGCAAGAGCGCGCTTTTCAACCGCATTGCGAAGAAGCGCGTCGCCATCGTATTCGACCAGCCGGGCGTGACGCGCGACCGCGTGACGCGCGAGGTCGACGTCCTTGGGCGCAAGATAATGCTCGTCGACACCGGCGGCATTGCGTTCGACCGCAGCGTCACGAACGATCCGCTCGACGAGGAGACGAAGAGCCAGGCCGCGCTCGCGGTCGAGGATTCCGCCGTCTGCGTCGTCGTGGTTGATGCGCGCGCGGGCATCACGCCTCTCGATTCCGAAGTCATCCAGCGCGTCCGCAAGTCCGGCGTTCCGTGCGTAATCGCGGCGAACAAGTGCGACACGCCTGACGACGACTGGCGCGCTGCGGAGTTCGAGCGGTTCGGCCTTCCCGTTTTCGCGACGAGCGCTGAGCACGGCCGCGGCGTGGATGCGCTCGTGAAGGACTTCGTCTCGAAGCTTCCCCCGGTGGATATGGAGGAGGAGTCTGCGAAGCGTCCGCTAAGGGTCGCGGTGGTCGGTCGGCCTAATGCCGGGAAGTCCTCGTATATCAACCGGCTCCTCAACGCGCCGAGGGTGATCGTCTCCGAGATCGCGGGCACGACGCGCGACGCGGTCGAGGTGCCGTTCACGATCGGCACTGGTCCCGAGGCGCGGCGCTACATGCTCGTCGACACCGCGGGGATGAAGCCGCACACGAAGATGTCGAAGACTTCCGTCGACAATTTCTCGCTCTTCCGCTCGGAGCAAGCGATCGAGGAGGCGGACGTGGTGGTTCTCCTGCTCGACCCCGTGATGGGTCCGACGATGCAGGACAAGCGCATCGCGGGCAAGATACTCGACGCGCACAGGGCGTGCGTCCTGATGCTCAACAAGTGGGATCTCGCGATCAAGGACGGAATCACCAACGAGAAGAAGGCGGCGGATGCGGTGCGCAAGATGATGCCGTTCCTCAACTTTGCGCCGATTGTCTTCTGCTCCAACAAGTCGGGCTACAACATCCGCCGTACCGTAGAGGCGATCGACCGCGCCGCGGCGTCGGCGAGCGAGAGGATTCCGACAGGGATGCTCAACAACTCCATCGTGAAGGCGACGAAGAAGACGCAGTCGCCGATGGTGAGGGGCAAGCGGCTCAAGATCTACTACGGGCTGCAGGTCTCGACGAACCCGCAGACGATACGCCTTTTCGTGAACGACCCGAAGCTCGTCACCCCCGCGTACTTGAGCTACATCGAAAAGAACATCCGCGCGCGCTTCGGGCTCGAAGGGGCTCCGCTCAGGATGTTCCTCAAGGCGCGCACCCGCAAGACCGCCGCCGTTGGCGGCCAGCCAGAGAAAGTCGGGACTGCATAGGTCCGTTCTTTTTGGTATAATGCTCTTGTGGACGGTGATTGGCGAGAGACACTTGTCCCCGGAGGCATCTTCGGGAATCTTCGCATCGTGAGGCGGCTCGGCTCGGGCGGCATGGGCGTGGTGTTCCTTGCGGAGAACCCCAAGGGCGCGAGATGCGCCCTCAAGGTGCTCGCGCCGTCCGACGACCAGAGCTTTGCCGAGCGGTTTCTGCACGAGGCCGATTTCGCGACCAGGGCCCGCCATCCGAATCTAGTCGAGGTCTGGGATGCAGGGCGCGATGCGGCGACCGGGCTTTTCTACCATGTAATGGAATATCTTCCCGGCGGTTCGCTGAGGGATCTCGTGTCCGCCTCGAAGAACGGGCTTCCCGTCGAGAGGGCGGTGTCGATTGCGCGCGATGTCGCGCATGCGCTTGTGCACATCGAGCGCAACGGGATGGTGCACCGCGACATAAAGCCAGACAACGTCCTCTTTGCGGCTGACGGCACCGCCAAGCTCGCGGATTTCGGCATCTCGCGCTTCGAGCAGCGCGGCGACGTGCGCGCGACAAGCGCTTCCGCCGTGATCGGCACCCCTGCATACATGGCCCCTGAGCAGATGCTCGACTCGCACTCCGTCGACATACGCGCCGACATCTACTCGTTCGGCGTCATGTTGTACGAGCTCCTGGCTGGGCGCAGGCCTAACGCGGGGGAGAACGCGATGAACACGCTCGCGAAGGCCATAGAGGGTCGCGCGTTCCCGGACGTGCGCGAGTCGCGTCCGGACGTGCCGCCGGCGCTCGCGGCGCTTGTCGCCGAAATGACGCTGCCCGATCCCGACGACCGGCCCCGTTCCGCGGCGCTTGTGCTCGGGCGGCTGATTCCGCTGCTTGGCGCCAGCGCTGGCCCCGAGCAGGTCCGCGAGGAGGCGCCGGCCAGGCCGCCGTGGTATCGCGACCGCGGCGTGCTGTTTGCGGCGACCGCGATGGTTCTTGCGCTCGAGGCGCTTGTCCTTGCTGTTTTCAGGGCGTTGAGGGGAGGGTAGCCGCCATGCTGTTCGGACTTGTCGGTGAAAGACGCAGATTCAAGGTTGACGTCGCTTCCGCCAGCGAATGCGGGCTCGTGCGCAAAGACAACCAGGACCATCTCGTCGCAGATCCCAAGACCCTCGTCTTCTGCGTTGCCGACGGAATGGGAGGCGGCGAGGCAGGTGGACAGGCGAGCGACATCATTTGCCGCAGCATTGATTCGGCGCTCCGCGAACACGTTGGCTTCGCCGATCGCGTCCGGCTTGTCGACGACGCGATTCGCCGCGCCGACGACGAGATAAGGGCGATAGCTTCTTCCGCCGGATACAGGCAGATGGGATCGACCGTCGCCGTTCTGATAAGCGACGGCAAGCGCATCGCGGCAGTCGGGAACGTCGGCGACAGCAGGGTCTACCGCCTGCGGGACGGGAAGCTCCAGCAGCTGACGCGCGACCATACGCTGACGGAGGCGATACTGTCCCACCGTCCTCCGCAGGGCGTGAAGCCGCTTGCCGACGTCAGGGCGCTCGCCCTCTCCCATGTTCTCACGCGTGCAGTCGGAGTGGGGCAGGAGCGGCTCAAGGTCGACTGGCGCAAGTTCGACGTCAAGGAGGGAGACGTCCTGCTTGTCTGCTCGGACGGCGTGCACGGCGCGGTGCCGCCTTCGGCGCTCTCCGTCGCCGTTTCAGGCGGCGGCGACGCGAAGACAATCCTCGCCCGCATATGCTCGCTTGTCGTCGCCACCGGTGCGCGCGACAACTATTCCGCCGTGGTCGTCAAAATCGGAGGGGCCGGATGAACTTCGGCAAGCCGGAGATTTTCCACTCGGGCGACAAGTTCCGCGGCTACGTCGTAGAACGGCTTCTCGGCAACGGCTCGCTCGGCGCCGTTTACCTCGTGAGGCACGAGCTGCTCGACACCGTCTATGCGCTCAAGGCGCTTTTCCCGGATGTCGCGAAGGAGAACTCCGACTACGTAAAGCGTTTTCTGCGCGAGGCGAAGATAGCGACGCGCATACGCCACCCCAACCTCGTGGCGGTGCACGACTGCGGCTTTGACGAGGCGCGCGGCATCTACTTCATCGTGATGGACTACGTCTCGGGCGGAGACCTCAGGCAGGCGCTCGCCTTCGCCGGAAAGTTCGCCCCCGCCCGCGCCGTGGAGGTCGTTCTGCAGGTGGCGTCGGCTCTCGACGCTGCGCAGGAATACCACGTCGTGCACCGCGACATAAAGCCCGAGAACATAATGATCCAGCCCGACGGCACGGTCAAGCTCGTCGACCTCGGCATAGCTAAGGCCGATGGCCTGCGCGACTCGCTCTGCACCGAGGCGGAAAGCGTCTTCGGAACACCCGCATACGTCGCCCCCGAGCAGGCGCTCGACGCGTCGGCGGTGGATGTCCGCGCTGACATATACTCGCTCGGAGTCGTTCTCTTCGAGATGATCGCGGGCAAGGTGCCGTACGACGGGCCAAACGCGCCGCAGATCCTCGTGCAGACGCTTTCCTCGGATCCGTTCCCGGACATTCGCGACATAAACCCGGAAGTCGATTCCGCGCTTGCGACGGTCATTCGCAGGATGTGCGTCAAGGAGTGCGACAGGCGCATCGCGACGCCTGCCGCGCTCATCGCGGAGTTCGCGAAGATAGGCTACCACCTCAAGACCAGGCCTGCCGGCGAAGTAAAGTTCGACCGCAGCGCGGATTCCGCGCCGACGCTCGTCAGCATGCGCTCGCTTCTGCAGAAGAGCGCCGCTTCTCCCGACGACAACGCCGACCCGCTTGCGTACGAGACGCAGGACGTGGAGATACAGGATTTCGTAAACCGGCTGAAGCGGCGCAAGCGGATGCGCAGGCTGGCTTCGTGGGCTGTCATGGCCGTTGCGGCGATTGCGGCTCTGCTCGTTTTCGCCTGGCTTGTCGGCGCGATATGATAGGGGCTTAACGAAAGGAGCGACGATGGAGGAATCAGTTCTTGGCGAGTGGCGTGAACTTCTCGGGTTCGAGTCGATAGGCGCGGACGCAGCGCATCTCAAGGAATGCGTCTCGTGCGCGTCATGGCTGCGGAAGTGGCTTTCGAAGCTCGGTTTCGAGGTGGAGCTCCTCTATCCCGGGCGCGGCGAATCCGCCGCGGAAGCCAAGCTGCCGCCGCCGGTCGTCTTTGCCGAGCGGAAGGGGGAAGAAGGAGGGTCGACCGTTCTCGTCTACGGGCATTACGACGTCCAGCCGCCGGATCCGCTCGGGGAGTGGAAGACGCCGCCTTTCGAGCCGGTCGTCCAGGATGGGCGCATGTACTGCCGCGGCGCGAACGACGACAAGGGGCAGACGTTCGCGCTCCTCTGCGGCATGCGCGACTACCTCGCGTCGGAAGGGCGAAAGATCAACATCAAGATCGTTCTCGACGGCCAGGAGGAGTCGGGCAGCAGGGCGCTTTCCGAGCTCGTCCCGTCTCTCAGGCGCCGCCTCGCCGCTGACGTGCTGCTCGTGTGCGACACCTCCGCCGCGCCGGACCTGAGGCCGGCGATCGTCGCGGGCCTTCGCGGAGTCTCGCACTTTACGGTCAATCTCACGGGTCCGTCGCGCGATCTCCACTCCGGCGAATACGGCGGCATATCGCCGAATCCGGCCCAGGGCATCGCGGAACTCGTCGCGAGCCTCCACCTCCCCGACGGTTCGATCGCCGTCGCGGGGTTTCGCGACGGGATCGAGAACCCGACTCACGACGAGCTCGCGAAGGCGGAGGCGCTCGGACCTTCGGAGGAGTCGCTTGAGGCGGACATCGGCTGCGAGCCGTGCGGCGGGCAGACGGGGAAGACGCTCGTCCAGCGCAACTCGTTCGAGCCGACGATCGAGGTGAACGGAATCCATTCGGGATACGGCGGGCCGGGCGCGAAAACTGTCATCCCCTCGTCCGCGTTCGCGAAGATATCGATGCGCCTCGTGCCCGGCCAGTCGCCGCGCGGCGCCTTTGCCGCGGTGCGCGCGCATCTCGAGGACAGATGCCCGAAGGGGATGAAGATCTCGTTCGAGGATGTGTCCGAAGGCACTGCCGCGTTCAGGCTTCCGCTCGCCTCGCCGCTCTTTCGCCTTGCGGCCGACGTCCTTTCCGAGATGGACCCGCGCGGCCCCGCGTTCCAGTGGTGCGGCGCGTCGATACCGGTTCTCTCGCTCCTGCGCGAGGCCTCTGGCGCGGCTCCGCTGATCGTCGGCTGGGGGCAGGCGGAAGACAGGATACACTCCCCGAACGAAAGCTATTCACTTGCGCAGTTCGACAAGGCGCGCGAATGGGGGCGCAGGATTCTCGCCGCCCTGTAGACCATGGGTGAACTTGCCAAGATCCGCATCATAGAGGACGACGCGACGATACGCGCGCTCCTCGAGATGGCGCTTCTCGGCGCCGGATACTCCGACGTCGCCTCCTCGCCGCGAGGCGACGACGGGCTCAAGATGGTGGAGAGGGAGAAGCCCGACCTGCTGCTTCTCGACGTGATGCTCCCCGGTCTCGACGGTTTCGCGATAGCGAAGAGGATACGCGCCACGCCCGTGCTCGCGGCGACGCGCATCGTCATGCTTACTGCGCGGACCGCGAGCGAGGACATAGTGCGCGGCCTCGATGCCGGAGCTGACGACTATGTGACGAAGCCGTTCGACAGGAAGGTTCTCCTTGCGCGCGTGAACGCGGTCTTGAGAAGGGGGCTTCCAGTCACGGAGGGAATGGATTTCGACGGCCTCAGGATCGGGGGCGCGTGTTCCAGCGTCCCGCCGACGAACGCACTGTAGACGTGCAGGTCGCGAAGCTGCGTCAGAAGCTCGGCGGCTGGAGCGACCACATAGAGACGATAAGGGGGGTGGGTTATCGAATCAAGGTTTAGGACGTGGCTTCCCGCCGCAATCGCCGCCGTCGGTTTTGTCGGCGTGACGGTCGTCTTCGCACGCGAGATGTCGGCTTTCCGCGCGTCTGTGCTCGAGTGGGCCGGGAATGACCTGTTCTCCAGGACCAAGGTTGCCGCCTCTACGCTTGAGGAGCCTCTGCGCACAGGCGACTTCGCCGCCGTTCATGCGTTCAGCCGCCAGTGCGCGGCAGACGGAGTGCGGCTCAGCATCTTCGGCAAGCCCAAGGGCGGGCTGGTCTTCGACTCCCTCGGCGGCTTCACCGACGTCTTGCGCGACAGCGACTACATCTACGGGGCGATTGAAGACGCCGGGGCCTTCGAGGTGATGCTTGGAATTCCTCTTGACCGCGTTTCTTCTTCGCGCTCTACCGCCAGCGCGTCAGGATACGCGAGCTCGCGCGGCTCGAGAAGTTCCGCCGCGAGTTTGTGGCCGACGTCTCGCACGAGATCAAGACGCCGCTCACCGGCATACTCGGCGCGGTCGACATGCTTGAGGACGGCGGCGCTTCCGATGCGCAGCGGCCGCTTCTTTCGATGATATCGAAGGAGTCGAAGCGGCTCAACACGCTCGTCCAGCAGATTCTCGACCTTGCGCGGCTTGAGCGCGAGTCGAACGCCCTCGACCCTGCAGAAACCGATCTCGCCGATCTTGTGCGAGAGACGGTGGAGTCGCTCCGTCCGCGCGCCGAGGCTGCCGGAATCGACTTGTCGTTCGCTGCGCCAGAAGCGCCCTGCGTCGCGACGATCGATGCGCGGCTTGTCTCGGAGGCGATAGCCAATCTTGTCTCGAACGCTATCCGCCACTCAGGTTCGCCGGATGTCGCGGTCTCTGTTTCCGCAACGGCCCGCGGTTTCGCCGTCGTTGTCGAGGATCACGGCATAGGTATACCGCCAGAGCATGCGGAGAGGATTTTCGAGCGATTCCACCGCGTGGACCCCGCGCGCGCGGCCGAGTCGGGCGGCGCGGGGCTCGGGCTCGCGATCGTCCGCCGCATCGCGCGTCTCCACGGCGGCGACGTGTGGTTCTCGCCTGTCGTGCCGTCGGGCTCGCGCTTCACGCTTGTCGTCAAGTCCGCGCGTTCCGCCGCGCCGCAGAATGCGCCTGTGCGGCATTGACGAGAGGCGCAAAAATTAGGTATAATATACACCAATAAACGAAAGGAAAGCGAAATGGCAATTTTCATTGGGTTTCTTTATGTGGTAGAGGTGCTGGTCTGCATCCTTCTGGCGATGGTCGTCATGCTTCAGAAGCCGAAGGAAGGCGGTCTCGGCGGCGCGTTCGGAGGCGGCATGCTCGAGGCGTCGCTCGGTGCCGACGCGGGCAATGTCCTCATCCGCACGACTGCGATTCTCGGCGCGATCTTCCTTCTCAACACGCTCGTTCTTGCCCGTCTCACCTCGACGGTTCACTCCCGCAGCCTGATGGCCCGCGAAGCAGAGCCTGCGGCCGAGACTGCGCCTGCGCTTCCTGCGGCGCCCGAGCTTCCGGCAGTCCCCGATGTGCCAGCTGCGCCCGAGGCGCCTGCTGCCCCTGCAGCTGCTCCCGCCGCTCCTGCCGCTCCCGCCGCTCCTGCGCCGGCCGCACCTGCCGCTCCTGCGCCAGCCGCTCCTGAAGCGAAGTGAGGTGCGCGATGAAGGTCCTCGTCACAGGCGGCTCGGGCTTTCTCGGCATCAACCTCATTCGTTTCCTCCGCACCAAGGGCGTGGAGGAGATCCGCGTCCTCGACATAGCCGACTTCGACTATCCAGAGAAGTCCGAGCCGTGGCTCAAGTTCACTCTTGGCGACGTCCGTGACGTTCCGGCTGTCGAGAAATGCGTCGAGGGCTGCGATATCGTAGTTCACTGTGCCGCGGCGCTTCCGCTCTACTCCGAGAAGGACATCTTCACGACCGAGGTCGATGGATGCCGCAATGTCCTTGCCGCGTGCCGCAAGTTCGGCTGCGACAGAATGATCCAGATTTCCTCTACGGCAGTCTACGGCGTACCGAAGAAGCATCCGATCTACGAGACCGATCCGCTGATCGGCGTCGGACCATACGGCCAGGCGAAGATCGACGCGGAGGACATCTGCCGCGAGGCGATCAAGGAAGGGTACTGCGTCTCGATCATACGCCCGAAGAGCTTCATAGGCCCGGAGCGTCTCGGCGTTTTCGCGCTCTTCTACGACTGGGCGTATACGGGTCACGGCTTCCCGATGATCGGCAGCGGCAACAACCGCTACCAGCTGATGGACGTGGACGACCTCGACCATGCGATCTGGAACGCGATGACGTACCCGAAGGACAAGGTCGCGACCGAGTTCAACATCGGCGCGAAGGAGTTCACGACGATGAAGGAGGACTACCAGGCCGTCCTCGACCATGCGGGCCACGGGAAGAAGATCCACGGCACGCCCGTGAAGCCGATAGTCTTCATCCTCCGCATCCTCGAGAAACTGCACCTCTCGCCCCTCTATCCTTGGGTCTACGAGACGGCCTCCACCGACTCGTTCGTCTCGATCGAGAAGGCCGAGAAGATACTCGACTTCAAGCCCCGGCACTCCAACAAGCAGGCGCTTATCCGAAACTACGACTGGTACGTCGAGCATCTCTCGGAGTTCAAGGGCAAGTCTGGCGTCTCCCACCGCGTTCCGTGGAAGCAGGGTCTTCTCGCGGTGGCGAAAATGTTCTTCTGATATGAGCGAGAACTCTCTGGCGATCATGCTGCTGAAGTCCGCCGGGATATTTTCCGACGAGCAGCTTCAGCGCATCTCCGACAACCGCGCGGCGAATCCCGGCATGGGGCTCGCCGAGGCTGCCGTGAAGTTCGGCGGCGCGAAGGAAGCCGATTTCCTCGCCGCCGTCGGCCGGGCCATCGGGCTTGACACGGTGGATCTCGAGCACCAGCAGCCGAATCCAGACGCGCTCACGAAACTTCCGGCGTCGGCGGTCTACCAGTACAACGTCCTGCCGTTCAAGACGGACGGCACGTCGCTCACGATCGTCACTTCGGACCCCTTCGACACCGCCGCGGCGGACGGCCTCAGGCTCGTCGCCGGTTGCACGATCAAGACTGCGCTCGCCCCCAGGGAGGAAGTCGAGAAGGCCGTAAAGAAGTACTACGGCGTCGGCGCGGACGCGATCGAGAAGATGATCGAGGACGGCCGGTATTCCGTCGACGAGGATATCGGCGCGATGACGAAGATCGACGTCAACGAGATGGGCGAGGAGGCCTCGATCGTCAAGTTCGTCAACCAGATCATCGCAGAAGCCGACCGCCAGGGCGCGACCGATATCCACATCGAGCCGCAGGAGACGGAGCTCCGCATCCGCTACCGCATCGACGGCATGCTCCACAAGGTCGACGTTCCGCCTCAGCTGAACCGCCTCAAGAGCGCTATCATCTCACGCATCAAGGTCATGGCGAACCTCGATATCGCAGAGAAGCGCCTGCCGATGGACGGCCGCATAGGCATACGCATCGCCGGGCAGGACATCGACATCCGCGTGTCGACCATGCCCGCCGCATACGGCGAGTCGATCTCCCTCCGACTTCTCGCGAAGAGCGGCAACTTCGTCAAGATGGACGACCTCGGCTTCAACGAACGCGACTACGCCGTCGTCAACAAGATCATCCACCGGCCGAACGGCATCTTCCTCGTCACGGGGCCGACGGGTTCGGGAAAGTCGACCTCGCTCTATTCGTTCCTCTCCGAGGTCAACAAGATAGACGTCCGCATCATGACGGCCGAGGACCCGATCGAATACCACATGGCCGGCATCAACCAGGTGCAGATGCAGAGCGAGATCGGCATGACGTTCGCGAGGGCCCTCCGTGCGTTTCTGCGCCAGGACCCCGACATCATCATGGTCGGCGAAATACGCGACCGCGAGACGGCCGAAATCGCGATCAACGCGTCGCTCACCGGCCACATGGTGTTTTCTACGCTGCACACCAACGACGCCGCAGGCGCTTTCCCGCGACTGATCGACATGGGCGTTGAGCCGTTCCTGATCGCGTCTGCAGTCGCCGGCGTGATGGGCCAGCGCCTCTGCCGCCGCCTGTGTCCGCAGTGCAGGAAGGAAGTCCCGCTCGACATGAAGTACTACACGCTCGACGTGCCGCCCGAGAGGGACACGGTGTTCGAGCCGGCGGGCTGCGACTCCTGCACCAGGACCGGCTACAAGGGGCGCCGCGCGCTCTTCGAGGTGCTTGAGGTCGACGAAGACATCGAGGGCGCGATAGTGCGCCGCGAGAACGCCACGCAGATCAGGAACATTTCCCTTTCAAAGGGCATGAAGACCCTGCGCGAGGACGGCTGGGCGAAGGTTTTCGCCGGCGTCACGAGCGTAAAAGAGGTCATGCGCGTCACGGAAGAGCAGTAATGCCCGGGCTTTCAGGCGAACTACGGCAGAGGCTGACGCAGAGCCAGACGCTTGCGCCGCAGATGCGGCAGGGTCTTGAGCTTCTCGCGATGAGCCTCCCCGAGCTCAGGCAGCGTCTCCACGAGGAGATGAGCCGCAACCCCTGCATCGAGGACATAGAGGCGAGTCTCGAGAAGACGACCGTCTCGGAGAAGGTCCGCGAGATGGAGAGAGACGAGAGCGTCGACGAGTCCGGTTTGTCAGAAGAGGACTACGAGCCAGAGTTCGGCGCGGCCGCCGCGATAACTCGGGACGAGGATGCGGACGAGAGGCGACAGCGGTTCTTCGACAGGCAGACGAAGGAGGAAACGCTTGAGGAGCACCTGCTCGCGCAGCTCAAGATGTCGGACATCGACGAGAAAGACCTGCCTCTTGCGGAGATGTTGATAGGCGAGCTGAACGCCGACGGGCGTTTCGTCGGCTCGATCCCCGACATTGTGATGGTTTCGGGCGAGAGTGAGGAGAAGATAGTCGCCGTCCTCAAGCAGATAATGCAGCTCGACCCTCCCGGCTGCGGAGCGAGGACGCCTCAGGAATGCCTGCTCGCGCAGATGGACAAGCTCGACGGCTCGCCGTACCAGGATGACGTACGC
Source organism: uncultured Lentisphaerota bacterium (assembly GCA_900321255.1). Taxonomy (GTDB): domain Bacteria; phylum Verrucomicrobiota; class Kiritimatiellia; order RFP12; family UBA1067; genus UBA1067. The sequence goes on along the minus strand of ONVK01000030.1, from coordinate 31,370 downwards.
GCGCTCATAGAGCGCCACTTCGAGGACATGGCGGAAGGGCGCATCGCCGTCATTGAGCGTGATCTCGGCATTTCCCACGAGCGCTATGCTGATGTCCTGAGGGAGCTCCGGACGCTCGAGCCACGGCCTGGACGCGCATACGACCTTGCGGGCAAGTCGGTCAGCTATGTGCATCCGGAGGTGCATGCCGTCAAGACCGACGAGGGCTGGGAGGCGAGAGTCGACGACAGGAGCCTTCCCGAGGTGCACATCTCGCCGAAGTACTTGAAGATGCTTGCGGATCCGAACGTCGACAAGGAGACGAAGAGCTACATCCGCCAGCGCATAGCCGCCGCCAATTCGCTCGTCGAGGCCGTTGAACGCCGCCAGCAGACGATCACCGACATCGCCCAGGCGATCTTCGACGCGCAGCCGGGATTCTTCGAGAAGGGGCTCAAGGGCCTGAGGCCGCTTACGATGCAGGAGATCGCCGAGAAGACGGGCGTTCACCACGCGACGGTGTCGCGCACCGTCCGCGACAAATACGCCTCCACGCCGAAGGGGACTGTCGAGCTCAGGAAGTTCTTTACGTCGGGAATCACCACCGACTCGGGCGAGCAGGTCACGAAGGACGCGCTTCGCGACCGGCTTGCCGCGATTATCGCGGGAGAAGACAGGTCACATCCGCTCTCCGACGACAGGATTTCGGAGATGCTAAAGAAAGAAGGGTTCCCGGTCGCACGCAGGACGGTCGCGAAGTACCGCGCCATCCTGGGCATTCCGGGAACGTCGGAGCGGCGTCACTGATTGTCGCCGCCTGCCGGTTTTTCGGCCGGCTCAGGCTCTGCGGCTGGCGCCTCGACCTCGACAGGCGCCGGCGGCTCTTCCGCCGGCACAGGTTCTTCCTGGCGCAGCGATTCTTCCGCGAGCGTCGTGACGAGGGGCTCGGCGGGCGTAATCCTCACTTCGCCTTTCCTGATTTCGCCGGATTCCTTGTCTTTGCGATTCTTGCCGCGGCTTTCGACGGGAGACATGTCGAGCTTGAGGACCTTCGCTCCGCCGTCTTCGCGATCGCCTGGCTCGAGCTTGTTGCCGCGTACGAATTCGCGGCCGAGTATGGCGTTCTTGGGAAGTCCGATGTCCTTCGGGAGATTGGACGGATCGGCGATTCCGACGGTCACGAACACGAGAATCTCCTTTTGGTCCTTCTGGCGGCTCTTCCAGCCGAAGAGCTTCGGGCCGACCCAGGGGATCTTGCGGAGGAACGGGATGCCGGAATCGACGTCTTCCTCGACCGTCTTCGAGAGACCGCCGATCACCGCCGTGGCGCCGTCCTTCATCGTGAACTCGGTCGTGAGGCGCTTCACCTCGATGATCGGGTACTGCGTGTATGGCGTATCTGTCTCCTGGCTCGAGTTGACGGTGAGGTAGCCGGTGCAGTCGCTGATCGTCGGGACGATTTCGACGGAGATGAGGCCGTCGGGCGAGATGCGCGGCGTCACGGAAAGCTGTATGCCCCAGCTGAAGAACGCCTCCTTCGCGAACATGAACTTGTCCTCGCCCGGGATCGTGTCGAGCTTCGTCGAGATCGAGAGGTTCTGGGAGTTCTGCCCCGTGTAGTTCGAGTCGATGGTGACGTTCGGGTACTTTGTCGTCATGTCGACCTTGGCTTCCTTGCCGTTCGACACGATGATCTTCGGGTTGGAGAATATCTTAGCGTCGGACATCTGCTCGAATGCGCTCATGGCGAGGCGGAAGTCGTCCATCGAGAGCTGCCCCGAAAAGCCGCGCGCGTTGTGCCACGCCATGTCCTCCGCCGCCCTGCCTGCGCCGGTGGCGGCTCCAAGCGTGGTAGGCATGATGCCCGTGTAGGTTGATGAATCGCTGATCTGGGTTGAAGTTTGCTGCGTTGTCTTGCCATCTCCGTCAACGGAGGTTGTGGAAGACGGGCTGCGTGTTGAGGTCCTGGTGGATATCTGCGAACCGTAGTATGCCGACCGTCCGCTGTTGTATTCCCATCCGCCGTTGATGTTCCTCACGGAAGCGCCCCAGCTTTCAAGGGAGTTCCACTGCATGCCGAGCTTGTGCAGCGCCTCGGTCGAAAGCTCGATGAATCGCGCTTCGATGTAGATCTGCGCAACAGCCTCGTCTACCGCTGCTATGATCGCCTCGCAGTCGGAGAGTATTTTGTCGGTGGTCGTGACGACTACGACATTCGCCCCAGGGAAGCTCGAGGCGATCGGTGACTTGATCTTCCCGGCAGGGTCCTTTGGCGCGTATGTCGCGTTGAAGAGATCGGCAAGTTCCTTTGCGGACGCGTGGTTGAGTCTGAATGTCCTCGTCGAGACTGGGATAAGCTGCAGGTCTTCGACGACACGGTAGATGTTGTCTCTGATCTCCACGCGAAAACCTCGCGAGCCGAGGATCGCCGTCATGCCCTGCAGCCACGGAACGTGCCTGAGCGACACGGAGACGCGCCGCTGCAGATTAGTGGAGTCGTCGGAGATTATGTTTGCGCCGGTAGTCTTCCTGAACTGGCGGAGAATGTCTGCGAGCGTCGCGTCGTCGCAGTCTATGTCGACGAGCGACATGGTGCCCTCCGACATCTCTCCTTTTATCTGCGGCTTTTTTGCAGCGATCGCCGAGTCGTCTTCTTCAAGGTCGATCTCGTCGGTTCCTTCGTCCTGCAGCGATGCCGAGGGCTCGACGGGGGCTGGAGCGGACGTCTCGTCGACTGCGCCAGCCGGTTCCAGGGCCGTTGCCGCCGAGATCATCAATGCGAACAATGTCGCTGTTAGGCACTTCATTTCTTGTTCTCCTTCTTTTCGAGGATGTCTTTAAGCTTGCTTTCGTCTATATTGTCGTTTTCGATCGTCTTGACGCGGACGCGCACGAGCTTTATGGTGTCCCTGTTCGTAAGCCCCTTTACGCGCCATGTGAATCTGTGCCCGTTGTGGTTCACTGAGACGAGGTCGCCGTCTCCATAGGCGAGGCCGTTGATAAGTATGCACTGTCGTTTGGCGCCGTCCTGGCCCGTTATGACCACGATCCCGCTCGTCTTAAGCGTCTTTCTGGCGTCGCTCCAGTGACGGTCCGATATCGTCTGCGACGACCGCGCGACAGCCCCCGCCGTTGCGGTGTCTTCGTCGGTGGGGACCGCGGCGATATTGACTTCGACCGTCGGCTCGGCGCTTATGACCTCCCGTTCCCCGGCAAAGCCGATGGGCCAGAAGGGATTCCTCACGGCAATCGCCGCTATGATAATCATTGGGCTCATTTGCGCGTCAAGCCTCCTTTTGCCGGCCATTCGAGAACCATGGACACGGATTGAGATCGTGGATCTTGTTGAGCCGTGATCTGCAATTGCCGCAGCGAAACGAGCGGCAGCTCTTTTTCAAGACGGAGCAAAAACGACACGGCCTGTTGATAGCTGCCTGTCGCCGTAAGCATTACCGCTGCGCGCGTGTGGAGCTGGCGCGGCATCGGCGCCGGCAGCGGGAGAGCGCGGAACGGCTCGTCCGAGTAGGTCACGTTGTTGAGCCCCGCGCCGAGGGCGAGTGGATCGATAATGGTCTTTGCCCGCATCGAGTAGGATTCAAGGAGCGGGACGAGCATCGCGTCGCGATATGGCTTGAGAGCCGCTTCGAGCTCGGAAAGATCTTTTGCGACCGTGTTTGAGCGCTTCAGGTCAAGGTCGGTTCTGTATTGCCTGTCCTGGAGTTCCGAAAGTTCCTGTTTCGCTTTTTCAAGCTCGGAGGTGGACGGCTGGACGCAGAATAGATATATAACCGTTGCGAGGGCTGCAAAAATGGCAGTCACGAGGAACGAGCGCTTCGCGTTCGGAGCCATGTTCTGGAAGACGCCGCTGTTCATTTCGCGAACCTCCTTCCCGGCATGGAGTATTCGATTTCAAAGCTGAGGAGCCGCTTGCCGTCAATCTCGGTGTTGTCCTGCTTGAAGGAGTTGACGTTGTGTTCGCCCGTCACGAGCGTTTCGAAGCCGCTCTCAAGCGACTCCATAAGCGAAACGACGGGCGTTTCCTTTGTGGCGAGCCCTACGATTACGAGCTTCTGGGTTTCGACGTTCTCTATTGGCCCGAAGAGGGGAACTTTTGCCCCGGGCGGCATAAGAACCTGTGGCCGCGGTTTGGATATCGAAAGCTCTTTCAGCTGGACTCTCATCGGAACAACCTCGGCGAACTTTGCGAGCGGCGCTCCTATTGCGCGTACGCCCGCCTTGTAGAACTCGAGCTGTTCGAGCTGCTGTTTGAGCTCGCGCGCAGTTTCGCGCTTCTGTATAGCCTCGGCGTGCGCGCTGTTTTTCGTTGCGAGGTCTTCCTTGATGCTTCGTGCTTGAGTTTTCGCAAGGAATATCTGGGTGAAGAGAACGCCCCACCAGACGAGCAGGCCGACGCAGGCGAGAAGGGCGCCGACAGGGAGCATTACCCTGAGGCGTACGGGCGACGAAGAGAGAACCTCGTTTGACTTGAGGAGATTCAGGTGAAAGGCGGCTGTTTTCATGTCGTCGCCTCCATTCCGGCTATTGCGGCGCCGAGCGCGACGAGCTGACGCGAGGCGTTGCCCGAATCAACGCCCTTGTCAACCACAAGCCCCTCGAACGGATCGGGGGAGAGGAGCTTCAGGTGCAGCGACTCCTCTGCATAGGCCGACCAGTGTGCGGCGCCCGCTCCTATTCCCATCAGAAATGCATGGTCAAATTTGAGGCCGTGCTTGCCGGCCAGATAGTCAAGCGATAGCGAGAGCTGCCCGAGGATGGGCCTTACGAACGGCTCAAGGGCGGGGCGAGGGTCGATGAGCGACTCGTTGAGGACTGAGTCGACAAGCTCTTCGTCGAGACCGAGGGTGGCGCGCACGGTTTCCCGCATCGCGAGCGTGCCGCCCACGCCTGGGCAGCGCCGCCAGAGAACGGGTTCGCCTTTCTTGTACCCGGCGAGGTAGGTCGAGTCGGGCCTTGCGAATATCGCGAGAGCGCTGCCGTCGGCGGCAATGAACTCGGGCTGCAGCAGAATGCTCGCCATCAGCGCGGACTCCGACACCTGTATCGACGAGGCGGTTGGGCGCTTTCCCTCGGGGAGAAGCCTTGACAGCCACAGCGTCTGAAATTCAGGCAGCGAGGCGCAGAGGTGGAAGTTCTCCTCGGCCATTGGACGCACAACGAACCGACGGCCGTTCTCCGATACTGGCTTCCCTGCTTCGGGGAATTCGGGCCTGTGGGCAGAGGCTTCAGGCGTAGTCGCAGGCTTCTGGGGTTGCGCCGCAGGCTGGTCGCGCTTGATGCCGAAACGCTTCTTGCCGTCAAGGGAGGTTTTTTCCGACAACGCGGACTTTATGTCCTGCGCGGGCAGGCCGGACATCATGTCCTGCACCACGGCGTCTGCGGTGGACTGGGCGAATGTCGCCATCGGTGAATTCGCCGCGAGCGCCGCGTGCGGAGAGGTGAACTCCCTCGGCATTTCCCATATCGGCTGATGGGGGGTGTCTTCCCATCGCATCGGCAGCTCGCCGTCAGGAGACTTGACGAACCCCGTCGCCGCAATGTGCCATCCCTTTTTTTTCCTGATGAGACGTACTGCGGGGCAGCCCGTCTCGCCAGGGGCGAAAAGCTCTATGCCCGTGATGTCCCCGGCAGATTTCGCTCCGCCGCCGGAGGGGAATTTTATCTCGATCGTCTTGTCTTTTGTCAGTTGCAGTTTCACGTCGAGACATATTTTAGCAAATTGTGTGCCACTCGCGCTTGCCGATTGTGAAATTTTGTAGTATAATTCTCTCCATGTCGAAGATTCTCATAGTCGATGACGAGCCACGGATACTTCTTCTGCTCCAGAGCCTGCTGAAGGCAAACGGCTATGTTGTCGAAACAGCGCGCGATGGCAGTGCAGCTCTTGACATTGTGCGAAAGGGCGGCATAGACATTGCCATCACCGATTTGCGCATGACGCCGATGGACGGGATGACTCTCTTTCGCGAAATCAAGAACATCGCGCCTTCCATGCCGGTCATCCTTCTTACCGCCTATGCAAGCGTGGAGACGGCTATCGAGGCGATGAAGAGCGGGATTTTCGACTATCTGACGAAGCCATTCAAGGTTGACGACCTTATTGCGTGTCTCAAGCGTGCCGAGGACCGGATATCAAAGTCCGCGGTGACGGCTGCGATTTCGGAGCCCTCTGTGAAATATCGCTTCGAGAATTTCATTGCCTCGTCGACTCTGATGACGAGCGTCTGCGAGACGATACAGAAGGTGGCTCCAACGGCTGCGACAGTGCTAATCATAGGCGAAAGCGGTACGGGCAAGGAAGTTATCGCAAAGACCATACATCGCAACTCCACGCGCGCAAGGCGCCCCTGGGTTGCGGTGAACTGTGCGGCGATACCAGAGAATCTCCTTGAAAGTGAAATGTTTGGCCATGTAAAGGGCAGTTTTACTGGGGCTGTAGCTGACAAGGAGGGCCTTTTCGAGGCGGCCAATGGGGGGACGCTGTTCCTTGACGAGATATCTTCAATGCCGCTCCATCTGCAGGGCAAGTTGCTCCGCGTGCTTCAGGAGAAGGAGATACGCCGTGTTGGGGGAACTAAATCCATCCCAGTTGATGTCAGGGTGATTGCGGCATCCAACGTAAACCTTGAGGAGGCAGTCGTCAAGGGGACGTTCAGAAGCGATCTTTATTATCGTTTTGCGGTTATAACGATTGATATACCGCCCTTGAGGAAACGCCCCGAAGACATTATTCCGCTTGCGCGGCACTTTATCCGCACTGAACACGATGGTGTGTCGCCGGCACCTGAAATTTCCGCAGATGCCGCAAAGGCATTGACGGCATACGATTGGCCGGGTAATGTGCGGGAACTTGAGAATGCTATAAAGCATGCGTTGACTTTCTACCGTGGCGGCGAAATAACGCGCGAACTGTTGCCGCAGAAGATAGCCGAGTATAAATCGGCACAGAATGTGCCCGAAGGCTCTACAAATGCATCGCTTAAGTCGTTCCTAAAGCAAAAAGAACGTGAATATATTGAGCAGATTCTTAGCAATACCGGTGGCGATAAGGAAAAGGCGGCGGAGACGCTGAAGGTAAATCTGTCAACCTTATACAGGAAGCTTTCCGATGACTGATATTTTGCAATGATGCGAAATTTTCTTATTTGTGCAAAAAAGTTTATGAAGGGCCTGTAATCGATAACTGCTGATTATTTCTTGGGGATGCGATATTATATGTATATAACGGACATTGGCATGAGATTTGCATACAATTTTTTGCGTCGGCATGGTGTCGGCGCAAATAAACAAAACAAAAAAAGGAACACAACCATGAAAAGAATGCTGAAGGGTTTTACCCTCATAGAAATCATGATCGTGGTCGCCATCATCGCCATTTTGGCCGCTGTTGCGATCCCGAACTTCGTGAAGTATCGCAACGAGTCCCAGCGCGCTTCTTGCATCAGCAATATGAAGCAGCTCCAGACCGCTGGTGAACAGTGGCTGATGAGCCATCCGGGCACAACCGCTCCCACGACGGCGGATCTGTGCGGTTCAACCCTGTACATCAAGAAAACGCCAGTTTGTCCCAAGAGTTCTGCTGCGTACACCATCTCCCTTGCAAACGATGCGATTGGTGTGACCTGCGCTAACGCCGGTGAACCAGATCTGCATGTCCTTCCTGAAAGTGTTGCGACTGGTAATTGATGTGCATTGATTCGTAAATGGATAACGAAAGGCGGTAGAGGTAGACCCTCTCCGCCTTTTGTTTTTATGTATGCAAAAATTTTCGCGATTTAGCGCTTGCAGGTTGGGACTTGTTATTTGTCTGCTTCAAGTTGCGGCATACTGGTTCGCAGGGTCGATGGCCAATGACGAGTGTGTGCTGGCAATACCGCAGCCCGACACACCGCTCTACTATCAGGCTGCACGACGCATAGTCGAGGGACATCCCTTTTCCTTCTCTGAAGGTTCGTCGGTTTGCACTGGCACTACTACAGTTCTATATCCATTCGTCCTTGCGATTCCATATGCTTTAGGGTTTTCCGGCGATGCAATGATTGTCGTCGGGTTCCTTTTGAATGCGTTGTTCTACTGTGTGTTTTTGTTTTCCTGGATCAAGGCGGTTGATGTCTGGTGCGACCGGGGTGATGCCAAGATCCTGTCGTCGTTGATGATTGCGCTGTCCGGGCATTGTGCGTTTGCGACTTTCTCTCAGACAGATGTCGGTTTCTGGCTGGCTTTCAGCGGTTTGTTTGCATATGTGCTCTCGCGACAGCGCATTTGGCAGATAGGAGTTCTCCTTGCGTTTGCATCATGGGTACGTCCCGAAGGAATGATATTCGTAATTTCGTTCGCCGTGGTTACAATGCTTTTTTCCCTGTGTCGTACGAACGCGGAAATGCGTTCGAAGCTTTTGGCCGCGGTCATCGGCGTGCTTTCCGTCTGTGGTGTGTTTGCCTTGAATTACATGCTGACGGGCAGGGCACAGTTCTCCAGTATAGCGGGGAAAGGCCATTTTACCGTCTTGCCTTTCTCCGCGGCGGTTATGGCATCGATTTCTGATTTGTTCTCCATGGTGAAATGCCTGCTTCTCGGCATGTCGCCGGGGATGCCGCGAGATTTGTTTGCGGTGCCTCTTTTCGGAGGAGTGCTGCTTGTGGTCGGGATTGTCGGCTACCGCTGGTCGCGAGACAATCTGTACGGACTTTTGGTGTTTGTACTCGCGGCAGCAGGAGGATTGGCCAACATCGCCCAGAGCGGCATGCAGGGAATGAACATGGAGCGATACATCGTGTGGACATTCCCGGTTTTTGCAATTTTTTCTGCGCACGGTCTTGTGTTGATGGAAGACAGGCTGCCCCGCCCTGTTCGCAGGCTGCCGTCAGTGCTTGTTCTTGCTTTTTGCCTGATGGGGAGCATCTACTGCCATTGCAGCTTTCATCAGGCGTGCTCGTATGTTGACAGTGGCCGTATGTTTGCGAGAGATTGCGAACGCATCATGCCGAAGGGCGCGTCTGTCGGGGGCTTCCCCTGTGCGCCGGCGTATTTCCTTTCGCCTCGGAGATTCGCACATCTCACAGGTGTTTACTCTCCTGAATTTGCGCCTCAGGATGTCCCGGAGAATATTGAAAGACTGCGCAACAGGCCGGATTTGAGGTTTGACTATTGGCTTGCATGTTCCGATCTCGTTTCGCTTCTGGGGCGAGATGGCGTCGCCATGCTGGGAGATGTTGTGCTCGCTGGCCCAGGTGGAATGACTTTGATGAAAGCCGACTGGGGGGCGTTCGATTCTGTTTTGCCGAAGACTGCAATCGCCGGGCTGAGCCTGGTTGCCAAGGTAGATGTAGGGTATGAGGCGGATGAGTCTTCTGCGAAATACAGCGTGATCACGAGATGGGGGTATCCTGTGTTTGATCCGTTTGTGCAGTTTGGCAGATTGGGAGAGAGGAAGATTGTTGATGTCGGCCGTGTTGTTCTCGGTGGTGATGAAATGTCCGTGCCGCTGAAACCCGGATGTGACGCGGTTGTCGTCGCGAGATTCTGGCCAAGCCATTCGGTTGTGCGGTCGACTGCCGTGGCAAGCAATGTGATTGACTGCGCATTTGCCAATCCCCTCAAGCTTAATGTCTCTGTAGATGGGGATGTCGCAACTACGGTAGAGGTCTCTTATGCGGCGAACGGCTTTAGTGACGTTTCGTTCAAGATACCTGGCATGGCGATTAAGAACCCGGTTAGCCGCATTGGATTTCTCGGCGATCATATTGTCGGCGGTTACTGGTTTTATCAATAGATTTTTGGCATTGGTCTTATGGCGAATGTGGGGTATATTCAGAATTGGAGGGCGGGGCGCTTAAAATTCTCGCATCTGATATTGGTCGCGTGTTTGTTTTTTGCCGCTTTTTTATTGTATCTTCCTTCCGAGTTGGGCGCGGCGTTGACAATCCCGCCGGATTCGTCTGAGTACTCTATTTGCCTTGTAAACCTTTTTGAACATGGCAAGTTCGGTTTTACTCTCAACGGAGAATGGTATCCATCACGATATTCGCCTTGGTTCTCGTTGACATGTCTTACGCCCGCATATTTGCTGAGTGGCGGCAATCCTCTTTGCTTCCATTGGGCAATATTGGCTTTTTCGCTCGTTCTCCTTGCGCTGATATTTGAGTTTGGGAGGAGGGTAGGCCTTGGATGGGCGGCGCCAGTGCCGCCGCTGCTGTTGATGTTTCTGCCTGATTTTGTCTTTTATAGCCGTGTCGTTATGACCGAGATCCCCTATACGGCTTTGCTTGCGGTCAACACGTTGCTTTTCGCTAGGTTCGCCGCTGCCCGCAGCCATTCGCCGAGGTTTTGCTTTTGTGCCGGCTTGCTTGTCGCTTGGCTTGGAATGGTGCGCATGACTGGATTGCCAATGATACTGGCGTTTGTAGTTGTTCTCCTTTTGCGCAGGGAGAGTTGGAGGTCTTTCCTATGGCGATGCCTGCTAATCGCAGCCCCGGTTGTTGCATATGTGCTTATAAACCTTATTTACAATCGTGTGGTTTTTGGCAGCTTTTTTAGAAGTGGCTATAAATATTGGGCTTCGGTGCCATGTGACTTTCCTCAGCTGATGTTTAGTCTTGCAAACATTGAGAACGTTGTCTATGTTATGACGCATACCGCAATAGGTATGATTACAATTGCCGATTGCGTGCTGACTGTGATGTTTTTTCTTCTAATTGCAGGCGGAAGATTTGGCGGTGTACAGAAAAATAGATGGTTCTTGGCTGCAGCTTCGTATCTTATTTTACAAACTATAATATTGGTGGCCCTTTATGGCGGGTACTATTGGGCCGACACAAGATTCTTCCTGCCAGTGGCAATATGTTTTCTGCCTTTTGCGTTTTATGCAATCAGGATGTTTTCCGAGTTCGCGTTGCGTCGGTACGCGCAGTTGGGACTGCTATTGGCGATTCTCGGCGTCTTGATGGCGTTTCTTGTCTCAAATGCCCAATATTGGTATGTCGTCAAGGGGCGTAAGTTCTGGCTGTGTTCTGCGATAAACACGGCTTCAGCATTGCCTCGGGAATCTGTAATTGTGCAGGACGGAGACCCGCTGATTCTTGATTATTTCGCCCTTGCTTCGGACAATGTTGCGCTTGTCCCATTTACACGTCAGTTTGATTACGCATCGCACATGGTGGCGCCTTTCCCAATAGGTGGGGTCTGCGATCCTCCGTCGTCCGGAGAGCAGAGGATTATTGGCGAACTGGTGGACAAAGGAATATGCAAGCTGCCATTTAAGAAGACGTTTTTTGAAGACCCTGAATTCATTTCGCAGTTGTTGCGGACAGGTAAACGTGTTTTTCTTCAGATGGGCAAATATGGTGACGCTTTCTTCCGTGATCCTGACATTGTTAAAAATATCCTAAGGCGCAACGGAATGTCCTGCAAAATATATTCAAGGAAAACCATCAAGGCTATACATCCTAACGTTGTCCGCAGGTTTTTTGATGATTTTGTGCTTCTTGGCGTCTTCATGGGGGAGCGCGAGGAAATTACCATTATCAATTATGAGTTGTCTCTGACTGATTCGTCGAAGGATGATTCGTCGAATTTGGCGGGGCACGAAGACTCTTAATGGGGGTGATTGCACTTGGCCTGCTCTGAGACATATTGCGTCGCCAAGCCGAATTCATGGCGTGATCGGCTTACGCTTTTTGCCAGGCGTAAGATTTATCGTGCAATGAGCTGCATGCTGCCCTTGGATGCAGTGCATTCTGTGCTTGATGTCGGAGTTACGGCAGATCGCGAATGTGGGTTTTCAAATTTTTTCGAGATGATGTTCCCTCATCCTGATCGAATCACGGCCTTCTCGAATCAGGATGCTTCTTGGATGAGCGAGGTGTGGCCAGGTATTAAGTTTGTTCGCGGCGACGCAAGAAAAATGCCGTTTGCCGACAAGTCGTTTGATTTTGTCTTTTCGTCTGCCGTGATTGAACATGTTGGCTCTAGGGAATGTCAACTGGCATTCCTGCGTGAATGTTTTCGAGTGGCAAGAAGGCATGTTTTCATCACTACGCCCAACCGCTGGTTCCCTGTCGAAATGCATACAGGACTTCCATTCCTTCATTGGTTGCCTGTGGCTTGGCATCGAATGATAATCCGGGCTCTTGGGTATAAAGTGCTGTCCAAAGAGGACAATCTCAATTTATTAGATGAAGGCGCTCTCCGTGGAATGTTGGAGGAACTGGGTGTGAGAGTGTTTAAAATCAAAAAGATGAGGTTCATGGGCTTGCCGTCTAATCTACTGCTTGTCGTGGAGAAAGGAGATGTTCGATGAAACTGTCGGTTGTCGTTCCTATTTACAATGAAAAAAACACGCTTGGAGCAGTCGTCGCAGCACTTAAGGCGTTGCCGATGCAAAAGCAGATTGTCTTAGTGGACGATTGTAGTTCTGATGGATCGACTGAGATAATGGATGCAATATCAAGCGACGAGGGGAATGAAGTAGTCAAACTTCGGCATGACAATAATCGAGGGAAAGGAGCTGCGTTGCGCACAGGATTCGCCGCCGCGACAGGAGATGTCGTCATCGTGCAGGATGCTGACTTGGAATATGCCCCGACCGAAATCATGAAAGTTATACAGCCGATAATAGACAAAAAGGCCGACGTAGTCTTCGGGTCGCGCTTTATGGGAGGAGAGGCGCATCGAGTCCTCTATTATTGGCATTCCGTTGGAAACAAGTTCCTGACTATGCTCTCCAATTGGTTCACGAATCTGAATCTTACCGACATGGAGACGTGCTATAAGGCTTTTCGCCGCGAGGCGCTTATGGAAATCTTGCCGCACTTGCAGCAGGATCGGTTCGGTTTCGAGCCGGAGATCACGTCGCGTGTTGCGCGCGCCGGGCTGCGTGTCTATGAAGTTGGCATATCATACTCTGGTCGCACCTATGCCGAGGGCAAGAAAATCGGTTGGAAAGACGGCGTGAAGGCAATTTGGTGCATAGTGAAGTACCGGTAGGATGGCTGCTCCGGGAGATAGGATTCGCATAGTTCTCTCAGTAGCCGATTTATGCTATAATTACCGCCATGATTTATGCCTTGCGAAAGCTGATCGCCTTCGTGTTCCTCGGCGGGATGTTCTGGTTCATCTACCAGGACCTGGACAATCTCGACAAGCCGTGGTTCATGCACGCGCTCGGCCTAATTGCGGTGGCGTTTGCGTTTTTCTGGCTTGTGATACCGATGGTCGTAGTCTGGACGCGGCGCAGGAGCCGCGTGCGCCGCAACCGCGAGCGCCATGCGAAGTGGCTTGCCGAAGGCGGGACTTCCGGCCTTAGCCCGCATCCCGCGGGAAGGGGAAAGACGGCGAGCCTCGCGTCCATTGGAAAGACAGACCTTATATTCTTCCACGAGAAGGGGACGCTCTACACTTCCCTCTCCGAGCCGCCGTACGACGGCTACGCCGGGCCGAGCAGGCTGGGACGCCCCAGCGACGTTGCGCTCCCGCATTTCAGGCGGAAGTGCAACGTCGACCAGCGCACGCACTGCTACATCACGAGCAGAGGTATCGCCTTCGCGGGCAAGGAGCTTGACTTTGCGATCCCGTTTTCTGAGTTCAGGTCTTTCGCCGTCGAGCCAGGTGGAATCATCTTCGAGACAGACCGCGGCACATTTACCGCGCGCTTCGCGTTCACGTTCCAGAATCCCCTTGTCGCCGCGGATATCCTCGCATTTGCGAAAGAAGGCAAAAAATGAAATCTGGCAGCGCAGTTGACATCGACAGCGTCTCGCGCTCTTTCGGATCCGTGAAGGCCGTCGACGGGCTCTCCCTCGCGCTTGCGCCTGGAGAGATCGTCGGTTTCCTCGGCACCAACGGCGCAGGGAAGACGACGACCATAAAGATGACGCTTGGGCTTCTCGCCCCCACGTCCGGCACAGTCAAGGTGCTTGGCGGCGATCCTTCCGATCCACGCGTCCGCTCGCATATCGGCTATATGCCCGAGGTCGCGACGTACTACCCTTATCTCGACGCGCGCGAACTGCTTTCGTTCTACGGCGGGATATGCGGGCTCGACGCGAAGACGGTGAGGAGGCGCACGGACGAGCTCCTCGATGCCGTCGGGCTCGCCGATGCCGCGAAGCGTCCGCTCAAGACATATTCCAAGGGGATGCTCCAGCGCGCCGGAATCGCGCAGGCGCTCCTGAACGACCCAGATCTCCTTGTCCTCGACGAGCCGTTCACGGGGCTCGACCCGCTCGCGCGCATCCATTTCCGGGAACTCCTGCTGGATCTCAAGAGGCGCGGCAAAACAGTGTTTTTCTCCTCGCACGAACTTGGCGAGACCGAGCTTCTCTGCGACCGCGTCGCGATAATGAAGAAGGGCCACTGCGTCTACCAGGGACCGGTGAGGGATCTCGCAGGAGACGGAGCCGCCAATCTTGAGCGACTTTTCCTCAAGACCCTGGAGGAGGCGAAATGAAACTTTTCCTCAGGCAGGTGCGCTCTCTCGTTAAGCTCTCTTTCCTCGAGCTGTGGCGGCGCAATGATGTATTCGCGCTCTTGCTGCTTGGCCTTGCGCTCATGGTGCCGCTTTCGATGGCGACGCCTTTTGGCGCCGCGGGCGCGTCGCGCTACCTCGACGAGATGGCGCTCCTTCTCGTCTGGGGCTTCTCGCTCTTCATCGCGCTCGGTGCGGGGCAGCGGCTCTTTCCGCCGGAATTCGAGTCGCGCACGATCTACCCGCTTCTCGCAAAGCCGATCTCGCGCGGACGGCTTCTCGTCGGCAAGTACATCGGCGCGGTCGCAGCGGCGTGGTCGGCGCTTGCGTTCTTCTATGTCCTCTTCGTCGCGAGCGTGCTCCTCAGGGGCGGCGCATTTGCCGCGGAACTGCCGCAGGCCATCGTGCTTCATTTCGCATTCGTCGCGCTTGCCGTCGCCGTGTCGCTCCTCGGCTCGCTTCTCGTGACGGCCTCTGCGAATCTGTCGCTTTCCGCAATAGTTCTTGTCGGCATGTTCTTCTTCGGGCGGCAGCTCCCCGAATACGCCGAAGGCCTCAATCCCGCGCTCGCCTGGGTCGTGAAAGCCGTCTACGCGGTCGCTCCGCACGCCGAGTTCTTCGACATGCGCCAGCGCCTCGTCCACGGCTGGGGCGCAGTTGACGGAATCGTGTTCTCGGTCGTCTTGCTCTATGCTCGCCGCGCTCGTTCTCCGCAGGAGGCGCCTGTGAGGCTTGGCGCAACAGCTCTCGCCGCCGCGGCCTTCGCCGCGCTGGCCGTTCCGTCCGCGATGCGCCAACTCCGCGGCGGCGACGCGATGCCCCAGGTAGTGAAGGGCGAAGGCGCTCTTGCCGTCGCGTTCGGCGACGCGCGCGGGACGATCAGCCGCGCGCTTGTTCACAAGGCGGACACGTATTACCACGGCGGAATCGACGTGGACTGTGACCATCTCGGCTCGCACAATCACGACGAGCACGGAGAAGGCGATCATCACGTCTGTCACGAATGCGAGCATGGGCATGACGACGATCTCGACGACCACGACGGGGAGCACGAGGGGAAACACTGTTTCTCCGACGATCCCTGGGCTTGGATCAATGAACATGTCCGTGCGCCGGAAATCCACAGGCATCTCGCCGGGGCCGAATCTGTCGAGATGATGCCGTGGTTCTGGGCGTCGGTCAAGGCCGACCCCCACAACATCGACGCCTGGACTACCGCGTGGTTCATCGCCGACAGCTCTATGAAGGACAAGGCCCTTGCGCTTCGCGTCGTCAGCGAGGGCCTCGGGCGGAACCCGGACGATCCAGAGCTGCTTGTGTGCCGCGGCAGGACTTTCTACGACCGCGGGCGCGGCGACATTGCTGCGGCTCGCAAGGCATTCTCCGCGGCCGTTGAAGCGGCCGACAGGATCCTTCGCGCCGGCGGAGACCCGGCTGACGAGCGCATCATATGGGCACGCAGGTTCGCGACGGCTTATTTAGACAGGATAGAGAAGAAGGCTGATTCCAGGTAGGGTGGAATTTGGTATAATATACGCATGAAAATTGCGGTGATTGGCGATGGTGGATGGGGAACGGCGAATGCGCTGCTTCTCGTTGGCTATGGGCATGACGTGACGGTATGGGGCGCGTTCCCGGACTACATAGAGGAGCAGCGCCGCACCAGGAGAAACGAGAAGTTCCTGAAGGGCGTCGTTCTGCCCGACGCGCTGAAGCTTACTTCCGACCGCGAAGAGGCGGTGAAGGGCGCCGAAATCGTCGTTCTCGCGCCGCCGAGCAAGTTCTTTGCGTCGGTGATGGAGGGCTTCAGGGGTCTCATAACCGACGACCAGCTCGTCGTCTCGCTCACGAAGGGGCTTTGCGAATCGTCAAACAAGCGCATGACGGAGCTCGCGAAGGAGATACTCGGGATAAAGAGCGTAGTCGCGCTCGCAGGGCCGACTCACGCCGAGGAGGTGAGCCGAGGGATTCCGACTACAATCGTCGCCGCGTGCGAGGACGAGGAGAAGGCGAAGAAGGTCCAGCGCGTCTGGTCTGGCCCCAAGTTCCGCGTCTACACTTCGCCCGATCCGGTCGGCGTAGAGATAGGCGGCGCCGTCAAGAACGTCATCGCGATTGCCGTCGGCTGCTCCGACGGCATGGGCTTCGGCGACAACACGAGGGCCGCGCTCATCACGCGCGGTCTCGCTGAGATGAAGCGCTTCGTGCTCGCCTACGGCGGTAAGCCCGAGACGCTTTCCGGGCTCGCCGGGATAGGCGATCTCATCGTCACTTGCACATCGGTCCACTCGCGAAACCATTCCGTCGGCGAGCGGCTTGGGAAGGGCGAGAAGATAAAGGACATTCTCGGCTCGATGCAGATGGTGGCCGAAGGCGTCTGGAACTCGAAGGTTGTCCACGACCTTGCCGCGAAGCTTGGCGTCGAGATGCCCATCTGCGATCTCGTCTACGCGCTTTGCTACGAGGACTTCGACGCCCGGAAGGCCGTCGAGTCGATGATGGGCCGCGAACTGAAGAGCGAGTGACATGAATCAGCACGCCAACATCCTAAAAGAACTTATGCCGATATTGGCGTTTTTCAGCTTTTGGCTGGGGGCGTGCATTGCGTCGTTCCTCAACGTCGTCATCTGGCGCGCGCCAAGGGGCGAGTCGATCGTCTCCCCGCCGTCGCACTGCCCGAAGTGCAACTCGCCGATCAGGTGGTACCAGAACATTCCGATCCTCTCGTGGCTTGCGCTCAGGGGCAAGTGCGCCAACTGCCGTGCGCCGATTTCGCCGCGGTATATCTTCGTGGAGCTCCTGGGCGGTCTGCTGTTCCTTGCGGTGTTCTTGCATCTGTTCGGCGGCGACGGGAAGCCGGTCGTCGCTCCGTTCGGGCAGGTCACCTACATTGCTGGAATCATCATCCTGCTTGTCTGGTGGATTTGGATATCGTTGATGATTGCCGGTTCGTTTATCGACTTCGACCACCAGCTTCTCCCCGACTTCACGACGGTCGGAGGAATGGTGCTCGGCGTCCTGTTCTGGACGTTCGTCAGCGCAAGCACTCGAAACTTCGCGTTCGACTTCTCCGACTTGAGGATGTACTTCCCGCTCGCGTACTCCATAAGTGGCCTTGTCTTTGGCTTCGGACTCCTCTGGTTTGTGCGCTGGGTGGGCTCGAAGGCGTTCAAGCGCGAGGCCATGGGAATGGGCGACGTATTCCTTATGGGGGCGGTCGGTGCGCTCTTCGGACCGATTGCGGTTCTTGTGACTCTCATCCTCTCCTCGGTCGTCGGTAGCGTCGTCGGTGTGTCGTTAATTCTTCTTTCCAAGACAAAACTTGGTGGTTTTACGCCAATACCGTATGGGCCGTACATCTGCATAGGGTGTCTTTCGTGGATGTTCTTCGGTCCGCAGCTTGTGGATTGGTATTTGCGTCTCGTCGTTCCTTAATGTATAATAGCACCGTAAGCCTCAAAATCTTCGAACTTCAAACCTAAACTTTAAAGACCAAACATCAAACTCTCAACTCTCAACTTTCAATTCTCAACTCCCAACTTCCAACTTTAAACTTTGAACTTTGAACTTTAAACTTTAAACTCTCTTATGCATACAGTCCTGAACCATCCACTTGTAAAGCACCGCGTCACGCTTATGCGCGACATCAACACAAAGCCGAAGCAGTTTCGCGAGCTCGTAAACGAGATAACGGAATTTCTTGCAATCGAGAGTCTCAAGGACCTGCGGACCGTCGAGATCCCGGTCACGACCCCTGTCGCGAAGACGACGGGCGTGAAGATCGAGGACTCCATTGTGATCGTCCCGATTCTCCGCGCCGGAATGGGCATGCTCGACGCGATGCTGCACGTCCTTCCGTACGCGAAGGTCGGCGTTCTCGGCATGCAGCGCAACGAGGCGACGGCCGAGCCGATTCCGTACTACGCGAAAGTTCCGCCGGCGAAGAACGACGAGCTCGCGATCGTGATCGACCCGATGCTCGCGACGGGCGGGAGCGCGTGCGATGCGTTCGCCCAGCTCAAGAAGCTCGGCTACAGGCGAATCGTCTTCCTCAACCTCATTGCCGCGCCGGAGGGCATTGCGAAGGTCGAGAAGGAGCATCCCGACGTCCCTGTGTTCACCGCGGCCAAAGACGAGCGCCTGAACAGCCATTTCTACATCGTTCCTGGTCTTGGCGATGCCGGCGACCGCATTTTCGGCACCCTCTGACCGCTTCAGGCGATACTGGTAGATGAGGGGAGGAGTCTATACACTGTCGGCTGCGGCGCTCGTTCTCGCCGCGATGCTTTCCGCCGGATGCAGCGGGCGCGACGCTGACGCGCCGCCTCCTCCTCCCGCCCGCACGAACAACGTGCTTTTGCTCGTCACCACGACTGACACCCGCCCGTATTCCTACTGCGACGACGAGACGGGCGAGATAGTCGGTCTGGAAATAGACATCGCGCGCGCGGCGGCGGCAAAGCTTGGGTGCAAGCTCGAGATACGCAAGGAGAAGTTCCCGAACCTGCTGACCATGGTAAGCGCAGGGGAGGCCGATATGGCCGCGTCCGGCATAACGATCACTGAGGGCAGGCTGCAGACCGTGGACTTCACGGTTCCCTACGCGACGGAGGGAGGGATGTTCCTCTACCGCGCGGGAGAGGAGATGCCGACGATGATCCGCGCCGAGAAGATGCGCATCGGCACGATGGATGCGTCGACCTACGACTTCTACCTGACCTCGCATGGGCTCGATCCCGTCCGCTACGGCTCCTACGTCGATGCGATGGATGACCTCAAGGCGAAGCGGCTCGACGCGATGTTCTTCGACAGCTGCGCGGTTCGCATAGACGCGGAGAACTCGAACGGCGAATTCGCCGCGTCCCGCCTCGAGACGCGCGAGAACTTCGGCATAGCCGTGCGCAAGGGCGACACGCGGCTCAAGAAGGCGCTCGACATGGTGATAACGGCCGGCAAGAGGAGGCGGCGCAGATGGTGATGGGAACTGCACAGCGCAAGCTCGCGCGGCGTCTCGTCGGCGCCGTTGCGCTTGCGTTCGTCGCCTCGCTCGTGCTTACGTGGATGCTTCACGAGCAGCTTACATGGCGCGACACGAAGCACCTCATCGACAATGTGTTCAGCGACGTGGCGGTGGATATACGCGAGCGCGTGGACGCGCGCATGTTCCGCCAGGCGATGGTGGTGCGCGACAAAGTCTACGAGATGCAGGGGCAGCCGTGGTGGAACGACCCTGACGAGTCGAGCAGGCGCCTCCGCGCGCTCGCGGACGAACTCGGGGTGGACGAGATATGCATAGCGGATGCGGACGGAAATCTCTCCCACAGTGCGCGACGCGAAGAGGTCGGGGCGCTGAACTTCAACACGGCCGAGGGCCAGGCGCACGAGTTTGCGTCGCTTCTGACGGAAGGGTTCGAGCTTGCGCAGCCGCCTCTTCCGAGCACGCTCCGCGGCGAGAAGATCAAGTACGTCGGGGTCTGGATGCCCGAAGGCGGATTTGTGCTCGTCGGCGCACGGGAGAAGGCCCTCCGCAACCTTGCGCGCTCCGCCCTCACCGGCCTCACGCACGGCTGGCACGTGAGCGGAGACGAGGGTGGCATCTTCATAACGACCGACAACGGGACGATCATCTCCCATCCAGTTGCGGGGCAGGAGGGCGGGCAGTGGCGCGACCCCGGCGAGGATAACTACTGGGAGAAGCGCATGTTCGAGGGCTTCCCCGTATACGTCGTGATTCCGAAGAGGACGGCGGTCGTCGAGAGGCGGGTCCTTGTGGCGACCTCCGCGTTCCTGAACGGAATGGCCCTGATACTCGCGGCGATCCTCGTGGGGCTCGTGATCGCGCACTACGTGCGCGACCAGCTCGCCGCCCAGCGCAAGCACGAGATGGAGATGGCCACGAACATCCAGGAGAGCGCGATTCCGCGCGTCTTCCCGCCTTTCCCCGACGAGACGAGGATGGACATCGTGGCGACGATGCAGGCGGCGCGCGACATAGGCGGCGACTTCTACGACTTCTACTTCATCACCTCCGACAGGTTCATGTTCATGATTGCGGACGTCAGCGGGAAGGGCGTTCCCGCGGCGCTGTACATGATGCGCGCGAAGACCACGATCAAGGGGATCGCCCAGACGGGGCTTCCGCTCGCCGAGGTCGCCGAGAGGGCGAACGACGCGCTGAGCCGCGACAACGACGCGAACATGTTCGTCACGGCGTGGCTTGGCGAGCTGAACCTGACGACTGGCGTCGTCACCTTCGTGAACGCGGGGCACAACCCGCCGATCCGGACTTCGTCCGGCTCCGCGCCGGAGTTCGTCCGCGACAGGTCGGGCCTGATGCTCGGCGCGATGGAGGGGATCACGTACAAGTCGCACGAGCTGACGCTCCGTCCCGGCGAGGCGATCTACCTCTACACGGACGGAATCACAGAGCAACCCGACGAGCGCGGAGACCTGTTCGGCGAGGAGAGGCTGCGCTTCTCGCTTGAGTCGATGCTCTCGAACGGCGTCGCGGCTGTCGAAGGCGGTTCGTCGCCTCTGCTGCGCGCCGTCTTCCACGCTGTCGTCGCGTACGGCGGGCTTGTGGAGCAGGCGGACGACTGCACGCAGCTGATCGTACGATACAACGGATGAAGAAATTCCACACTAAAGAGGCGCTATTTGGTATAATCCCAAACAGGAAACTATGACCTTTGCCGCCAACAAGTTCGCCAGATTCCTTCCCACCGCGACTTTCGCGATGGCGGCGGAGTACCTGATGGGGCTTTCCGACAGCGTCATCTGCGGGCAGATCATAGGCGAGGAAGGGCTTTCCGTCATAAACCTGATGCAGCCGATGTTCAACGTCGTGTCTTTCGTCGCGCTGCTGGTCGGAACAGGGACGAGCGTCCTCTACGCGATGGAGATGGGGCGCTTCGACCGCAGGCGCGCGAGCGAACTGCTGACCCAGGGCCTCTGGTCTGCGCTCGGGTTCGGGCTTCTCCTCATGGGCGCGCTCGCGCTTTCGCGCAACGCCGCGACCGCGGCGTTCGGCGTATCCGGCGCGGTGCTGGCCGGCGCTCGAGAGTACTGGGTGTGGTTTCTCCCGTGCGCGGTTCTCGAGCCGCTGTCGTTCTACTTTTCGTCCATGGGCTATGCCGACGGCGACGGGCGTGTATGCGCCGGCGCCTACATCGCGCAGCTTCTCGGCAACTGCGCGCTATCCATTCCGCTCACGATGCGCTACGGCTACACAGGGTGCGCCATCGGCACGACGGTCGGGCACCTCATGGCGCTGTGCGTCCTCCTTATGCACCTTCGCCGAGAGGAGAACTCGATGGCGTTCGTGCGGCATTTCTCGCTTGCGGACACCGGGCGAATCTGCGCGTGCGCGCTCGGCGACGCGAGCATACGCCTCTGCCAGGCGGGTCTCACGCTGATGCTCAACCTCTACATCATTTCGCGTTTCGGCGAAGGCAGGCTTCCGGTGCTTGCCGCGGTTCTCGTGATACTCGGGGTGAGCGAGGCCTTCGACGGGGTCGCGACCGCGGCGCAGCCGCTCGCGAGCGTCTACATCGGCGAGGGCAACGACCGCCTCACGCGCCGCATAATGGGCCTCGCGGCGCGCGTCTCCGCGGCCGAGGGGCTGGTGCTTACGCTTCTCGCCGTCGCGTTCCCGCAGCTCGTCGTGTCCATGGTCGGGATCACCGATCCGTCGCTCGCCGAGGCCGCCCGCACCGCGGTGCGCATCGTCTCGCTCGGGCTCGTCGGCACGGCGTTTGTGATGCTGCTCAACTCCTACTACACCTTCCGCGTCCGAGAGGGGCTTGCCGTCGGCGTGACGGCGCTCGCGACTTTCGTGCTGCCGGTCGCGCTCGCTCCGGCGGCCGGCTGGCTCTTCGGCGAGTGCGGCGTGTGGTCCGCGCTCGCGGCAAGTCCCTACGCCGCCATCGGCCTCGTCGCGGTGTATGTCGCCTTCAGGTGTGGCCGCAGGGCGTTCCCGCTTTTCCTCGACCGTGCGCGGATTCGCGCTTCGCGCGTCTACGACCTGGTGCTTGACACGAAGGCGATCTGCGACGCGTCCGCCACAGTCGGCAGGTTCCTCGGCACGCGCAGGGGGATGGACGACCGCAAGTCCGGGCTCGTCTCGCTGCTCATCGAGGAGACGCTGATGCTCGTAAAGGACAGAAACGCCGGCAGGCGGACGCATGCGGAGATATCGGTCGACTGGTCGAACGGCATCACGGTGGTGATCCGCGACGACGGGAAGCTCTTTGACATAACCGACGCCGACTCGACGGCTTCGTCGCTGCGCTCGTATCTCGTCGCGAACCTGATGGTGGCGATCCCCGCGCGGCGAAACATGACGACAACAGGGTTCAACAGGAACATGTTCAAGCTATGAAACGACTATGCATGCTGCTCGCGCTCGCCGTGTTCGCCGGCTGTTCCGACAAGGACAGGCGGGAAACGGTCGATCCGCGCGTCACCGACATGTCGCGTCCGCTTCTCTTTCTCGCGAACCCGACCGAGCCGCCGTGCTGCTACAGGAACGAGGCCGGCGAAATCGTCGGTACGGACGTCGAGTTCGCGCGGAAGATCGCCGCGAAGATGGGCCGCAAGATGGTCATGGAAGGCGTCGATTTCATCGAGATCCTGCCGCGTCTCAAGGCCGGCACCGCCGATTTCTCCATCGCGACCATCACGATGACCGAGGCGCGGCGCCGCGACATCGACTTCTCCGAACCCTATGGGGAGGGCGGTGCGCGCTTCCTGTACAGGACGGACGGAAAGAAGCCCCGCATGTCGCAGCTCAACGCCATCCGCATCGGCATCGAGTCCGATTCTGCTCACGACGTCTACCTCTGCCTGCACGGATGCGACCCCAAGCGCTATATCCGCATCCAGGACGCCATCGCTGCGCTCAGGAGGGACGAGGTCGACGCGGTGCTCTTCGACGGCGTACAGCTGACGACACTTGCCGAGGCGTCCGGAGGGAAGCTCGCTGTCTCGCCTCTGCAGACGCGCGAGTTCTACGGGGTCGCGGTTGACAAGCGTCGCCCCGACGTGCTTGCGGCGGCCAATGCCGTCATAGCGGAAGGAGGGGCGAAATGACGCAGCGCCGCAGCCTCAACCTTAAGCTTGTGCTGAGCGTCTTCGCGGCGTTCCTGCTGTCGATGGCGTTCACGTGGTTCCTCCACTCGCGGCTCTCGGAGCGCGACGCGTACAAGCTGATCGACCGCACGTTCGAGAACGTCGAGGACGAGATGTCGGACTGCGTAGAGGAAAGGCTTGTCCTGCAGTGCATGGCTGTTCGCGAGCGGATAGAGGAGGACGGCTATCCCGTGGACACTGCGTCGCTTCAGGCGCTCGCCAGGGAGCTTCACGTCACGGAGATCAGCGTCGCCGACACGAATGGAGACATCGTTGCCTCGTCGGTGACCGACTACCTCGCCTCCGCCGACCGGCCGGCCTTCAACTTCAAGACGGCGGGCGGCCAGGCCGAGGACATGATGTGCCTCGTCACCGGACCGGACACCGAATACTGCCAGCCGTACCGCTCGAACACCGCGAACGGCGCGTGGCGCAAGTTCATCGGGGTCTGGATGCCGTCGACAGGCGGCTTCGTGGAAATCGGCTGCGACGGCGAGTCGCTCCGCGGCCTGTCGCGCTCCTCGCTCATGGACCTCTTCCGCAACTGGCGCGTCGGCGGGAATGGCGGAATAGTGGTGACTACGATGTCCGGGCTAATTCTCTCCGACTACGAGGAGCCGAACCGCGAGGGTGCGCACTGGGAGGATCCCGACAGCTCTTTCTACTGGAAGCGCAAGGAAATCGAGGGCTTTCCGACGTACATCATGATCCCCAAGGACTCCGCAGCTGTGCAGCGCGACGTCCTTGTAGGCGCGACCGCCGTGTTGAACGGCGCGGCGCTCGTGTTCGTCGCGCTTCTCGTCGGATTCGTGATCTCATCCTTCGTCCGCAACCAGATCAAGCTCCAGACCGCGAAGGAGCTCAAGATGGCGACGGACATACAGCTGGCGGCGATCCCCAACGTGTTTCCCCCGTTCCCCGACGAGACGAGTTTCGACATCTGGGCGTCGATGGACACGGCGAGGGAAGTCGGCGGAGACTTCTACGACTTCTACTTCACCGGGCCTGACCGCGTGCTGTTCCTCGTTGCGGACGTGAGCGGGAAGGGCGTCCCGGCCGCGATGTTCATGATGAGGGCGAAGGCGCAGATAAAGAGCGCCGCGCAGACGGGGAAACCGATCGAACAGGTCATCGAGGAGGCGAACGATGCCCTTTGCGAGGGGAATACCTCCAACACTTTCGTGACTGCCTGGGCCGGCGAGCTGAACATCCGCACGGGACACGTGTCGTATGTGAACGCAGGGCACAATCCTCCGATCGTCAGACTCGGCGGAAAAGTCGAATACCTCAGGTCCAGGCCCTCGCTCGTTCTCGGCGCGATGGCGGGCGTGCGCTACCGCGTGCAGGAGCTGCAGCTTGAGCCGGGCGACGCGATATACCTCTACACCGACGGGATCGTCGAGCAGCACAACGCGGCTGGAGAGCTATACGGAGACGACCAGCTCCTCAAGACCGTGTCAGGCTGCTCCGGGAGGCGCGGCGAACTTCTGTCGGCCGTGATAGAGGACGTTCGCCGCCATGCCGCCGGCGCGGAGCAGGCGGACGACTGCACGCAGCTCGTCATGCGCTACCGCGGCGAGCCCGCGACGTTCACCGGCGAGTACAGGCCGACGATGGAAGACCTCTCGAAGGCGTCCGCCGACCTCGCGAAGGCGCTTGAGGGCGTGCCGGACGACTGCTCGAACATCATGATGGTCGCGGCGGACGAGATATTCGCGAACATCGTGCGCTATTCTGGCGCGACGGACTGGACGCTTACGGTGGAGCGAACCCGCCATCCGGACGGCGTGCGCCTCGTCATAACGGACAACGGCAAGCCGTTCGATCCGCTTGCGCACCGCGACCCCGACACGACGCTCTGCGCCGATGACCGCGAGGTCGGCGGGCTTGGAATCTTGATCGTCAAGAAGACGATGTCGCCTGTCACCTACAGGCGGAACAACGACAGGAACATACTTACAATGGGAAAAGAATATGGAGATAAAAACTAACACAGAGGGAAGCACGCTGACCATTTCCGTCAGCGGACGCGTTGATACCGTAACCGCGCCGGAACTCGAGGCAGGGCTCAAGTTCGGCGACGCGACGAAAGTCGTCATCGATCTTGCGGATGTGCCGTACATGAGCTCGGCGGGGCTTAGGCTCATGCTCACCGCCCACAAGACGATGATGGCGAAGGGCGGAACGCTCCAGATCGCAGGCGTCCAGCCCTCCGTCAAGGAAGTGTTCGACATAACGGGCTTTTCCGACATACTCAACATCATCTAGCGTCTGCCGCCGGATCGAAAGGACAGGAAATGAACGACATCAAGGAATCGATACGCAAACTCGAGAAGACGATTCTCGAAGACGGCAAGGTAGACCGCGCCGAGGCGGTAATCCTCCTCGCCTACGCCAAGGAGCGCGCCGAGAAGAGCGCGGAGATGGCCGAGTTCGTGAAGGCGCTCGAGGACGTCCTTGAAGACGGCGTCGTGACGCCAGAGGAGTCGGTGCGCATCGGCGCCCACCTCAAGTGGCTTACGCGCGAGGCCGAGAGCGAAGAACCCGAGACGACCTTCCTCGGCAGGGTCTTCAAGCTCAAGAGAAACAGGACGACGGTCAAGGTCGAGGTCGCGGCCGGCATCACGACGTTCATGACGATGGCGTACATCCTCGCCGTCAACCCCAACATCCTGTCCGTCGCCGGCATTCCGCGAGGCGGCGTCTTCATGGCGACGGCCGTGGCGGCTGTCGTCGGAACGCTCCTCATGGCGTTCATGTCGAACTATCCGTTCGTCCTCGCTCCGGGCATGGGACTCAACGCGTTCCTCACGTTCGGCGTCGTGCTCGGCATGGGCTACAGCTGGCAGTTTGCTCTTCTCGCGGTGTTCGTGGAGGGCCTTGTATTCCTCGCGCTTTCGCTGACGCCCGTTCGGGAAAGCATATTCAACTCGATACCGATCACGCTCAAGCGCGCGGTGGCGGCCGGAATAGGCCTTTTCATATGCTTTATCGCGCTGCAGACGGCGAAGGTGATCGTGAACAGCGACGCGACGCTCGTTTCGCTCGTCAGCTTCAGGGATGCCGGGAGTTTCCATACGCAGGGCGTGACGGCGATTCTCGCGCTCGTCGGCACGGTCCTGACGGGCTTCATGCTCGTGAAGGGGTTCAAGGGCGCCATTCTGCTCGGCATCTTCGCGACTTGGGTCCTCGGCATGGTCGCCGAGGCGACGGGGCTCTACGTGCCGAACGCCGAGGCGAAGTTCTTCTCGACCTATCCGAGCTTCGCGGTCAGCGACATCGCCGGCGCGTTCAGGGAGTTCGGCTCGACCATCGGCGCGCTCTTCTCGCCCGAGCACTGGACGCACACCGTGAAGGGCGAGGTCGTCGGTTCCGGCTGGGCGCTCGCCAAGTCGCTCGACTTCTTCGTCGTGATGTTCGCGTTCTTCTTCGTGGACCTCTTCGACACGCTCGGCACGCTCATCGGCGTCTCGATGAAGGGTGGCTTCCTCACGAAGGAGGGCAAGCTCCCGCGCATTTCGGGGGCGCTCTGCGCCGACGCCATCGCGACATCTGTGGGAGCCGTCTTCGGCACTTCCACGACGACGACATATGTCGAGTCTGCGTCCGGCGTTGCGGCCGGCGGCAAGACGGGCCTCACCGCAGTCACTTCCGCCGCGCTCTTCGCGCTCGCGATACTCTTCGCTCCGATCTTCCTCGCGGTCCCGGGCTTTGCGACGGCTCCGGCGCTCATCATCGTCGGCTATCTGATGCTATCGTCCTGCGCCGACATCGACTGGCGCGACGCGGGAGAGGCGGTTCCGGCCTTCCTCACGATCGTGGCGATGCCGTTCACCTATTCGATCTCGGAGGGCATCATGTTCGGCGTCATCTCGTACACGGTCATAAACGCGCTTGCCGGCAAGTTCAGCCGCATCCACTGGATCATGTACATCCTGACGGCTCTTTTCATCGCCAAGTACGCAATGATGTAGGGAGGATGGGATGGTCGGCGACTACAGACTGCTCAAGATCCTCGATTCGCTGCGGACGGCGGTGATGTACGACGGGCGCGTGACGCTCGGCGAGACTTCCGTGATACTGAGGACGATCCGGCCGTTCGTCCTGAAGGGCGAGCCCGGGGCCTGCGAGCTCGAAGCGCTCCTGCAGCGCGTCAGGCAGGACGGGGTCGTGACGGACGAGGAGTCGTTCCAGATCGCGCGTCTGATGGACAAGCTCCTCTCGGGCCGTCCGCGTCTCGCCGACTACGTCCGCGAGATACCCGACTTCCCGAAGCCGGGGGTGCTTTTCCGCGACGTGACGGGGATACTCGAGTCCGGCGAGGGCTTCAACCTCGCGCTGTCCGAGATCGCCGAGGCGCTGGAGGGCGTCAGCTTCGACCTTGTCGCGGCGCCGGAATCCCGCGGCTTCATCTTCGGCGCGGCCATCGCCGCGCGCTTCGGAAAGGCGTTTGTGCCGATCCGCAAGCCCGGGAAGCTTCCGCGCCGCACGATCTCGGAGGACTACGACCTCGAATACGGGAAGGCGACGCTGCACATGCACGCCGACGCCGTGATCCGCGGGGAGAAGGCCGTGATCGTAGACGACCTGCTCGCGACGGGCGGCACGGCTGCCGCCGCGGCGCGGCTTGTCGAGCGTCTCGGAGGCACGGTCGTCAAGATGATCTTCCCGATCGAGCTCGAGGGCTTTGGCGCGAGGGCCGGGCTTCTCAAGGGCTACGACGTCGCCACTCTCCTCAAGTACCCCGGAAAATGACTTGCCAACGAAACTAACTAAGGAAACGACAATGGCTACACGACAGAATGACAGTTCCTGGATGATTTCGCAGCTCCTTACGGCTGCGGAGAAGTTCACGTTCGCGGACGGAAAGGCCGACATAGACGAGACGAAGGCGCTCATAGGCCTCGTCCATCCGTTTGCGGCGAAGGACAACGACCTCGCGCTTTTCGAAAAGCTCCTGGTCTCGATTGCCGAAGACGGCGTCGTCACGCCCGACGAATCGGCGGCGCTTGCGCATGCCATCGCCCGTCTGCGCGACAAGTACAGGGCCGGCGAGGCGGTCTACGACGCCCGCACGCTCGGCATCCCGAAGATGGCGGTGCTCGGCGTTCAGCACATGTTCGCGATGTTCGGCGCGACGATCCTCGTGCCGATCCTCACCGGCCTCTCCCCGAGCGCAACGCTTCTCTGGGCGGGCCTCGGCACGCTCCTCTTCCATCTCCTCACGAAGCGCATCGTCCCGGCGTTCCTCGGCTCGTCGTTCGCCTACCTCGCCGGATACTTTGCGCTCGCCGGGATGGCAGGCGCGGCCGGCTTCGAGGACTGCGACAAGACGAAGATGCTCCAGTACGCCTGTCTCGGCGTCGCGTCGTCGTCGCTCCTCTACTTTGTGGTAGCCGGGTTCGTCAAGGCCTGCGGCGTCAAGACCGTGATGAAGTTCTTCCCGCCCGTCGTGACGGGTCCGATCATCATCGGCATCGGCCTCGTACTCGCTCCCGTCGCGATCAACAGCTGCACGACAGACTGGCCCGTCGCCCTCGTCGCGATAGCGACCGTGATAGGGTTCTCGATATTCGCCCGCGGCATGTTCAGGATCATCCCGATCCTCATGGGCGTCATATTCTCATACATTGCCGCGGTAATCCTCGGCAAGCTCGGCCTCAGCCAGTCGATCGACTATTCCGGCGTTGCCTCCGCAGCGTGGATCGGCCTCCCCGTCAAGATGGGGAACACGGTGTTCCCGATCCTCTCGAGCCCGGACTGGGGCAGGATCACGAGCGCGATTCTTATCGTCTTCCCGCTTGCGTTCGCGACGATCATGGAGCACGTCGGCGACGTCTCGGCGATCTCCTCGACCGTGAAGCGCAACTTCTTCGAGAACCCGGGCCTCCACCGCACGATGCTGGGCGACGGCCTCGCAACCTGCCTTGCCTCGCTCTTCGGCGCTCCCGCCAACACTACGTACGGCGAGAACACTGGCGTCCTCTCGCTCTCGAAGGTCTACGATCCCCGCGTCATCCGCATCGCCGCCTGCCTCGCGATCCTCGTATCGTTCTGCCCGAAGTTCTCGGCCTTCATCGGCACGATCCCCGGCGCGACGATCGGCGGCGTCTCGTTCATCCTCTACGGGATGATCTCCGCCGTGGGCGTGAGGAACCTCGTCGAGAGCCAGGTAGACCTCGGAAAGAGCCGCAACATGCTCATCGCCGCCCTCATCCTCGTCCTCACGCTCGGCATCTCGTTCTCGAAGGCGGGTGCGATCGCGTTCACCGTAGGGTCGCTCAAGATATCGCTCTCCGGGCTCGCCGTCGGAGCGCTCATGGGCATTGTCCTGAACGCCATCCTCCCCGGCAAGGACTTCGAGTTCTCCGAGACCGCGCCGTCCATCAAGGACGCCGACCGCTTCGGCGGAGACAAGGCAAAGGCCTGAGACATGGGTTTCCCCGTACACAACCAAACCACAAAAAGGATCAAAACATGAAAAAACTAATGATCGCAGCTGCGGCGTGCGCGGCTTTCGCCGCGTTTGCCGACGAGCCCAAGGCCGATGACTCCCAGGCGCAGGCGAACCAGCCCGCCGAGGCAGAGAAAGAGGACGGCGCCCCGCTTTTCTGGGGATTCGGCTCCTCCGGAATCTACTCCGGCTACCAGCTCTACGGCTCGCTCCTCAACTCCGAGCCCACATGGCAGACGTACGCCGAGGGCAATCTGAACCTCCCGTGGGACATCGGTTCGGTCGGTGTCGGCCTCTGGTTCAACTCTGACCTCACCGACAAGCGCAACGGTCAGTACGGCAAGTGGTTCAACGAATTCGACCCCAACATCCACTTCGACCACACCTTCTGGTTCGACGACGACAAGGTCTGGGGTCTTGCCTACCGCACCGAGGTCGTGTGGTACTACTATCCCCACCATCGCGGCCACCATCCCGAGACGCAGTGGGCGAGGGGCCGCCGCGGGCATTTCCAGTCGAGCGTCTCCACGTTCACGACGATGGACTGGAACCACTACTTCGAGCTGAAGAACCCGTACGTGACGCCCTACTTCAAGTGGGTCCACGAGTACCACGAGAACAAGGCGAACCTGTTCCTCGGCGGTCTCAAGAAGACGATCGGCATCACCGACGACATCACGATCACCCCTACGTTCGAGCTCGTCTACCGCTCGCACCGCTACAACTGGTGCTTCCCGACGGCGGGCTGGTCTGAGCTCAACGGCTCGGGAATGGCGACTTCGCGTCTCGGCTTCGACCTCAACTGGCAGCTGGCCGCGCACTTCGGCCTCTTCGCCAAGGTCTACTGGTGCCACACGATCGACCACGATCTCCGCCACGCCTGCGAAACCGGCTATGGCAACGACTACGGCCAGTACAAGGACTTCGCGTGGGGCGGCGTAGGCGTCACCTGGAACTTCTGACAGGGAGCGAACTGAAATGACACTGGCAGGATGCGTCTGTCTCCTGGCGGCGACATTGGCCGCAGCCCCTGACATCGCCAGGTACGATCCAAGGATGGCCGTCGACGGCATTGTCGTCACCAACGGCCTTAAATGGATAGACGGGCGCCTCCTGCCGATCGAAGTGCGTGCGTTCGACGACACCGAGCACTACTACGACCGGCTTCCCGCCGGCGTCACGACAAACGTGAACGGCGGTGTCCGTGCGATGAAGCACCATACGCCCTCCCAACGACTGGGGCATGATGTCCCTGGCCGATGCGTTCGGCGAGGCCGTAAGAGAGGCTCTCGCCCTGCCGCGCAGCTGATGCAATAGACAGGGGCA